>DALYIW010000215.1:0-9534 GCA_031970155.1 Coleofasciculaceae cyanobacterium CTOTU46601 | reverse complement strand
CTAGAGTAGGATCTTGCGAGGTATTAATTCTATGTGGCTAAAAATCCACAAAGCCAAGTATCTTTCCTACAAGGCAAGTACAAAGGAACGAAAGTGTTGCATCAGGTGTCAGCTACCGAACGTAATCAAAAGTTTATGAGAACGAACAAATGCAGCAAGTGTCCAAGCCCCGACCCAACCCAAAGCGCAACGGTTCACTCTCAAGCCTTTTACTGTTGGCTGGGCTGACTTTAATTAGTGTAATTACACTCGGAGGAATTGCAGCTGATCGGGTCAAAGCATTACAACCTAGCTCAGCGCAGGCAGCCAACCGAAATTCATGGCAAGCGGGTTCCTTCCCTGTAGAAAATTTTCAAGCCTACACCTCTAGCTTCGGCTATCGGCGCTCTGCCACAGGCGGCTCAGGAACAGAATTTCATCGAGGCTTAGACATGGCAGCTCCCGAAGGAAGCTATATCCGCAACTGGTGGGCTGGTCAGGTTGTAGAAGTTTCTGATGGTACTGCCTGCGGCACTTCAGTTAAGATCCAGTCGGGAGACTGGACTCACGTCTACTGCCACATGAAAGGACACGTTGAAACCGCTTATGGTCGTCGTTATATGATTGACCGTGAAGGTGGGGTCATCATGTGGGAAGGTCAATCGGTGCCATCTGGAGGCAGAATCGGCCGAGTGGGGATGACTGGTCGTACTACTGGCCCTCATCTGCACTGGGGAGTGAAGTATGCCAACCAATATATAGACCCAGCGCTAGTACTCCGGGCAATGTATGCCAAACAACCTAGCTCGGGAAAAGTCGCTAATCACTTACAGCAACGGGATTAAAGGGAAAGGGAATCAGGAATCGGTTAATACTCCTGATTACCCATTACCCATTACCCAGAAATCACCAACTTTTCATCCTGCAACTGAGTATGCTCAGCTAATATCTGACGAAACTGGTCACCCTCAATGGTTTCCTGGTCAATCAATATATCCACAAGGCGATCGATGACTGTGCGATTTTCCCGGATAATCCGTAGCGCTTCCTCGTAGCAGTGGACAATAATTGATTTAACTTGGGCATCAATAGAGGCCGATATTTCCTCCGAATATTCTGAGCGACTCGTCCACTCCCGACCTAAGAACACTTGTTCATTGGGACTTTCCAGAGCTAGTGGGCCAAGCTCGGACATCCCAAACCGCGTCACCATCATCCGTGCTTTCGCCGTGACCTTCTCTATATCATTAGATGCGCCCGTTGTCACTTCTGCATCGCCAAAAATTACTTCTTCTGCTGCCCTACCGCCCAGCGTCCTCGTAATCTGCGCCAAAATCTGAACCTTCGAGTCCAAACCTATCTCCTCACTAGGAGTAAACCAGGTAAGGCCACGGGCTTGTCCGCGAGGAATCAGGGTAACTTTTTGCACCGGGTCGCCATGAGGCAAGAGAGTACCGATTACAGCGTGCCCAACTTCGTGGTAAGCAATTAAACGTTTGTTTTTGCTATCTACCAGGGGTGTGCCTTCCATCCCAGCTACAACCCGGTCAACGGCATCATTAATCTCTAGCATGGTGACTGCATCTTTGCGGCGTCGGGCAGTTAGAATTGCCGCTTCGTTGAGCAGGTTAGCTAAGTCTGCGCCAGTAAATCCAGGGGTACGCCTTGCTATCGCTTCCAGGGAAACTTCGGAAGCAATCTTTTTGTTGCGAGCGTGGACTTCTAAAATTCCCAGGCGTCCATTAAAGTCAGGGGCATCGACTATTACTTGTCGATCAAAGCGTCCTGGACGCAACAGTGCCGAATCTAGGACGTCTGGTCGGTTGGTAGCGGCGATGATGATAACGCCGTTATTTCCTTCAAATCCGTCCATTTCCGTGAGCAACTGGTTGAGGGTTTGCTCTCTTTCGTCGTTGCCACCACCGATACCAGCACCTCGCTGTCTGCCAACGGCGTCAATTTCATCGATGAAGACTAGACAGGGGGCGTTTTCTTTGGCTTTTTTGAACAAGTCGCGAACGCGGGAGGCACCCACACCGACAAACATTTCGACAAATTCACTGCCGGATATGCTAAAGAAGGGAACTCCTGCTTCTCCTGCGATCGCTTTTGCCAGTAAAGTTTTCCCAGTACCGGGAGGGCCAACCAAGAGGACACCTTTGGGGATTTTCGCTCCGATTGCCGTGAAACGTTCCGGTTGTTTGAGGAAAGTGACGACTTCTTGCAGCTCTTCTTTTGCCTCTTCAATTCCTGCAACATCGTTGAAGAAAACTCCAGTTTTCGCTTCCATCTGGAACCGAGCACGGGATTTTCCAAAATTCAAGGCTTGACCTGAGCTACTGCTAGAGCGACGCAGGATCATCATTAATCCCGCTAATAACAATAGGAGTAAAAATACGTTGGCTAGCAGCCCTAATGCCGCAGAGTTATCACTAGTGGGTTGAACGTCAAAGTCAACTTTTTTTTCTCTAAGTTTTTGAATCAGCTCCGGATTTTGCTCTAGCAAAACCACATCTTGTGTGTCGTTTTGACCCTTAACAGTGACTTTGGCAATCCTCGTCGCTGGGTCAACTTCCACTTTAGAGACTTCGCCGGCATTAACTTTCTGCAATAGCTGCCCATAGCTTAGCGGTTTGTGCTGTTTCTGCTGCGCTTGAACTGGCGCACTCAGAAGCACCCCTTGAAACATGAGTAAGCTGGCAGCAAGACGCCAGAATTTAATGGGCGCGACTTGTTGCTTGTGTTTTGTTGAGGTGCGATCGCTACTCGTCCCTTCTTTTGTCGAACCGCTTGTTGGTTTATGTCCCATCCATGCCTTCATCCAGGAACTGTTCCTCATCAGAATTTCCTTAGTTCGTCTTGCTTTAACTTAACTCTTATGTACAGCGCCTTACGATTCGAGTTCGTGACTTGGAGTTGAACTATCTGTACTAACCTCTAGTTTAACTTTCTCAATACCGCTAAAAAATATCTCTGTATATTCACAGAGTCAGTAATGAGCGCACCCCTGCCTCTGCCTGTGTTGACAAAGTTGAGAAAAATTCGTTACATTATACGTAGTCATAACGACTACGTTTTAAAGCTCTGTGGGTCAAGCCCTTGATACACGTATAGAGGGCAGTTAGCTAGACTAGCTGATTAACGTTAAGCCACTTATGTTTGATGTTTGAGTTAAGAGTGTTAATGAAATGGTAAAAATTGTTGGAATTGGCGGTAGTTTGCGACCTGACTCCTCTAGCTATCAAGCGCTCAATGTTGCAATCCAGCGCGTGCAAGCCTTAGGAGCATCCACAGAAATCCTTGACCTACGTCAGATGCAGTTGCCGTTTTGTACTGGCGGCGGTGACTATCCAGGCTATCCGGATGTCATGCGGTTGCGGGAAACAGTACAAGAAGCGGATGGCTTGATTTTGGCGACACCGGAATATCACGGTAGCATCAGCGGTGTTCTCAAAAATACCTTGGATTTGATGAGTTTTGACCAGCTATCGGGTAAAGTTACAGGCTTAATCAGTGTGTTGGGGGGTCAGAGTAATAGTAACGCCCTCAATGACCTACGGATTATCATGCGCTGGGTACATGGCTGGGTGATTCCAGAGCAAATCGCCATTGGACAATCTTGGAAAGCCTTTGGTGAGGATGGCAAGCTTTTGGATGAGAAACTCTCTCAGCGATTCGATCAGTTTGCTGTAAGTTTGGTGGAAAATACCCGCAAGCTTCGA
Organism: Coleofasciculaceae cyanobacterium CTOTU46601; assembly: GCA_031970155.1. GTDB lineage: Bacteria > Cyanobacteriota > Cyanobacteriia > Cyanobacteriales > Coleofasciculaceae > DALYIW01. The sequence continues at coordinate 5,833 of DALYIW010000215.1, read as the reverse complement.
GGAGTGTTGTAATCAGGGACGGTGCATTTAATCTAAATAACGTGAACTCAGGTTTTTTATTATTGGTCAGTGGTAAGTTGTCCCTTGCCACTGACTACTGAGTACTGACTACCGACAAAATCCCAACATTAATGGGAAACATTGCGAACTGTAACTTTAAAATTGGGGCGATCGCTTTCCTGTAAACCCGTTCTAGCAATGAAAGCTTGACTCAATTCATCTATCCTTATCACAAAACATGATTGAATATTCTGAGAGTTTTCATCCCGCTAATGAAGTACTTTTCCCAACACTGAAACTTTTTTACTAAAAAGTTTCAATAAATTTTCCTAGAACAATTAACCGAGTCCGATTTATGAGATATTTGTGTAGATTATTTACATTATCAGTTTTTCTTTAAGAAATGTTGCTAGGCAATGATCCCATTGCTATGGTGTGCAGAAGAAAACTAACCGTGTTGCAAGTCATGAAAACCATGCTAAACATCGGCGACTACGCACTCCATAAAGCAACAGGAAAATTAGGTCAAGTCGTTGCCTATGGACATGAAATACTTGACAGCGTGTATCTACCAACAATCAAAGTAGAGGTAGTGAGTGACACAGAGATAGACGAAAGAACTTTTCTGGAAGATTTGTACAACAAATGGGAGCCAATACAGAAAGAACAACATTCTAACAACTGAATCTAACAACTAAATAATCGGTGGGGAGGGGTAGTTTTTGTTGAGAGCGGTTCACGAACACGTTTCGCATTCGTTATACATGAAATAAACACTACCCTTATCTTCTTCCCCTCTCCCCCTCATGTTTATTGAAAGGTTGTCAGTTTCTCTAGCAGTTAATTCTCAAAGTCCCTCCTTGATTTTTGGTTTATTTAACTCCCTGCACTGACGCTCTGCCTCTTTATACACCATTAAGTAATCAGCACCGCCCAACATTTTATCGCCATAATATTCGTAGGGCATTGCACCATAAACAGGGAGTGGATCGTCTTCTGGATAGTCTTCTTTAGCTTCTTCTACAGCAGCTTTTAGCTCACTAACACTCAAGCGTTGTACGGGAAAATAGAAGATGTCTTCTGCTTTTTTGTTGAGATGTGGAAATGTTGGATCAACAAGAGAATTATCAAGTTCAATCCAACTATGCTCGATCGGTTGATAAGGCCCTCCAGCTACTGCTAAAAAACCTTGGACATACAAGCAGCCCTCTGTTAACAAGGCAGCATTGTAGGCATTCTCAAAACACTTTTTTGCCTTGCTTTTGATGCGTTTGGCGATTTCTACTGAGAGAGTCGCATCTAGAGGTTTACTCATAGGGTTGATTTATCCAGTGTGGCGCATTCTTGCGGATATGGTATCTAGCCAGGACTTACGCAAATTGCTGATTTAAACGCTACTGCTAGTAGTAGGGTGGGCACTGCCCACCTTACATTTAGAGGTTCTGCGTAAGTCCTGCTAGCTTACGAGATGGTACTTCAATTTTAGTGGCTGACATGAACCGGCCAAACACCAAAAGCAATAATCTGTGCTGGCAAGTTACGCACAATTGGCAAGCGCAAGAAAGCTGGGGTGGTGAACTTTCTGGTAGTATCAAGAGCGCCCTTGATGATTTGCTCTTGCATGAAAGATTGAAAGGCTTGGATAATTCGTGTGGGTAACTCCCGTTGGCGCTGTACTTCTGCCAAATCCCATAGATGTAGGGCATGACTTTTGAGAGGTGTGCTTAGCACGTTCGCCGCGACAACAGCATCTTGAATGGCGTAGTTGATACCCACCCCACCCACAGGGGACATCACATGAGCAGCATCGCCGATCAGCAGCAAACCAGGGCGATACCAACGAGGGAGGCGACTTGATTCAACAGAAAGAAAGGATATTTGACTCCAATCGTGCAGGTGGTGAAGGCGTGAGCTAAACTCAGGTGCTAACTCAGCAATAGACTTTTGCAATACTTCTATCCCAGCCTCCCGTAGTTTCTGATAGCCACCTTTGGGGATAACGTAGCCCACTTGCCAGTAATCAAGGCGGTTAATAATTGCCAAGAGGTGACCGTTACTAGCACGACCTTCCAAACCTACATCTTTTTGGTTATCTTCTGGAAGCTGGGGCAAGCGAAACCAAAGGACATCCATCGGGGAAGACGTCTTGATTGGCTCGAATCCAGCTAATTGGCGAAGGCGAGAGAAGCGGCCATCGGCACCAACTGTTAATGGCGATCGCCCTTCATGCCATCCCCCATGCCCTCGGTAGCGGACACCCCGGATTACCCCGTTCTCCTCAATAAGTTCTTGCACATTTTTTGATTGACTGATTAATCAATTTTTCAGCGAAAAAAAAGACTCTCAATCGAGGCAAACTGATATCTAGGTCTGACGATTAGCCTCTGAGGTAGACATTTCCATGCCTTGCAGGAAAACCTCAACGACAGTTTCTGCCATCTTCTCAGCGGTAAGTGTCTGTGCGTCTGGCTGCGGAAACACTTCGCGTGTCACAACAAAAGCCAGCAACGGACCCAAGAAACAACGTGCTGCCGCACCTGAGTCTATCCGGCGCAGAACACCTGCATCCATCTGCTGTTCCAAATACCGAGTTAATAAGGCAAAACCGCGACCTGGGCCAATCGTGTTGAGCATTTGAGCCACCACGGGTTGCCGAATCGCTTCACCTAGCATCAGCTTGACGAGCGCAACTAAAGTTGGGTCGTCCATTGCTTTGAGATAAGTGCTGGCTATGAGGCTGAGAGCATCGCGTGGTGATTTGGTCATCATCTCCTCACTTTTGGCAAACAACTGCATCATAGGCAGACGCTGCTCAAAAACCTGCTGAAATAGGTCGCTTTTGTCATTGAAATAGTGATAAATCAGACCTGGTGAGCCAATGTTCGACGCCGCAGCAATATCCTTGTTCGTTGCCTTCTCAAAGCCCTTGCTAGCAAAGACCTGCAAGGCACCATCAATAATCTGCTGTCGCCGACTCTCGAAGTCTTGCTCATCCCGTGGAGGCATGGTCTAATTTTGATTGACTGATTAATCAAATTATAAAGCGTCAACTCATGGATGGCAAAATTTCCTGATGCTCAAAAATAACAATAGTGTCTGAATTCAAAATCAACTGCCTTGTCAAAGTAGGATGGAGTTAGATGAAGCGAAGAGAGTGCCATAGCTTTCGTTGCTCACTCTGTCCATTAAATTTACCTAGAGTAGTGCAAGAAATGGCTATTGCAATCACCATAGCCACAGGCAAGAATTAGCTGAACAAGGGGAACGGGAATCTATCGTGGCGCGGGTTGTTATAGAAAACGTTTATAAAAGCTTTTCAGGTCGTAAAGGAGAGCGAATTACACCAGTAGCAGCAGATCCTCTGGTTTCACCGGTGGATGAAGCGGCATTGGTTACGGCTGACAAATCTGTACAAAAGCCTATCAGCGTCAATGTTTTGCGACGCATCAACCTGACGGTGGCTGATGGCGAGTTTATGGTGCTCGTTGGGCCTTCTGGCTGCGGCAAAAGCACGTTGCTGCGACTGCTAGCTGGACTTGAACAGATGACAGGCGGCAATATTTGGGTGGGAGAGCAATTAGTCAATGATTTGCCACCTAAGGAACGAGACATCGCGATGGTGTTTCAGAACTATGCCCTTTATCCCCACTTGAGTGTTTATGACAATATTGCCTTTGGATTGCGGCGAAGAGAATTAGGGAGTCGAGAGTCGGGAGTCGGGAGTCGGGAAGGGCAATCGGCGGATCAGATGCCTGGATGGGTTGAGAATGCATTGGTGGGGGTGACGCGATCGCTTCCCAAAGGACTACGCTATGTCTCTGATAAAGAGAGGGCTGTTGATGCTCAAGTCCGCATGGTTGCTAAGTTGTTGCAAATTGAGCCTCTGTTGAATCGGTTGCCTAAGCAGCTATCTGGGGGACAAAGGCAACGGGTAGCTTTGGGACGTGCCATCTCTCGCAATCCTCAAGTCTTTTTGATGGATGAACCTCTGTCTAATCTAGATGCCAAACTTCGGGCAGAAACTCGCAGTCAAATTGTTAAACTTCAGCGGCAACTGGGTACCACTACTATCTACGTTACCCACGACCAAACCGAAGCGATGACTATGGGCGATCGCATCGCTGTCATGAATCAAGGTCAAATCCAACAGATTGCCTCTCCACTAGAACTATACAATCGGCCAGCAAACCAGTTCGTTGCTGAATTTATCGGTTCGCCGCCGATGAACTTTCTGCCAGTACAAGTCAAAGCGCCCCTTCTTATTCACCATTCCCAGTTTCGTCTCACTCTCCCAGAAGCCTGGGAACCAGTTCTACGAGACTATAACGGACGTTCCCTTTCCTTAGGTATTCGTCCAGAACACTTAACTATTGCCGTACCTGCCCCAAAAAACCTGCCCGTGCAAGTTGACCTGGTAGAAGCACTGGGTAATGATACTTATTTATCCGTGAGTATGGGTGAGGAATCTACGCTACAGGTGAGAATTCCACCCGATCAACGGGTAGAAATTGGCGATCAAATTTGGTTAGCGATTGCAGTAGACAAAATTCATTTGTTTGACCCCCAAACTGGCAAGGCTATTCGGTTTGATAGCTAGTTTAGAGTGACAAAAGTAAACTAGCCGTTGCGATCGTTTTGTAGAGATCTCCCAAGGGTTTGACGATCGCAATATCAGGTTCTGGCTCTGAGTCGTTTGGCAGGGTAATCGGTTTGGCTTCGCGAACCTTGACTTGACTCCCTAACATCTCTCGCAGGTAGTCCGCGCCATCACTGCTCACCCCCGCGTGAGGGATTCCTTCCGGAGACATCTCGATCAGTTCTCCATCTAATAATTCGAGCGGTTGCCCATCAAAGATGCCTGCCTCCACAGCCTTGTGATAGCGGTCAATCGTCCACCGATAAGGTGTGAGTATTGGGGGTCGTCGATCATCGGTTGCAAGTGTCATGCGTTTGCCCTCCACTGCTTCTGGTCAAAGCACTATAGCCATTTTATCTTGCGTCCCGGCTTGGACTTTTCTCAATTGAAAGTTTCCCCGTACAGATGAACTACACCAGCTATCTATTAAGATTTTGTAATTTTAAGCGATCGCCTTTTTCGGTAAATACGTTACATTTTTTTACATAAAACGGCTATAACTTGACAAAAGAGCGTCTTTATCCGTTCTCTCGTTGGACGCAGCCTGGTCATCTCAGCAACGTAGAGAAAATTTTATCAGTGCCTCAGCCAAAATGGTTAACCCAAAATTATATTATTTTCTAACCTCAGAGGTATAGAGCCACAGGGAAGATACGTTACATTACTTAATATGAAAGAGTGAATGAACAAACAAAGTAACAACGAAAGGACTAGCAAGGATGAATAACGCACCTACTCCTCCCATCACCGATCCCGCAGAGCGCAATGCTTGGAAAACTGGCTTTACTCCTCAAGCAGAAATCTGGAATGGTCGCTTAGCCATGATTGGTTTTGTCGCTGCCTTGTTGACTGAACTATTTACCAACCAGGGTGTGCTTAGCTTCTTGGGTCTGCAGTAAGTCGCCAAAAGACGGACTTAAGAGCCTAAGTTGACAAACAATTGATCAGTAGGCGTCATGGTCTAGAAAGCATCCACCAAAAGTGAAAATAGCTTTTCTTCCCCTACTCCCCACTCCCTACTCCCTACTCCCTACTCCCTATTTTCATAAGAGGAACAGAAAATGACTAATACACCAAACGCACCAATTACCAACCCAGAAGACCGCAACGCTGTTAAATTTGGTTTCACACCTCAAGCTGAGATTTGGAATGGACGCTTGGCAATGCTGGGCTTTGTAATTGCGATCGCCATTGAGC
>DALYIW010000214.1:0-14894 GCA_031970155.1 Coleofasciculaceae cyanobacterium CTOTU46601 | reverse complement strand
CCTGTGAGATGTGGGTAACGACAAGGTCTTCTAGACTGGGGCTACACAAACTCTCGCTGGTCTGCACAGGCTACTTTTGTGCATTTTCATAGAGCAATGCTATCAACTCTGAAAAACCTGATGCAACGCATCGCTACTGGAGAATCAATATGATAGTAACTGTGCGTGACCCTGATGTTCTCTCTAGCTTAGATCCCCAGCAAGTGGAAAACTACCTACAGGCAAAAGGTTGGGATAGGGAAAGTCAGATTGGCAAAAAAGAATCTGTTTGGATTAAAACAACTGAGTCAGGAGAGGAGTTTGATATTACCTTACCTCTCAACCCTGAAATTCGAGCTTTTGCTCTGCGGATGTCGGAAATTCTGGAGACTTTAGAAATTGCTGAAGGGTGTTCTCAGCTAGAAATCTTAAGTGATTTGTTTACAAAAGCGGCAAATATTGACATTCAGGGAGTTGTGATTAAGCTTCAAGAAAAACAGTATCTAGGCAATGTAACAATCATGGGTTTTGTTGTGGGCAGGCTCCAGAAAATCCATGTTCAGCTAAGTGAACCTGAATACACCCTAGCTATTAAAGCCTACCAAGAGCGCCTGCCAGTAATTTGTTCTGGCGATTTAATCAAAGAGGGAAGTGAGTTTGTACTGAAAAATCCCCGCCACTTTGCTTTAGACAAAGCCTGGACATACTAATGGAAATTCTTCCCTTTCAATTAGATGGCGATCGCACACTTTTTGTAGACTCACCTATTTCTGACGTTAGCGATCGCCCTTTTATTCTTTTACAGTAAAGGTGATGACAGACTCCGAGCTTCATAGGGCAGTGTCACCTCAGAAAGTTGAGATGTACTCCAATTGCTCCAGTCTTTATTGACTACCAATTTACCGCCAATTCTCTGAAGCACTAAGTCCTCACCATTAGACAGTAACACAGCATCTCCTGAAAACTGATGTAGTAACTCCATCGTCGCCTGTAATAGTGTGTATTTTCCCAGGCTATATTCTGATGTTGGATTAATCCGAAAATCTATTACGACATCTGGGTGAAAGCCAAATGCTTCTTCTATTATTGATTGACCAAGAGCATTTTCTTTGATGGCATACACCAATAATCCTGGCGCTGACAAAGTGTCCATCTCCCACTCAAAGCCACTAGTGCTAGATAGAGCATCTAGCAATTTTATTGGCTCAAGATCGGTTGCCATTCTCAAAGTAAAGTTCAGTGACACTTTAACCTCCTGCTCGTGGAAAGATTCGGAAGAATAACAGGGAGCTGTAGGAAAGCGATCGCACTCATTCACTTTGCCGCTAGTTTTCAGAGTATCAGAGCGATCGCCATACAAGGACGCATGAGCAACTGGCTACTTTTGTGGGAGAATGTCGTCGCAGAGAGTGCGATCGCACTCATTCACATTGCCATTAGTCTTGAGAGGAAAAGAGCGCTCTTTTCGACGCATGAGCAACTCTCTACTTTTGTGTGGGAATGTCGTCGCAGAGAGTGCGATCGCTCTTTTCCACATTCGGGTTAGTCTTCAGATAATCTCGCGCCCAATCGCAACCGCGCACTAATAGGTTGTCTAAATTTATCTCTTGCCAATTCCACAGAGTTACTGTGCCGTCACCACTGCCAGAGGCAATGGTCTTCCCGTCTGGGCTGAAACTCACGCCCCCGACCCAACTGCTATGCCCAGGAAGACTTTTCAGCAAAGTGCCGTCAAAGTTCCACATTACGGTCTTGTCACCACTAGAAGAGGCGATCGTCTGACCATCAGGACTGAAAGTGACTTTACCGAGCTCCTCACTAGGTCCAGTCAGGGTTTTGAGCAAAGTACCGTCAACCTTCCATAGTTTCACGGTCTTGTCACCACTAGCAGAGGCAATCGTCTGACCATCAGGACTGAAAGCGAGTCCACTGAGCCACTCACTATGCCCAGTCAGGGTTTTGAGCAAAGTACCGTCAACCTTCCATAGTTTCACGGTCTTGTCACCACTAGCAGAGGCAATCGTCTGACCATCAGGACCGAAAGTGACTCCATTGACCCCCTCACTATGCCCATCCAGGGTTTTGAGCAAAGTACCGTCAACCTTCCACAGTTTCACCGTCTTGTCCTCACTAGCAGAGGCAATCGTCTGACCATCAGGACTGAAAGTGACGTCACTGACCCCCTCACTATGCCCACCCAGGGTTTTGAGCAAAGTACCGTCAACCTTCCACAGTTTCACCGTCTTGTCATCACTAGCAGAGGCAATCATCTTACCGTCAGGACTGAAACTCACGCCCCTGAGCGGCTGGCTATGGTCAGTCAGGGTTTTGAGCAAAGTACCATCAACCTTCCACAGTTTCACCGTGTTGTCACCACTAGCCGCAGCAATAGTCTTTCCGTTAGGACTGTAACTCACATCCCAGAACCAACTGCCATTTCCAGTCAAGGTTTTGAGCAGAGTTCCGTCAGTCCTCCACAATTTCACGCTGTTGTTTTCAGTTTCACTGGCAGAGGCAATGGTCTTGCCGTCGGGACTGAAACTGACCCCATGAACCCAAGGGCTATACCCCGGAAAGCTTTTGAGCAAAGTGCCGTCAACTCTCCACAGTTTCACCGTGTTGTCACGACTGACAGAGGCAATCATCTTACCATCGGAACTAAAATTGACAGCAATTACCTCCTTACTGCTATATCCAGGCAAGGTTTTGAGCAAAGTGCCGTCAACGCTCCACAGTTTCACCGTCTTGTCACTACTAGCAGAGGCAATCGTCTTACCATCTGGACTGAAAGTGACTCCATTGACCCCACGGCTATGTCCACTCAAGGTTTTGAGCAAAGTGCCGTCAACTCTCCACAGTTTCACGGTCTTGTCACCACTAGCAGAGGCAATCATCTTACCGTCTGGACTGAAATTGATGCCAATTACCCCACGGCTATGTCCATTCAAGGTTTTGAGCAAAGTGCCGTCAACTCTCCACAGTTTCACGGTCTTGTCAAGACTAGCAGAGGCAATCATCTTACCGTCTGGACTGAAATTGATGCCAATTACCCCACGGCTATGTCCATTCAAGGTTTTGAGCAAAGTGCCGTCAACTCTCCACAGTTTCACGGTCTTGTCAAGACTAGCAGAGGCAATCATCTTACCGTCTGGGCTGAAATTGACACCCACTACCTCACTGCTATGTCCAATCCAGGTTTCGAGCAAAGTGCCGTCAACTCTCCACAGTTTCACGGTCTTGTCACCACTAGCAGAGGCGATCATCTTACCGTCTGGACCGAAATCGATGCCCATGACCAGTCCTTTATGCCCCTCTAAGCGGTTGAGTTCTCTAATTTGGTAAACCGCCTGCGACAGCGCCGCTACAACTCGAATATGGAGATCGGCGTTTTTGGCTGCGCCTGCTTGTTTCAGTTTTCTTCCTGCTCTCAAACTTTCTCTAAGCGCCTCAATCTCTTGATGCAAGACAAAGTGCATTTCTGCGGATGTAGTAATGGCATCGATCTCATTTACCTCTGCTAGTTTTCTTTGCCTTTCTGCTAGTTTTCTTTGGTTTTCTGAGCTTACCGCAAACCCTACTGCCGAGGCTGCTAGTATTGCTAGCAAAAATCCTGCTGCGATCGCTACTTTCAGTTGTCGTTTGAGAACTTGGTTTAGCTTCGCTTCAGTAAGCTGTCGCTGCTTTTTCTCTTCTTCTAGTTCGGCAATTAATCGAGCTGATTGCTCCTGTCGGATAAAAGATACTAAATAATCATGAACCAATTGAAAGCATTCAACAGGAAGTGCTGGCACTTTAAGCACTAACCTAGAATTTACGAAAATTTCTAACACTAAATCTAATTTTTCAGGATTTACACCTAACTCCATTTCTAAATCAGCACGAGTTTTGAAGGGGCGAGTATTGTTTTCATTAGTAAGTAAATACAAAACCAGTTTGGCTATCTTTTCATTTTCTGGTCCACAGTCTTTGACCGCTTCTTCTAAAAATCGCCCTACTAGCTTTTCTTTCGGACCTTGTTCCTGATACTGTTCAAGTTTCGTAATCTTTTCCGTTTGCAGTTGCGCCCCAACTACTTGCAACTCAATTGGGCGTACCTCACCTAACTCTCCCGCTAAATCTTGCACCAAGACATCAACTAGTGATGGCTCCAGGGAAAATTGAGTTTGTTCTGTTAAGCTTTTAATAACTAATTTAGCATCTCTTTTAGAAAAATTACCTAAATAGTAAAGTATATTTTTATCCAGAATATTATTATTAATTACTTCCAAACTAACGAGGCGATCATTACACTCCAGCAGATAATACAGATAATCGTATCGTAAGGACAGAATAACTTTTACATACGGGATATCTAGGCATTCCCGCAGAAACTCATAAAACGGTTTCCTCTGAATGGGGTCTTTACAAACAAATAAAAACTCTTCAAATTGGTCAAAGATTAGAACTGTTAGTAAGTTTTGTCCGACCTTTTTTTTTAACTGGTCAAGAAGAACAGGAACTGAATCGAAAGTTTCAGACTCAAGCGGTAAAATTTGTCTCTCTATAAGTGCCTCTGCTAAACGTTTGCCTAGTTCTCTAATCCAATCGGTATAAACTTGCTGCAAAACGGGTACGACATCACAGATACCAATGGCTTTCTGTTTTAAAGCGGGTATCAATCCTGCCTGCAAAATCGAACTTTTACCAACACCTGACTGTCCCTCAATCACTATGAGTTTATGGTCATGGCGACCGATGCGCTCGACTAGGCGATTGACATCCTGCTGCCTTCCTGAAACCGCAATTTCTTGGGTCAGTGTCTTTTGCGCCTCGACGGGTGCTAGGACAGGGTTAATAACTTGTTGTTTTGGCTGCAACCGACCTGCACCGACGAAGGCACGGAAACCGTACTGTTGCTCGATAGAGCGTTGTTCTTGCTTAATTTCAAAGGCTTTTAGATAGTCACCTCGCTCAAAGTAGAGCGATCGCAATTCCTCCAAAATCCGAATGTAAAGCTCCGGATCGTAGTAGGGTTTGGTTTCTACTGCGGCAGTTTCTAAAGTTGCGATCGCTTCTTCTCGCTGACCTAGTGAGGAGAGCGAGCGGGCTAACGAAAACAAATACCAGCTCTGATGCCAACCCTGATGATAGGAGCGCACCCACTCTAAATTTGCGTTTTGCTCAGATGAGACGGAGGTCGATGCAGTTAGTTCAGCACTTGCCAGAATAGAGAGCGCTTGTTCAGCCAATTGTTTGGCTTCAGTCCAGGCAGATTTGGCTAGTGCCAGTTCAGCCAGAAAGCCATAAGCTCGCGCTAGTCTGAAGGGGTCAGGATAGGTTTGATGGAGAGACAAGGCTTTTTTCGCAACCTCCTCTAACTCATCCCACTGCTGGAGTTCTTGCAGAATCGCTCCCAAGGGGTTGATAAACTTGGCAACTAGATCTTTTCGATGAGTCTGCTCAAATGCTTCAACACATTGCTGGAAATAATCTTTCTCTCGACCACAAGCTTGTTCATACTCAGCTCGATGCCGCGTGGCGTAGGTGCGCCACCATAACCCCAAACTGTATAGTGCACATCCCTGTCGCTCCAGGTTAGGGCAACGCTGCCAAAGTTCTAAACTGCGCTCGTAATGTTGCCGAGACTGTTCCGGTGAGTCATCAATAGCTCGACCCAGAACAAATTCCAGACTAGCTTCTAACTCTGGCTCTAACTTCACACCACGGTTTTGTAGCTCCTTGCGTGCTAACTCCAATTCAGTCCGAAGGGGGGAACCTCTCTCCAGATTGAAGGCTACATCGCCCAGAAATATGCCTGCACCAACATCTAAAACTTTGGCAAAAACTTCATCAGCAGTTTCCTGGATGAAATCAATTAACTCATCGGTTGCTATCTCAAATTCAATTGGGGTGGCAGCCCAACTCTCGAAATCCGGTGCCACCCGGATGAACCTTCGCAGCACCTCATCGGTTCCCCACAACACTAGCGGGAACGGGAAATTTTTGCAAAACTCATCCCGTGCTTGGTTGGTTGCAAGTAGTACTGCATCAAGGTCGCGCACCGATTCCAAGCCACAGATGATGACGGCTGGTGGTGGCTCATCTCCCAGTTCTTCCTGAATAGTTGTCTCAAGCGTTTTGGCAGACGGATCGAGAACTCGCTCTCGGAAATCTATGGGGCAGCGTTCTCGCAACTGTCGCATCAAGCGCTGCCGCAACGATCTATAGTTGCAGTGTGCCAAAATCAGCGAAAACTGCCCCTGAGAAAGCGTAAGCGATCGCGCCAGCATCCTCAACGATTCATCGTTTTTGGTCTTTACATCGTCTTGGGCGAACTCCGTCATGACTGCAACCGCTTCGCTTCTGCCAAGATTGGATTAATACTAAACCATCCCCCCTCTTCATCCTGATATTCAAACACAAACATACTGCGTAACAGGGTTTGATATTCTTCTTCTCCTTTCACCAACTGCTGTTGTGCCACCTGCGAGAGCAACTCCCACTCATCATCGGTAACACCTCGCACTAGCGAATCCCGTTCTCTACGAATCACATCTTCCAAACACTGACGCGAGAGTGGTGGATCGTCTTTCTGGAGACAGCTATAGAGAAGCACCAACAAATTTCGCACATGACCACCACTGACTCGACACAAACGATCTAATGTTTCAGGAGAATCAAACACCTGTGCTATGAGCGCTAACCTCTGCTGTGGCTCAATATCAGGAAATGCTCTGGCTAGAACCATTTGTCGCAGTCGTCCCATTCCTTCCTCACACTCACCCCCACCCCGTAATTGCAGGCGCACCATCGGCAATACCTTGGGGTTTACCCCAAAGCGATTTCTCAGCCCCCCCAGATCGTTGGAGAACATTAACACCAGGGGAATCGTGTACACCACATGGCACTTCAGCGATTTCAGATGATCGCCTCGATCTACAAACAGATACTCTGGCTGAGTGCGATTGCTGGGTTTGGGCGAGTTATCGATGCGATCGAGATTATCGACAATCACCACCAGTCCTTGTTTGCCATGCTGCTTCAGTTTCTTGATGGCAGGTTCCAGCAACTCCTTATTGATGGCTTCTAAAAGCGTATCCGTGCGCGGCTCCAGATATTGCCTGAGCACAGAGCGAAGTTCAGGGCTGTTTTTAGTTTTAGCCGTAATCTTGCCAATCCCAAAACCTACAGAAAACTCTCCCTCTGTACTAGCCTTGATGTTTCCAACTCCAGGCATAGAAGCTTCAGCCGTCACATCAATTTCTGTTTGCAAAACCTTGGCTGCTCCTTGCAGTAAGTCTTGAAGCTTTGCAGTTGCACATTGACTTTCGCCTGCTTCAAGCTTTCACTGACTTTACGGGCAATGGCTAGTAAAACATCTGTCACGTCAATATCCGCCATCACCAAATCTTGGCTGGACTCGAAGTAGACTACATGAAACCCTTGCTGCTGTAACTCATTTTTCAGCCGCAATAGTTCTGTGGACTTACCACAGCCAATATGCCCTGTAAACAGCTGGCAAGTTGGCTCATCCGGTGAGAGGCGGGTGATAGTTCGTCCCAGTTCTTCAATAGTCTTGCCACCCCGCACTGAGGAAAAATCAATGTAATATTTCCGATCTTCCTCATTCTCCACAGCCAGAGTCTTGCTGGGGTTAGTGGCTTGAAAAAATTTTCGTAAATCCAGTGTCATCGCAATTTCCAATGCTCCCCTGCTTACGACTGATTGCACCATAGCGTTTGTGACACTATTCCAGCAAAAATCGTAACTTTGTGTAAAGTATAATGCTGAGTCTTCCAACTAGAGAGTGAATTCCCTCTTTCCCCGTCCGGTGAAAAGTTGTTTTGTGATTAAATTATTCCACTTTTAACCTGCATCATTTAGACGGGCAAGATGCCCGTCCCACAAGAGTTTTACCACGAATGATCGTGCTAATTAGATGTAGAAAAGCTTAAGGGCGATCGCCTTCTGCCTTCACAAACGATCACACTGTAGGGGCACGATATTATCGTGCCCTCAACAACTTCGATCAGAAGAAACCATCGCCACGAAGCACCCATAACCAAGCGTGAATCAAGGAGCTGTGAAGAGCTTCAACTTCAGCAATCATCAAGTTGGCATACTCCTTGCTCTTGAAGTCAGACATCGGCACAATTACGGGCTTAGGATAGGTAATAGATCAAGGCTCGGCTTCTTACCCATTACCCATTACCCGTTCCATCTTAATCGCTGAACCTGATTTATTCGTGCGATACAGCCAGCGTTGTTGCCCATTAGTAACGGCAATTTGCCAACCTGAAACCGACATCTGGGTACACAAAACTTCCGGATTACTCAGTCCCAGACAGTTATCCGCCCAGGTTTGTGGTTGAACATGGACAATATGGAGAGCAGAGGTTGGTAACCCCGACTGCTGCGAAGCATGGCGCAATACTGAGTTTCTAACCAATGGGGATATAGGAGCCATAGTCTCAACAGACGAAGAGATCACCCCTGTAGTTTTTGGCGGTGTTTGACCCATGCAAAAATACAAGATACCTGTAAACGCTAGTGCTTGAATAATGAGTCGGGGCTGGATCAATTTTGTCTCTATGGTTTTTGTGGCAGAGCCTCTATTGTTGATGTCTTCCATCACAAGCCTCGCAAGTGGGTGCATGAATCTGAGAGCGTACTACGTTGATAGATAACAGCACCCTGATAGGAAGTAGATCCGGAAACTCTAAAAAGTTCCTTCCGATCGCACAATTTGTATTGCACTTGCTTTGATTTTTTGATCTGAAGCATGAAACTAGCCTCTTGAACAGACGCTAATCTTAATGCAATAGACAAGGGCTACCACAACGAAACTTTCCCGATGAATAAGCCCAAGAATTTTGCTGCCGGGGTACGCAAATCTGTTTTACAGATGTAATACGTTTTTCCCTATCGTACACTACAGAACAGTGGCTGCAAATGCACTGTAATCTTTTACAGAAACATAGACTCTCGCACCTGTGCGATCGGTTCTACAATCAATTGTTCTTTTTGAGAACCCGTGTCAATCACTTTCTGTAGCAATTTTTATTATTTAGTAGACTATCATCTTAGCTAGGAAAGAATTAAATTTCCATTATGCTTCTGAGAAGATTAGATTATTATTACTCAAATTGACCAGCAAGCAACTAGATTGTTAGTTCGATAAGGTTAATTACACAGTTTTTTTAAGAGAGAGTGGGGAGTAGGGAGTAGGGAGTAGGGAGTGGGGAAACCCTGACAGGACTTATGCTTTCTTGATCTTTGAACCACCACCTGTAGGGGCGTATAGCTATATGCTCCTACCCGTTTGTCGTGTCTTGATCGTAAGTCCTGCCTGAGCATGATTCAGACGGTATTTAAACTGTGGAAGTCGTTTTTTCTTCCCCAACTCCCAACTCCCCACTCCCAACTCCCTCCCGGCTTGGTTAGTATCTTCTAAGCATCGCTCAGTACCCAATTGACGAGAGTGCGAACCGGGAAGCCAGTCGCGCCAGAATTATTACAGCCATCCTCTTTATCTGCCCAGACAGGACCTGCAATATCTAAGTGCGCCCAGGCAGTTTCTTTGACGAACTGTTTCAGGAAAAGGGCCGCAGTAATTGAACCAGCTGGACGTGGGCCGGTATTTTTCATGTCGGCAATGGGTGACTTTAAGCCCTCGAAGTATTTCTCTTCCATCGGCATCTGCCAGAGTTTTTCGCCAGCTGCTGCTGATGCGGCTTGAAGCTGGGAGGCTAAAGCCTCGTCTGTTGCCCACAGTCCAGCGATATCATTACCTAAGGCAATAACGCAAGCACCAGTCAGGGTGGCTAAATCAACGATCGCATCCACTCCTAGCTTTTCAGTAAACACTAAAGCATCTGCTAGCGTCAGGCGTCCCTCAGCATCAGTATTGTTGATTTCGATCGTCTTGCCGTTGGATGCAGTGAGGATGTCGCCGGGATGCATTGCCTTGCCACTGATCATGTTCTCTGTCGCCGCACTGATAAAGTGCACTTCGACATCCGGCTTAATTTGAGCGATCGCTTTTGCTGCACCCAAGGTTGCCGCCGCCCCACCCATATCCATCTTCATCGTCTCAATGCCACTACCAGCCACTTTGATATTCAATCCACCGGAGTCAAAGGTAAGTCCTTTGCCGATAATCGCTAATTTGCGGCGGGGCGTACCCTCAGGCTTGTAGGTAAGGTGAATAAACTTGGGGGGCATGTCGCTAGCTTTAGCAACGCCCAAGAAGGCACCCATACCTAGTTTTTCACACTCTTCGCGCTCCAAAATTTCTACACTCAGACCGTATTCGGAAGCGATCGCCTCTGCTGTCTCAGCTAGACTTACTGGTGTCACCACATTGGCGGGTGCCGCAACCAGTTCTCGTGCCAAAATCACACCCGAACCAATAGCTTGAGCACGAGTAATTGCTGATTCCTGACCTCCCAGTCCTAGCAAATCAATCTGTTCCAGCTTAGCTCCTTTGTCTTCCGGTTCAGACTTAAAGCGATGATCTTGATGCAGTGCTAGCACTATACCCTCAGTTATCGCTTGAGCTGACCCGGCTGAGTCATCATTAAACACGGGTAAGCTGATGCCGAGAGTTTTGCTCTTTTGCTGTTTCGCGGTTCGTGCGATCGCCGCAGCGGCACGGCGCAAGCCATCTAAACTTAAGGCATCTGGTTTACCCAAGCCCACTAGAATAACTTTACGAATTGAGCTACCGGCACCCACGCGTCCCGCAGCACTGCTGCCAACGCTGCCTTTAAACTCTGTTTCTTCAATCAGCTCCTTAAGCGTACCAGCAAGCTTCTCATCCAGCTGAGCTAGATCGCCAGTCAACTCTACAGACTCTTCAAATAACCCAATTGCTAGGGTGTCACCAGTCCAATCTATGCGTGGTGTATCCGTTGCTCGTATTTCCATTAATTTCAGTCTTACGCGTTAAACACTCCATCCCCTTGTGGGCTGCTCAAAAGACGCGTCCTTCAGATCAGTGTACAAAAACTGTGGCAGGTAATGTGTGGAGCAGTGGTATACATAGGGACAAAACGATGCGACATCTTCTCAAAATAATCATTGAGCCACTAGTGCAGAGCGGCAGAAGTTTGTAACTATCTTTGAGAGATAAGAGGGACACGAGAGACAAAGGGAACTTTTTAGCTGATCACTTTTTTGCGCCAAGCTGCACTAGCTACACTTAGACATTGATTAGCTATGTCATTTTTAACTTGCTTAATTGAAACGTGCTTTTCAGCCCGTCCCACAAGAGTTTTACCAGCAATGATTGTGCTTGCCTAGATGTAAAATAACTTACCCTCCTCACCTGCTTAACGGCTATCTGTGCAAATTTTATGACCAAGCCCTACAGGGTGAGAGTCGTAGTATCCTTGCGGAAGTGCTAGATGGCTTGAAACAACTTTTAGAAATAATTAATCTCTTTAAGAGGAGGGCGCTCTTATGCATCGATAAAGTGTTAAAGGAAGATAAGATGTTTTTCGTCGTATCTCTATCGCCTTAGTTTCAACAGACGGTTTACGCACTTACAGCTAAAATCAAGCCAAATCAAGAAGGATTGTACTAGTGTTGGGCAAACTAGGATTAATGCTAAAAGAACCGAAAAATAAAATTCCTGTGGCGGTAGGGGCAGGGCTGCTTCTATGTGCGCTGGTTGGCTCATCCCTGTTCGCGCTGAGAACGACTGGCTTACTGGGACGATGGAATGGTGGCCAACAAACTCAAAATCTATTAAGCCCTCCTAAGGAAGAGGAGAAGTCGATCGCACTACGGTTAGTATCGCAGCCACCTCAAGCTAGGGCTTCTCAGCTAGAACAGGTCGCCTCAGGGCAAAAATCTCTCGACCAGCGCCGTGCCCGTTATCTCCTAGCGTCTGACTTGATTGAACAAAAGCAAGGGGAAAAAGCGATCGCGTATCTCAAAGGGCTAGAGTCAGAGTATCCGGTTTTAGCCTCACACATTGCCCTAAAACGCGCCCAAGCTTACGAAGCAATGGGCGACAAAGCAAAAGCACAGGAAGCCTGGAAAGACCTTCTGAAAAACTACCCCAACGACCCAGTATCAGTAGAAGCACTGTATATCTTAGGTCAATCAAATCCTGAATACTGGAATAAAGCGATCGCTGAGTTTCCCGCTCATCCACGCACTCAAGAAATTATCGAACAACAGCGCAAAAAGAACCCTAATCAGCCATCTCTGCTATTGCTCTTAGCAAAATACAATCCAGAGAAAAGAGGCATGGGTGCAGTTCGCGATCGCTTGGCTAACGAGTATGCAGCCCAGCTGAAGCCAGAAGATTGGGAAGCGATCGCTTTCGGCTACTGGGAAACCCAAGAGTACGGCAAAGCGGGTAAAGCCTACTCCAAGGCACCTTCAACCCCGCGTAACGCTTATCGGATCGCTAGAGGGTATCAACTGGGAGGAAAAAAGGCAGAAGCTAGAATCGCTTATCAACAGCTAATCAGCAAATTTCCTGATGCTAAGGAAACAGGTTTGGGCTTACGGCATCTAGCTAATCTCTCACCATCACAAGAGGCGATCTCATATCTAGATCGAGTCGTCAGTAAGTTTCCCGATGAAGCAGCAGCAGCACTGTTCGCTAAAGCCAACATTCTAGACGCTCTAGGAAGTCGTGACTCAGCTTTCCAAGCTCGTAAGTTAGTGTTAGCAAAATATCCTAGTTCCGACGCTGCCGCTGAGTATCGCTGGAAGATGGCCGAATCTAAGGCAGCTGCTGGAAAATTCAAAGAAGCATGGCAATGGGCACAACCAATTACTACCCAAAGTCCTGATAGTGATTATGCTCCTGAGGCGGCGTTTTGGGTTGGTAGATGGGCAAATCAACTGGGGCGTCAGCAGGAAGCAACCAAGGCATTTGAGCATGTACTGTCTAAGTATCCAGAGTCTTATTATGCGTGGCGATCGGCCCGCTTTTTAGGCTGGAATGTCGGCGACTTTACTACCGTGCGTGACTTGAAACCGGAGGTTGTACAACCGCAAATGCGACCCGTGCCGCCTGCTGGATCTGCCGCCGTAAAAGAACTTTATCAGCTAGGTCAAAATCGCGATGCGTGGACACTCTGGCAAGCCCAATTCAAAAACATACAACAGCCGACTGTCGCTGAGCAATTTACCGATGGTTTGATGCGTATAGGAGTCGGCGATCATCTGGTAGGCATTAATAAAGTTTGGAACCTGAACCAGCGAAAGACACCCGAAGATCAACGCTCTTGGCAAGCGCTGCGTCAAGATCCAGCTTACTGGCAAGCTTTGTTCCCCTTACCCTTCTTAGAGCCGATTGTTACCTGGTCACAACAGCGCCAGCTCAATCCCTTACTTGTAACAGGTCTCATCCGACAAGAGTCTCGCTTTGAAACAGAAATTCGCTCTTCTGCTGGTGCTCTGGGTTTAATGCAAGTGATGCCAGGAACTGGTAGTTGGATTGCCCCCCAAATTCAGCTCAAGCAATACAACTTGAAAAATCCCAACGATAACATCAATTTGGGCACTTGGTTTCTGGACTTCACCCACCAGCAGTACAACAACAACTCACTGTTAGCTGTTGCTAGTTACAATGCAGGTCCAGGCAATGTATCAAATTGGATTACAAAATACGGGTTTAATGACCCGGATGCTTTTATTGAAGTTATTCCTTTTCCAGAAACTAAGGGTTATGTTGAGTCCGTTTTTGGAAATTACTGGAATTATCTCCGGATCTATAATCCCGACATTGCCCAGCTGTTAGCGAAGAATGCTGCTGCTCAACCCTTAGTATCGCGCTAGTAACGACTTATGCATGAAAAAAACGCCAAATTGTAACGTAAAGGCATTACGAACGATGCAAGCCATTGTGTTGTGCGACATCGGTAAGTTGGAATTACGTGATGTGCCGCGCCCGGAACCCAAACAACACGATGTTTTGGTGCGTGTGTCGGCAGTAGGACTGTGCGGCACTGACTTCCACATCTTTTCTGGGCAGGCTAACTACAACAAGGACATATGGGGAAAACCCATTCCGTTGGTTGAACAGCCGCAGATTATGGGCCATGAAATCGTTGGTGTAGTTGAAGAGGTGGGGCACGAAGTTCGAGATTTATGCGTAGGCGATCGCGTAGTTTTAGATCAGGGGTTGAACTGCATTAGCAGTTCGCGCAAAACCCTCTGCGAATACTGTGGAAGTGGCGACTCCCATCAATGTCAGTTTTACACAGAGCATGGCATCACTGGTTTGCCAGGAGGACTAGCGGAGTACATGGCGATTCCGGCTGTCAATGCGATCGCCATTCATTCCGACTTAGATAATGTTGAGGCGGTTCTCACAGAACCCCTTGGTTGTATTGTTCATGCCTTAGACATGGTGGCACGTTCGCGTACACGATATGCGATCAATGCCCAACAGAGCGATCGCCGTGTGCAGTCAATTCTGATTTTTGGTGCAGGTCCTGCCGGACTTCTTATGGTTCAGTACCTGCGAAACGTCCTTGGATATGATGGCTTGCTTCTAGTGAGCGAACCGAATGCGCGAAAGCGGGATTTAGTGACAGGGTATGGCGCTGAGGCGATCGATCCACTAGCGGTTGACTTGACAGAAGTGGTGCAGGATAAGACTAGCGGACGACAGATAGAGTATTTAATTGATGCTTGCGGCGCTGGCTCTGTGTTTACATCTATCCACAGGTTGATTCGTAAACAGGCTACCGTCCTGCTTTATGGATATGGACATGGAGGCGTAGATTTAAGCGTGCTGAACAACTTACAGTTTATGGAAGCAACGTTGGTTACCACTACTGGCGCATCAGGAGGATTCGACAGCGATAAACGACCATTAACCTACCGCAGGGCGCTTGATTTAATCCAAGCTAAACAGATAGATGTCGCGTCTTGGATTACCCACCGTTACCCGTCTCTTGAAGCTG
>DALYIW010000213.1:0-14902 GCA_031970155.1 Coleofasciculaceae cyanobacterium CTOTU46601 | reverse complement strand
CGGTCTCCGGTTTCATCGATTACTACTGTGATTGCATTGCCCTTTAACGCCGCTAGAGTGACAGAAGAGGGTTAGCTCTGCGGCTGCCTCATCTAGTGCCTTGAAGACGCTAATGCCTTTAAGACCTACTTCAGAGTTTGTGATTTTCTCCAAATCGGAAAGCCGTTGTGAGTCAGAATTATCTTTTGCAGAAGTTGAAGTAAGGACGGAAGACCATTTAGGAGTGGCGCTTTTTGAGGCTTTCTTCAGACCGATTCTGAAGCGAATTTGAGTTTTGTTGAGACGACTCAGATTATGCTGCCTGATAGCCGCGTTACCCAAGAGCGACTGGAGTTCACTGGAATCAGGGCTATGAGAAGATTGGGTCGTTATCACTGGGTTTTGTGTCATGGTGAGTGATGAAATCTCACCGCTATTGGTCGCGAAGCGCGATCGCGTTGCCGATGCCTAACAGTTCGGTGATTTAGAAGGGGTAATATTTTTCCTCCCACGCTAGGTCATAGCTATTCTTTTGAGTGTTCCAAGCCACCCACTCTTGCCAATCAGCTTGTACAGCATCGGAATGCTTGCAGTGTCCGTGATGCTTGAATCCTTGACAATTGCATTGTGGGCGCTTGTCTCTCATGTCCCAATGCAGGGTGTAGACATTGCCAGTACTGCTCTCTACTTCCCACTCAGAAATTTTGTAGACTTCATTCTTTTTGGGGTCATCGTGCCAACTAGAGATGGAGAGCCGTTCAACTCGGCGAGGCTTCTGGGGTACTTCCGGCAATGGTAGCTTGTTGACTTTCTCTGCTTCGGCAATTAGTGTCGAGTCTGATGTTTGAGTAGCTTCTGATGTTGGGAGAAGTGAGGCTTGTTCAGGATGGTGGATAGCATCACCGCTTTGGAACTCGGCACAAGATTGCTGCTCTTGGTTGAGAATCGGCATGGATTGAACAACTGAATTTCAACTCAATCAGCGCGGCGCTAGCAGCAAATATATAGCAACCGCCAGAGCAATAGAGAATCAATCATGGGAAGAGGAAACTCCTTTCTTGAAATCGTTTATTACGGCGCTTCCAGAACACTAACATCAATTAACGGTGTGACGTTAAACCCCTGCTGGAGTAATTGCCTTTGAATGGTATCTGTGAGGCGGGAGCGAATCTCCTGGGAGGACTCGGTGACACCCGCTTGACGCTGAACATAAACGGTGCCCAGCAGCGTGTTCTGCCCTTTGATATTCGCAGGGGGAAAACGAACATCCGCTTCCACCAGTGTTGCCAAACTGCTATCATTCACCACCGTCTGAATCTGGGCAACGGCACGCTGTTCGCGACTGCTGCGCTGAAGCTGCGGGGAGGTGGAAAACTGCCAAGTCAGTAAGCCCAAGAGTGCCACCATCGTAGCGACAAAGGCAGACATAAACACCCAGCGCTGACCACGCTTATAGCGGGCACCCTGAGCAGACAGTCCATAGGTGCGGAACAGGAGCGAGGCTGATAAATTAATTCCTACTAGTTGCAGCAAGAGTACAAAGACACCGTTTACAGCCATATTCCACCGCCCCATTGCGCTTGCCATACCCACCAGTCCGGCAGGCGGTGCCAGCGAAGCCGCAACCAGCATCCCAACGGCTGCCCCCGATACGAGGCTACTTCGTTCCGATTGGACAAGATTGAGAGCGCCCGCTGCACCCGCAACTAAGGGAAGCAAAACCGCCACAGATGAGACCGTACTGTTTGCGTTCATTGAAGATGTCACAACTTCCTGTTGCAGAATCAAGCTGAGTGTTCCAGCTACTACGATTGTCACAGCAAGCGCTGCAAAGTAGCGATATAGACTCCGTCTGAGTAATTTTCCGTCTCCTCGTGCCGTAGCGATCGCCACATTCATCGCCGGACCTGCAAAAGGTGCAATCAGCATGGCAGCGACGAGAAGATAGCTGGTATTCGTGAATAAGCCGATCCAAACCACCACACCTGCCGCCGCTGCATATCCTAGAAAGCCTTTCCACGAGCCAACGCTTTGCAAACCTGAGAGAAATATCTCGATGGGGCTGCGTACCTCCACATCTTTCACCTGTTGCGATGCCTCTGATGCCGGTGGCTGCAAGGCTATTACTCCACGCGGAAGCAATGTGACGTGCAAGTTGGGTAGAGCTTCCAGCTTTTCTAGCAGTTCCTCAATCTTCCCATTGGAAACGTGAACGATTACTACGTCTAGTAGTCCATCATTCCCAGTCGCTTCAAGCTGGGCAAGATTCGTTCCGTTACAAGCTTTTGCAATGTCAAAAGCCTGTTGACCGCAACCTCGTGGAACCTGTACAAGTAGTTGGCGCATTGCTCTCCCTCTGTTATAGTATGATTTCTCTTTTTGCCAGCTACAGCTACAGATATAGTCTCCCCAGTCCCCCTTGAGTTTGAGGTGAGCAAGGTAAGTACCTGTAGCAAACATTTGGAGAATTGATATAGTTGCTGAGGGGGAAGCATGATTGAGATTTCACTTCTCCACTGCCTCGGGTGACTGGCAACGCGAGAGTCTATTGAGCAGTTTGAGTATTTTGGTTGCTGCTAGTAGGGCGACCAACAATATAATCAGATGCTTTTACGCTGCTAGGAAGCGGTTCTATTTTTCCCTGAGCAACCAACGCTTGATAAATAAAAGCAGCAATATCCCCACGAGTAGCAGGCTGATTAGGATTGAACATATTCTGATTAGGATAGTTGACCACAATATTTGCTTTTGTGGCTGCTGCTACACGATCGACCGCATAGTAAGGAATCTTGTTGGCATCTACATAATAGTTGCTAACAGTAACTGATGCAGGAGGCGTCGAAGACAAACCTTGGTTATTTGCTGAGGATGAGGGTGAATCACTCGGAGATACACCTTTGCTACCTGCTACCGATGAGGGTGAATTGTTAGCAGGCGTAATCTGGTTATTGGCTGGAGCAGTTACCAGTGGCTGCATCAAAGTAGTCATTGCCAGGGGAATAAACAAACGCTTCTTGGTTGCTCGACGTGTGCTTACTGGCTGTGTGGTTGCTTGATTCGTAGTTGCTTGATTCGTCATCGTTTGAGTTGCAGATGGTGTCGGATTTGTCGAAGACAAATCCAAGTTCTTCTCTAAAGCAACTAATGCCTCAACCCTGGAAATTTCTTGATTGGGACGAAAGAAACCTCCAGGATAGCCCGTCATAAATCCTGTTTGATAAGCTTCCTCGATTGCTGGAGCCGCCCAATAACCGGAAGGAACATCTTTATATACACTTCCACTTTCTATTTTCCGAATGGGTTTCTGGTTAAAAGCTTTGCGGATTACTGCGGCAAATTCATCGCGCTTTACTGGCTGATTAGGTCTAAATGTTCCATCAAGATATCCAGCCAGAATATTTTTTTCAGCGAGGGGTTCAATAAATGGACGCGCCCAGTGGTTTTGAATGTCAGGAAAGCTAGTTTTTGAAGTTGGAGCCGCTATTACGGCGCTTGGAGCCAAATTCACTAAAGGTGCAACTGCACCTACTGCTAATCCTAGAGTTAGCAAGCCTATAGTTTCTGATGATAAACAACGGAAGTTGAACATGATAAATAACTCCGAGAATTTTTTGCTGCTTCTTTAGGTAGGTTTCTATCTCTTTTCTCAATGAAATTTGCTTGGCAATTATTGATTAAAAAGCTATGTTTGAAGAGAGAAAATTATCTATCTAAATTCAATAGCTCATTGGAAAACAGAAATCTACTGATCCACCCACTCCAGTAGGCCAAAAGAAGTAATGCCTCCTACAAAATGAGCACCAATCATAGTGACATTGGCTAACACGACAAAAAGATCCAGCGAACGAATGACATTTTCACGGTTATAGACGGCTATTCCTTGAGGTTCGGCTAAAGCTTTTGCCAGTACCACTACGACGCTTACTTCGGAGGCTAAGAAAGCTAATAACATCCCTACTGCACTAACCATTAATCCAATTTTTAAGACTTGAATGATGTCGTCCTTCCTCGGATGCAGTTCGCGATTAGCTGACTGTAAACGTTTGGCTAAACGTCTGTAGCGGAAAGCCCAATACAATCTGAAGCACAGCAACAAAATTCCACCAATAGCTAAAAAAATACCAAAACCAATGCCTGCATTATTGGTTTGAACACTAAGGTTACGGCTAAAGATAGCCAACAACAGAGCAATGAGAGAAATAGCGCCTAGCACCAACTGTATCCAGAAGCTAAATCGGCTAACTGTACGAAACGTAGCAGCAAATTCTTGTTTAGTTGGTATTGGCAATGAGAAGCCTAATTGATTTGACATATTCATCCCCCTTTAGCATGATTAGTAAGGCACAATAGAGTGTATATTACTCGGATAAACACTTCATTTCTGCAAGACCTTTGCTAAGCCAGTAATTGCTTGCTGTTCAAATCACTTCAGCAAATTAATTAATTTTCAGACAATATTGACAGCTTTGTTTGTAGCCACTATGACCTTAGATATTGATATTTCTATTTATAGAATATTGAGAGTTATATTTAACACGAATTAAGTAATAATTTTAAGTTTAAGAAAAATCTATATCTTTAAATATAAATTTAATAAACAGGTGTTTAACAGGTTTATCACATTTCTAAACCCTAAACATAGATATTGCTTTAATCCTTGTTATTTGCTGGAATTATCAAGATAATTGGGGTGATGAATATTTATTGGAGAATAGAAATTATGGTTTTGTACAAGCTCGAAGACTTTGACCCAAATTACCGAGACACTTTTGGTGATGAAATCAAGGGATATGATGTTTATGCAGACAGAAATGATGAAAAGATTGGCAGCGTCAAAAATATCCTAGTTGATGAGTCAGGTCATTTTCGGTATCTGGTCGTTGACACAGGTTTCTGGATTTTCGGTAAGCAAATATTGCTACCAGTGGGTCGTTCCAGTATCGACCATAATGCACGGCGTATCTATGCCCTAGGGTTTACCCAAGAGCAAGCAGAAAATTTACCTGAGTTCAACGACAACTTGAGGATTGATTACGATTATGAAGAACGGGTGCGAGGGGTTTATCGTACTCCAGTTACAGAAACACCTTTGGAGACATCAGCTCCTGTAGGAGCATCTCCACCTGTCGAGGCATCAGCACCTTTAGATCCTACCCCTGCCTATGCGGCTCCTGTAGCAAATGCTAGCTCTAATCAGCCTCGCCATGCTGATTACAACCGTGATACCTACACCTACCAGCAAGACCCGTCTCTGTACGAGATGAATCAGCGAGATCATCAAACTCTCAAACTGTACGAAGAACGGCTGATTGCCAATAAAAACCGCGTTAAGACAGGAGAGGTAACGGTTAGCAAACACGTTGAAACAGAAACGGCACGGGTTTCGGTACCCGTTGAGAAGGAGCGAGTTATTGTTGAGCGCACTACTCCAGAAGATGCTGGGACTGTAGTTTCTCCTGACGTGAATATCTTCCGTGAAGGAGAAGTTGCACACATGGAAGTCTACGAGGAGACGGCTGACATTCAAAAGAAAGCTGTTGTGCGTGAGGAAGTTAATGTCAGGAAAGAAGTAAAGCAGGACAGGGTTAATGCTTCTGAACAACTTCGTCGAGAAGAGCTAGATGTGGATACTAAAGGTCAACCAATTGTGGATAAAAAGGTCTGATACAAGTGGATAAAAAGGTCTGATACAAGTGGATAAAAAGGTCTGATACAAATTGAGTTTATCGGTCGCGATGCCGAAAACGAAGAGGCAGAGGTAGCAAGTGCCAAATCTATTGCCGCGCTCCATGAGGAAATCGCAGTATTGCGGACTGAGATTCAATCGCTCTCTCGTCAGAACCCGGAAGCCTGAAAACTTTGGTAGTGATTGCCTCTATTGGGATGATAATATTCGCCGTTACAGAGCCATCGGTATTGAGTCCTGATGTACTCCTCCTATCTGCAACCCTTGCAATTGGTCTGGCTGTTGTGCATCTGTTCTCCGGCAAGCTGCGCGTTCTCAACGCTGTACCTCGCAGCCGTTTGCTCTCTATCGGCAGTGGTGTATCTGTTGCCTATGTTTTTGTCCATATCCTCCCCGAACTGAGTAAGGCACAGGAAACGATTCAGGGGATGTTGGGAGGGGGACTTAGCTTCTTGGAACATCACGTTTACCTGGTGGCACTTATAGGTGTTGCTGTGTTTTATGGACTAGAGCGAGTTGCCAAAGTGTCGCGCCAACGTAGCCAAAAGGCAGGAAAGGGAGATGTGACAGAGGCTGGTGTTTTCTGGCTGCACATCTGTTCGTTTGCCGTTTACAACGCCTTGATCGGCTACTTGCTACTTCACCGGGAGGAACCAGGTATCCAAAGTCTGTTTTTCTTTTTCTTCGCAATGGCTTTGCATTTTGTGGTCAACGACCACGAGTTGCGCGAAGATCATAAGAAGGCTTACGACCGGATTGGTCGCTGGATATTAGCGGCAGCGATTATTGTGGGATGGGTGATTGGACAGGGAACAGAAATTGACAAGGCAGCAATCGCATTGCTCTTTTCCTTTCTAGCAGGAGGAGTCATCCTCAATGTTCTTAAGGAGGAACTTCCTGAAGAATGCCAAAGCAAATTCTGGGCTTTTGCCCTTGGTGCAGCCATTTATGCAGCACTATTAGTAGCAGTGTGAAGCTGTCCCACCTTTCGCTGTTTAAATGAAGCACCTAATTATCCATGAACTTACGTTTGATTGAGGTATTCCTTCCTGAGGAGGATGCCCAGAAAGTATCAGAATTACTCAAAGAGTATTCCCTAGTAGACATTTGGCAGATAAACTTACACAATCATCAAAATTTCGTTAAGATACTGCTGTCTGGGGAAAAAGTCGAAACTGTAATTGATCGGTTAGAAACTCATTTTTCTCAAGTTGATGGTTTTCGCATTATTCTACTTTCTGTGGAAGCATCTATCCCTCGACTATCAATACCTCCAGAGATGGATTTTGAACTAAAACAACTGCAAGAACAGGAGTTAGATCCTCAAAAATCCCGTATCAATCGACAGGAACTTTATGAAGATGTGTCTGAAACGGTGGTGCTGACATGGACTCATATTTTGATGGTTTTACTTTCAACGGTTATTGCTGCCATTGGTCTGTTGCGGGATGACGCAACCATCATTATCGGCTCTATGGTCATCGCTCCTTTACTCGGTCCGAATATGGCGTTATCGCTTGCTACTACTCTTGGAGATACAACTCTCGCTCTTCGAGCATTAAAAATTGGTGCTGTTGGTATCTCTGTTGCTTTTTCTTTTTCTGTTCTAATCGGATATGTTTTTACAGCCAGCCCAGAGATTCCTGAAATTGCCGCCAGGACAAGGGTGAGTGGTTTAGACGTTATCGTGGCGTTCGCCTCTGGGATGGCAGGTGCACTCTCGCTAACATCCGGAGTAACAAATGCTCTGGTGGGAGTTATGGTAGCAGTGGCTCTACTCCCGCCTTTGGTGACATTTGGAATGTTGATTGGCTCGGGTTATTGGCAAGTAGCTGTAGGGTCATTGTTGCTATTGCTAACAAATTTAATCTGTTTGAATTTAGCAGGATTGATTACGTTTTCAGCACAGAATATTCGTCCCGAAAAATGGTGGAAAGCTGATTTTGCCCAGAAGGTAAGACATACTGCCTTTTGGGTATGGTTTGTGCTGCTATCAGCACTAATGTTGGGGATTCTACTATGGTGGAAGAATTACAGATTTAGTGGTTAGTCTTCAACGGACTTATTCACCCAAGAATTCAACGTGATAGTGCTGATTGATATGAACATTCAAGTCAACATCGACTAGCAGTAACTGAACCAGTTAAAAACTCCACTAAGAAATGATTTTCCCCTTTCTATCTTTGAAAATATTTGGCAACAGAGATAAAGGCAGTTCATTCAATTGGCCAGAGCGAACAAATTCAGCATAAGTATCAGCCTCAATCGCTAATAAATCTCCTTCGAGTTGGTCAGTAGCCAAGTCCCGCAGTTGAGGAGATTGATTGTAAAATTGGTTGATTTCTTCTTTCAGGCAGTCCAATTGTTCTTGAACGTGGCTAACCAGATGATGATAAATCTCTGGCTCGATTTCATGACGGCTAGATACTTGAGATAGATGGGTGAGAACCCGATTGAGAGCAACACGGTGAGCGATCGCCTCCAGATATTGCTGACGCAACTGCTGGTTACTCAACAACCCCAACTTTTCAAGCAGTGGTTTGGTTGTCAAGCCTTGTACTAAGAGCGTAAATAAAACTACACCAAACACGATGGCAATAATTTCTTCTCGCTCTAGCAGAACATCCGGTACACTCAAAGCTAAAGCAATGGATACAGAACCCCGTAATCCTCCCCACCAAAGTACAGTTTGTTCAGGAAAAGAAATCTCAGATGCAGCGAACCAATTGCTTAACGCTCCTAAACCAAAAATAGCGATCGCTCACGTTAAAAACATCGCGGCAACAGTTAAAGCAATCAGTCCAAAATTCGCTCCTAAATCAGCAAACTTAATCTGATCGCCAATTAGGAGGAACATCATCGAATTTACAAAAAACGCCAAAAAATCCCAAAATTGAGTAACAGCCAGTCTTGTACTCGGTTGCATACCAATACGAGAGCCAAAATTTCCCAATATCAAGCCCATCGTCACAACCCCAATCACCCCAGAACCACCAAGCTCCTCCGCAATGATATAAGTGCCATAGGCTGAGACTAAGGTTAACGATTGCTCTACCAAAGGCAAATCAAATCGTTGGGTGAGATAGGAAATCCCAAAACCAATTAAGCTCCCGATACCAATTCCAATTCCGACAAAAGCAAAAAAACGTGCAATCAGAAGTGGAAGTCCAACTTCATCCGTTCCTAGAGAAAATCCCACCAAAAAACTAAAGGCAACAACAGCAATACCATCATTAAATAAACTCTCTCCCTCCATCAGGACAGCTAAGCGTTTTTCAACTCCTAATTCCCGAAATAAGGCAATTACTGAAACTGGATCTGTGGCAGATACACTAGCTCCTACTAACAAAGCGATCGCTAAAGAAATTCCAGCTAGTTTGTTGAGAGCAAAAGCTATACCAACAACAGAAATAACGACACCCAGAACAGCATAAAAACTAATTGGTACTAAATCACGCTTGAGTTTAGACCATTCCAGATTCCAGGCAGCTTCAAATAACAGAGGTGGCAAAAAAATCAATAGAATTAGCTCAGGTGAGAGCGTCACCAGCCGTACATCAATAAAAGCCAAACCCAACCCGACAATTACTAAAAGCAGCGTGTAGGGAATGTGGCGAAGCCAGTTAAAAACTTGCGGAAGCGTCGCCACGCTTAAGGATACCGATAGCACTAAGAGAAATTCCTTCAGATTTTCCTCAATAGTCACTTCGCTAAGTATAGTTTCTGGGGTCATAGCATTACCAATAAAATACTTAATCAGGACTTACGCAAATTTCCTTCTTTAACGCTACGTATAGGAGTAAGGTGGGCATTGCCCACCCTACATGTAGAGCATCTGCGTAAGTCCTATTAATCTTTCATTTTAGAATTAGACTTTCGCAACTTTTCTCGCCGGACTTCTTCAACTTGACTGACTTGAAAAATCAAGGTGATTTTTTGACCCATTTCTTTTTCTACAAATGCTTCTAAAAGCTGTACCTGTTTTGGTGTCAAAGCTTCACTACTGCGAACAGTCAGACGGACTTCAGGCGGCTCGATCAACCAGTTGGTATCGCTTTTAATCAGTTCTACCCGTTGAAAGGTAATGGTTCGGTTGAGCAACGCCCGCTTAAGGCTGGCTTCGAGTTGGGCTTGCCCGATCAATTTCGCAAAGCTCACCCCTAAAGGAAAGAGAAGTATAGCTGTCAAAGCTAATGCCCAAGTCAGAGCTTTATGAGCACGATATAGTGGGGCGTAGCCTGCCATTAAAAAGGTCAACATGCAGGAGAGAGTAATTCCCAACAAATTGGTTAAGTAGAGGAGGCTTGCCCCCAGACTGAGCGACCAATTAACTTGAGATAAACCCAAACCAACAACACAAATTGGCGGCATGAGAGCCACAGCGATCGCAGTTCCCGCCAAAGTACCAGAAACTTTGGGCTGAACTTTGGCAAAGCCACTGATTCCACCAGCAGCTACTGCAATTCCTAAGTCTAGTAATGTAGGTTTGGAACGAGCCACAACTTCGCTCCCAAATTCTGGAAGTCTTACCAACGAACCCAGAAACCAAGCTAAAACAATGGCTAGAATTGTCCCGACTACTATTGCCGTTAAAGCTTTGCGGAACAGGATAACGTTGCCCTCTAAGGCTGCAAATGCTAGCCCCCGGATTGGCAACATCAGGGGAGCAACGATCATGGCTCCGATGATCGCGGCGGCACTATTGGTAAGAAGTCCCAAGGTAGCAATTACACAGGAGCCAAGAATCAATACAACATAGTTAATATCTAGGGTTGATTCTTCTAACAAGTCAATTTGTACTTGGTAAAAATCCTGTGTGTTAACCTTTTTCCTGTTGAAATATTTAAAACGCTCTCGGATAATATTGAGCAAAATACTCTCCTTGAAGTCGCTAATAAAGCCTTACAGACAATTAAGAAGTGTGTAAGATAATCTGCCCCAAAGTTTTATTGCTGCTCACTATAAACTATCTAGTCATCCACCTACAGACAGATGAATATCATCGCTGCTCTAGTGCCTTCACTGCTGCTAAATATCGCTCCTCAATGTCCTTATAATCGCACTCTTGAGATACCTCCTCGCGGCTACTGTACTCGATCGCCTTGGCATGATGCAGAAGCGCTGCCCGGTCTTTCTGGTTACAGGTGTGCGTGGCAATAACTGCAATAGCCTCCAACATTCGGATTCTTACCGCTACATCCGGTTTGCTGTACTGTCGAATCTGGTTAAAGGCATCATCGGTTAGCTTTGCAAACGTCACTGGGTCAGCAATTACGCGCAGGTTATTGTCGTCATCATAGCGGTAGGGAGAGGGGAACTCTCTTTCAGCTAGGCGGCAAAGTCCTGCACTAAGCTGGTCAATACACCGAATTGCGGTAAACGGATCGTTGACAGCAGGAGAAATAGCACGAATCGCGACCTCGACTAGCTGGTTGACACAAAACTCTACATCCTGTTGCTCAGTGCGTTGCTTGCCCAGAATAAATGCCTCGTTGAGCTGCTGGGAGAGCGTTTTATTGACTCGTTCTCCAGGCCAAACTCTCACCAGTTCGCTTCCTTGCACGACAAACTTGCCGGGGCGATGTTTAAGACGCACCAAAAGGTCTTTCGACTGGGCAATTTTCATCAACTTGTCGTTATCAATCGCCTGAAGATAACCGCTACTCGTTGCCAGAATTGGAGAAGCTTCGCGATCGAAACCTACTGGGATTTCCTCAACCCACCGCCTTTTTTCTCCCGATCCACCATAGCCAATTTTCTGGGGAAAAAGGCGATCGATAGCTTTGTCCAGATCGCTGCCCACCTCTGTGATGACGTGCCACGCTTGAATTGAGGTTGAGGCGTGATGGATAAAGTAAATCAGCACACCGATACTAGCGATCGCCAACACGATACCAACCGTAACCGAAATCTGCGGCACAAACACGTTGTAGTCATCCCCTCGGACTGTCCGCAGTACGAGCAAGCAGTAGATAAATGTGGCAATGAACGTGCCAAGCACAACCTGATTGCCCGTATCCTGCATAAAGTTACGCAGCAGTCGCGGACCGAATTGTGAGGAGGCTAGTGTGAGAGCAACGATTGTAATTGAGAAAGCAGTACCAGCAACGGTAATCATCGAACCAGCGATGGTTGAAAGCAATGTACGCGCACCATCGGGTCCACCCGTGTAGATCCAGGCTAACTTCTCAATTGGTCCAGACTTGCCTGCTCGATCGAGGGTTAGCATGGTGAAGGCTAGAGCGATCGCACTTGCTGCCATCAGTGTTGGCACGAACCAGTAGCTGGAGTGGAGTGAGTCCCACAGTTTGCCTAACTTGATGTTTTTCATCGATTATCGTTGGCTGTTGTCGTGTGGTTGCTCCCATTCCCATCTCTTTGCGCCCGCAATTCGGCAAGTTTTCTGAGCGAACCGCCGATACTACGTGGCTTCGGCACTGCCTTATTTCCAGCCGGCCATCCTTCTCGTTGACGAGAGCGATCGCCATCTGTCTCTTCGGTTTGGTCGTGAAAGAGAATCTGTTGTGTTGGGAAGGGCAGATCGATACCATTGGCAGTCAGCTTATTCTTGATTGCAGAAAGAACCATGTCTCGCGAATCCAAAGCATCTGCACGTCGCGGTGGTGCGATCCACCATCGGGCGCGGATATTTACACTACTGCCAGCTAGTTCCATTACAAGTACGTCAGGGGACGGCTCTGTTAAGACATGATCCACACTGGCGATCGCTTCCAGAATCAATTCCTTCGCCTGGTCAATATTGTCTCCATAACCAATGCCAACATCGTACTCCAGTCGGCGGTTATCGAAGGCAGTGTTCACCATCACTGAATTGGTAAACAGTTCAGCGTTCGGAATGACGATGCGGCGACCATCATAAGTTCTGATTGTCGTAGCGCGTGTTTGGATGTTTTCAACCGTTCCCTCGAAATTTTTGAAGACGATTTGGTCATCAATCTGAAACGGTTCAGTCAAAAGAATTAAAATTCCAGCTAGAAAGTTTTGAAGGATGTCGCGGAATGCGAAGCCAATTGCCACACCACTGATGCCCAGCAATTGAACCAAATCCCCTGCCTTAAATGACGGGATGACAATAGATAACGCGACAAATAGACCGACTAAAAGGGTGATTCCTTGCGATAAACGTCCGAGTACCAGCCCCAGATTTCGCGCCTGCCGATGCCTTCGAGTGAGGCGTCTGACTAGCGATCTGATACCCCTTCCTGCCAAGTAAAAGAGTGCGAAGACGATTATGGCTAACACAATATTTGGCAGCATGAATATCAAGCCGTCGATCATTGCCTGAATTTTTCCCCATGCTGTTGTTACTGAGTCTTTGGGATTCATTACGCCTCCGCTTGAAAAAACCTGGATAAGTCCGACTCTAAATCAACGCCCTAAGTATTTTCTTCCCCAATCAGACAGAGGAGCGAAGTGTGAATAAAGTGATTTCTGGTGGGCAGTTGAGCCGTATCGGTATGATGCTAAAACCAATCCCTCGGTTCACGTAAAGGCGATTCCCTGACTGTCCATATCCCTTAATCCAGCCGTCAGCGTGTACCTCATCCTCACGCATAAAAATCAACCAAGACCATTCAGGTGTAAAGGGTAGGCGAATTTGTCCGCCGTGCGTGTGTCCTGCCACAGCCAAAGGTGCCGTGTTAGGAGGTAACGCTTCAAAAGAATTTGGATTATGCATCATCACTAACCTTGGTGTTCCTTCTGGCACCGGGGCTAGCGCAACTTTTGGTTGATCGCGATCGGGCCAGTGTGCGCCGATACCTACTAGGTATAGAGGTGCATTACCCCCCATCTTTGCTGTCGTTTGGTTGCGATTCCCGGACGGTGTAAGGGCAACGGACTCGTTCTGAAGAACTTGCACACCCACTGCTTCAAGCGCGTCATGCAATTGACGTGCCAACTGCTCATTTGGCGGTGCGTGCTTGTTTTTCATTCCATAGTCATGATTGCCCAAGACAGCATAAGTGGGAATACCTGCTTGGGGAAGCGATCGCACAATTTCAACAGCCTTATTAATCTCTTCGCTTGGGTCTTTGTCTGGATCGTAGATAAAGTCACCAGCAATTAGCACGATTGCAGGACGCTCTTCTATTAATTGTTCCACAATGCGGCGGATGGTACTGGTATTGTCTAGCCACATTCCTATCTGCCAATCAGCGATGAGTGCGACTCGTTTCCCTTCCCAAGCAGCAGGAAGACCAGGAATTTCTGCAACTTCTTCTTCTGTATCGATTAGGTACGGTTCCAGCAAGCCCCAAAAGAGAAGTAGACCAAAGATTCCTAACAACCCTAATAATGTATATTTAATTTTCTTCATCTGAGAAAGTGCTATTTATTTAAGATTGATGTGCGGGTTTATATCCTGCACGACCACAAAGTTACAAGCTGAAAGCGTTCTGTTAGCCAGGATTCGACTATAGAGTTCCGTGGTTTTACACGAAAAATTATTGGATTCAATAAACCTAAACGGAAGTTCCCCTTGAGGGGAACTTCTGCTTAAAGCTGTTTTTCTTAACGATTTGTGTCAATAACTGTATTGTCGTCAGTATCTACGTCTAATTCTTCACGACGCACCGTTTCTGTCCGAGCGACGGTATCACGTTCAACTTCTTTTCTGACGCTAACTTCTTCGCGAACAACAGCTTTTTTCTGAATATCAGCGGACTCTTCATAGACTTCCATTCTGGCAGCTTCTCCTTCACGGAAATCCGCTTCACCAGGCGCAACTTCTCTGGTGTCAGTGGGGTTAGTACGCTCAATGACCACTCGTTCTTTTTCAACTGGCACTGAAACTGTTGCTGTTTCGGTTTCAACACGCTTGCCAATAGCCACTTCACCAGTCTTTTGACGGTTTTTGTTGGCAATCAGGCGCTCTTCATACAGCTTGAGATTTTGATGCTCTTGGGAGCTGGTGTCGTATAGCTCCCGATCGCGATCGTAGGTGTAGGTGTTGCGATCGTAGGTAGGTGTCGCTGTCGCCGTAGCTGTCGGGCGGTAAACATTTCTGACTCGTTCCTCGTAGTCATAATCAACCGTTGTGTTTTCGTTGTATTCAGGCAAGTTCTCTGCTTGCTCCTTGGTCATACCTGTAGCATAAACGCGGTGGCGATCGTAATCGGTTCGCGCACGCCCAACAGGCAGCAAAACCTTCTTACCAAAAATCCACAAGCCCGTATCAATTACGAAATACCGGAAACGACCGGACTCGTCAACAAG
>DALYIW010000212.1:0-14972 GCA_031970155.1 Coleofasciculaceae cyanobacterium CTOTU46601 | reverse complement strand
GTAGTCGTAATTAAACAGATGTTCAAGGGAAGCGATCGCTTTTCCTAGACGCTCATTCCATTTTCTCTGACCCACTTGATCAAGCGTTGCACGCCCCAACTGTTGTTCGTAGGTTTCCCCTTTGCGAAACCGATGATGCCCCATTTCTAGATTTGGCACCAGTTTTCCGTCCACAAACAAGGCCGAACCAAACCCAGTGCCCAGAGTAATTACCAATTCAACCCCCTTACTAGAAATTGCCGCCAATCCCTGAACATCGGCATCATTAGCTACACGCACTGGTTTGCCTAAGCGTTCAGAGAGTGCAGTAGCTAAATCAAACCCAATCCAATCTGGATCTAAATTCGCTGCTGTTTTAGTAACGCCGTGACTAACTACACCAGGGAATCCCACCGATACACG
Source organism: Coleofasciculaceae cyanobacterium CTOTU46601 (assembly GCA_031970155.1). Taxonomy (GTDB): domain Bacteria; phylum Cyanobacteriota; class Cyanobacteriia; order Cyanobacteriales; family Coleofasciculaceae; genus DALYIW01. Next base: position 14,570 of record DALYIW010000212.1, on the reverse strand, counting down.
ATCAAACTCACCTTGCCCAGCTGCTAACTGGGCGATTACATCAATCACTACATCCGGTTTTGGAGGTTGCGGTGTTTCTTGTCGGCTGCGTTCACTTAGGGAATTGCCAGCTTCATCTAAAACCATTACCTTAATGCCACTGCCGCCAATATCCACGGTAAGAGTGCGGAGTGAACTGTCTTCTTGAGCCATTGGGTATTTGGACTCCTGATCAACACTTGATATCTGATTTTCCTACCAGTTTAAGTGGCAGTGGCACAAGCTCTACTGCTGCAATAATTTTGTTTTAGCCTTTTCAGCACGGGCTTCGACACTATCCATCACTTCAGCCATCTTCTCTAGCATTTCCCCTGGATAATTTTCAAAGACCCTGGTAGAAAGAGAAATTCGACCTTTTCCTTCATCTAAATCAATAATCATCGCTTTGATGGGCTGACCAATCTGAAATACTGATGGGAGAGACTCAATGAAGTTTTGACTGATCTGCTTAATGTGTAGCAAGCCAGTGATGCCGTCAAAATCGACAAAGACACCGAAAGGCTTGATACTTACAATTTTGCCTTCTACTAGCTGTCCTAACTCTAGCTGAGTAAAACTAGCGGAGCGAGTGGCTTCACGTTGGGAAAGAACTAGTTTATTGCGATCGCGATCGGCTTCGATTACTTTAACCGTGAGGCTGTGACCAATTAACCCATCCAAGTCATTTCGCTCACTCAGGTGCGATCGCGGAATAAATCCTCGCAATCCCCGCAAATCTACTGTAACGCCACCCTTATTCACTCCTAAAACGCGCACCTGCAACGATTTGCTATTTTCCTGTAACTCTACGAGTTCATCCCAACTCTGCTTAAGTTCTAGCTGACGCCGTGAAAGGGTCACTTGACCATCAGCATCCTGGTCTCCAATGATCAGGAAATCCATCTCCTCGCGCAACGGCAGCACATCAGACCAATCTCCTGAGGATTTCAATGACACTTCATCAATTGGAACATAAGCCAGAGACTTGCCACCGATGTCAACATACGCCCCATCGTTTTCGTAGTTGTACACCTTACCGCGTACTACCTGTCCTTTTTTAAACTCGTAGTCGTGTTGTTCCAAGGCTTTCGCAAAATCTTCCATAGAAAAGGACGACTTGCTGGTTTGAGAACGAGTTGATTTTGAATTCATGACGATTAGAACTAAATTAATGAATGACCTAGTTTGGTCAGCGTATGAGGAGCGAAGATTTATACCGACGCTAAGGAGAGTTCTTGCCTAAATAGCTGCTTCACTTGTTCCCAGGCATCAGCTGCTGCTGACTCATTGTAGCTAGCACGCTGGTTGCAGAAGAACCCATGGTCTGCCCCTTGGTAACGAAAGATGCGGTGAAGCACTTGGTAATTGTTGAGTGCTTGCTCAATCTCATCCACCTGTTGGGCTGGGATACTAGCATCTTCCATGCCAAAGAAGGCGTAAAGTGTACCCTTAATGTCTTTTGTACGACTGATGGTAGGTTCACCGCCACCTGGAGTCATGGTGGTAATGCCAGCGCCATAGAAAGAGGCGGTAGCTTGAATGTCTGGCAGGGTAGCGGCAAGATAGGCAACATGACCACCAAAACAAAAGCCGATACAGCCAATGGCGTTAGCTTTGACTGGTGTCTGGCTGATTAGGTAGTTGATTGTTCCTTGGATATCACCGAGGAGTTGTTCTGCCTTGGTCTGCTCTTTATATTGCTTACCAATTTTGATGTCTTCGGCAGTGTAACCTGTCTCAAAACCGGGGGCTTGGCGATGATAGAGTGCGGGTGCGATCGCGATATAACCTTCTTTAGCAATTCGTTCGGTAACATCACGGATGTGGTCATTCACCCCAAAAATTTCCTGTAGTACTACAACTCCTGGGAAAGAACCCTTGCCTACTGGTCTTGCCAGGTAAGCCGCAATCTCTAGAGCGTTATTCAAAATTTTGACGGATTCGGTTTGAATTTCTCTATTTACCATAATTAAATTGGCTTGATGTCTTGCGCTTTTTTGAAGTCACAGCTGCTTATCTCGAAGATTGATCAGTTTGGTGAGTATCAAAAAAACTTCAGCACAATTTTAACTCTAAATTATTCTATTGCTACTTAAGCTAAAGTATTGTGCGTACCTCTAGCGGCTCTCAGTTGGGTTGAATATATTTCTTTGTAAGGAACAATAGCAAGGCTCCTACCTTATACTACATGCTACTGATAACCGCTATAAACCTTGTAAACATTAATAGGTTTCGTTAAAATTAAAACTTCCTGAATATTTATACTACTCTAAATAATTGAATGAATACAGTTAGTAATTACTAAAAAGTAACTCTAAAAATTAGATGGGTTTAAACAACCTAATGATTTAAAAGATTTTAGTTTTTGGTAAGCATCAATAAAGTTTTGAAGCTTACAATTCACCAGAAATCGAAATGAGAGTTGATTAACTGGCTAGGAGAGCGAATGCTAAATCAACTTTGAAAAGTTTAATATTGATATATAGTCACACATAGATTGCTGACTTAGGCTATGATGCCTTGTCAGAGATCTACTGTTTTTGATACCCATTTCTACGGTAACCCAGTGCCGAGTAAAGACAGACTCAATACCGGGACAAAATTTTTATTGTTAATGGTGCATATGGCAAAACGCCCCTTATTGTTTGTTGACCAATGCGCTTTGGAGACTCTGTAATGATCCAGTATCATATTCAGCAAGATAGCGAAATTCCAGCCTCAAAACAGCTATTTGACCAAATTCAGTATGCGATCGCCTCCCGACAATATCCACCGGGTCATCGGTTGCCCAGTACCAGACAGCTGGCAATGATCACAGGTTTACACCGCAATACGATTAGCAAGGTGTATCGACAACTGGAAGAGACTGGATTAGTGGAATCTCAAGCAGGGTCAGGCATTTATGTCAAGACACAGGGACATGAAGGCAGTCATCCGCGCCAGTCTCCCATCTTCAAGGAGTATCCCGAAGCTTACAAAATTGTTCAAAAGAGCCTTGATGAAATGTTGGCACAAGGCTGCTCTCTCAACCAAGCAAGAGAATTATTCTTAGCAGAAATTGACTGGCGGTTGCGCTGTAGTGCACGAGTACTTGTTACGGTGCCGTCTAGGGATTTGCAAGCGGGTAAATTGATGATTCGGGAAATGGAACAATTTCTAGGAATCCCCGTGCAGTTAGTACCGCTAGAAGAACTCTCCGAGGTTTTGGATCAAACTAGTTCCGGTACTGTAGTTACTAGTCGATACTTCATTGGAGAAGTTTTGGAGGCTACTGCTCCCAAATCAGTTCGTGTCATCCCTGTTGATATCCACGACTATGCTGACGAACTTGAGATTGTTAAGAATGTACCGAAAGACAGTTGTCTGGGTGTAGTGAGCCTCAGTTCCGGTACCTTAGGTGTAGTCGAAATTATCATTCACAGCCTGCGCGGTGATGAGCTGTTGCTGATGACTGCTCAGGTTGACGATCAGTACAAGCTGAATGCACTAGTGCGTGCAGCCGGGACTATTATCAGCGACCAAGCAAGCTATGAAAAGGTCAAAGCAGCCATTGCCGCCGCCAGAGAAGACCTAATTCGTCCCCCCAAACTAATCTGTAGCGAGAACTATATTGGCACTAAGTCAATTAACTTGCTCAAACGCGAATTAGGTCTAGGTTAATTGGTCGCACGTCGTGCAGATTCCAGGTGGATAGAGCAGAACAATGACGATTAATATGCACCCAACTACGGGTTTGAAGGAGAGCATTGAGCAGCGTCGTGCTGCCCGCGCTTTTCACACAGATGCGATTCCAAAAGCACTTTTAGAAGAAATTCTACGCTTGAGTGTTCAGTCTCCATCAGGTTATAACTTGCAGCCTTGGCGCTTTGTTGTAGTTCGGGAGCCAGAAAATAAGGAGAAGCTGAAGGCTTGTGCTTTCGATCAACGGCAAGTTGGAGAAGCACCAGTAGTATTAATTTGTTGTGGTGATAGACGTGTGGCTCAATCAGACTATATTGAGTCGGTGATTGAGATGGGAATGGAGACGGGTGGGGTAAATGAGCCTTTCGCCGATGTCATGCGTGAGCAAATTCCTGCTTTGTTTAAATTCCATCCCTGCTTTGAAAGTATTGAAGCTTGGACAAACCGTCACACGATGCTAGCTGTTGCTCACATTATGATTGTGGCAAAGAGTTACGGCGTAGATAGTTGCCCAATGGAAGGATTTGTCACTACTCAGGTGAAAGAAGCCTTCAAGATACCGGAGGAGGTAGATGTGTGCTGTCTGCTAGCGCTAGGCTATGCGGCAGAGCCTTATAAAAAGTATGGTGGACGCTTTGGGATTGAGCAGGTTTGCTTTAGTGAAAGTTACGGAGAGAAGTTTGAGTTGTAGCTAAGTCAAGATTGACTTTGCCGTTAATTTTCTGATACTTTTTACTTATGCTGGGCTAACCATGTGCATACATGTAAAAAAATCAGCTAAAATCGCAGGAGCCATGCCAACGTACTGCTTCGCTAACACATCTCACTTGAGCGGTAGCGTGAGATAGCAGCTTTAGTTTCGGATGCAGGTTCCGAAACCCATCGTCTCAGGAGTGTGGGTGAGTGAGCGGCTGATGCAATGGCTTTTCAAAAAAAGATTCGCGATCAGGAAAACCAAAAAGAGGAAAAGTAGATAATAATAAAGCCTGGGAACTAATTCTCAGGCTTTTCAATCACATTCGGCTTAAAGCAACTAATATTCTTTTAAGTTTGAACTAAAAACTAGCTCTCCCACTTCTGAGCAATGATTTCAGCCAAATCTACAACTCGCTGAGAGTAGCCCCATTCGTTGTCATACCAGGCAACGACCTTGACCATATCACCACCCATGACCATCGTCAGGCTAGCATCCACAATCGAAGAAGAATCATGACCTTTATAGTCTGATGAAACTAACGGCAGGTCACTGTAAGCTAAAATTCCCTTGAGTGAACCTTCTGCCGCATCTCTTAGAGCAGCATTCACTTGCTCCGCGATTGTCGGCTTCTCAACTTGAACCACCAAGTCAACTACAGACACGTTCGGTGTCGGCACCCGCAGGGCGATGCCATTGAGCTTACCTTTCAGTTGTGGCAGGACTAGACCTACAGCTTTCGCCGCACCAGTGGTAGTTGGCACAATGTTCATGGCTGCTGCTCGTGCCCGACGGACATCTCGGTGACTAGCATCCAGAAGGCGCTGGTCGCCAGTATAACTGTGGGTAGTGGTCATCGTCCCTTTGATGATGCCAAAGTGTTCGTGTAATACTTTAGCAAAGGGAGATAAACAGTTAGTTGTACAGCTGGCATTGCTAACAATGTCATGCTTTTGGTGGTCATAGTCGTGATGATTGACGCCTACCACAAACGTGCCGACATCATCCCCTTTAGCAGGAGCAGTAATCATCACCTTCTTAGCACCTGCGGCTTGATGCTTGGAGGCACCCTCTCGGCTAACAAAAACGCCCGTTGCTTCAATAACAAGGTCAATTCCCCAATCAGCCCAAGGCAGATTAAGTGGGTTGCGATCCGAAACACACTTAATTGTTTTGCCGTTAACGATTATGGAATTTTCATCAGCACTGATGTCAGCATTCAAGGTTCCTAACATCGTGTCGTATTTCAGCAGATGGGCATTTGTTTTTGGGTCAGAAGTGTCATTGATACCCACCAAGTCTATTTGGCTATTTTCTCGGGTTAGCCAACACCTCGCAAAGTTACGTCCAATACGCCCAAACCCGTTGATCGCTACTCTAATCACTGCTTCCTGCCCTCTGTATTCAAACTCAGTAAAGATCTTTTAATGACACCAATCATATCTTAGAGGCAGAAAAATTCTAACATGAATGAGCATAAATTCCTAGGCGATCCCGTCTTGCCGGCGTGAAGTTTGTTGGAGGCAAGCAAGGAAAAGCACTGCAATCACCTGGATTGTTGGGATTGCTTCGTGCAGCCAGAGGACAAAGATGAGCTCAATACAAGCAGTGTTCAGGAGGGCTGCATTGACTTTATCCTAGATTAATTATGTGAGAAAAATGTTATAAAAATTAACAATTAAGTCAGTTGTCAGTAGTATTTTTTATTTCTGTTAATGGTGTAGCCACTTCGATTTGGTATACTAACGACTAACCCACTTTAATCTAAATAAAGCTTGTGCGTGGTAATGTAAGCTTGAACGGCTTCCGGCACTAGGTAACGAATTGAGCGACGCTGGCGACAGTACTGGCGAATCAGACTGGAGGAGATGCTTACTAGAGGCATTTGCAGTAACTGCCAGCGTATTGAAATATTTTGAGCGGCTAGCTGCCCGACTATGTGTTGACATCTCCAGAGATGTTGGGGATCTACCTCCTGATATTGTGAAGCTCTCTCTACACAAACAGCCCCAGTTGAAGTAACCGATACTGAGCGTGGTGCCACCAACCAGTCACAGGCGGGTATGAGTTTTTCTCGGCAGTACCATCGCGGCAAAGTCTGAAAAGCATCTAAACCAATAACCCAGTACCATTGGCTTTTGGGGTAATTATCCTGGAGGTGTGTTAAGGTTTTGATGGCGTAATCTGGACTAGTTTGAGTGAACTCCATTGGCGAAAGTACAAAGGCTGGGTTATCCGCGATCGCCATTTCCACCATTAAGCGACGATGCTCATAAGCCAACCCGTGTTTATGGGGAGGGCGAGTCGCAGGTACCCAAATCACTTGGTCTAAACTTAACTGGTCTAGAGCCGTCTCGGCTATCAAAAGATGACCCCAGTGAACTGGATCAAACGTGCCCCCCAAAATTGCCACTTGTCCCATAAAGCTCTCTATCCCAGGTAGATTGACCCAATTCAGGTTTATAGGTTAGTGTCGTGGTTCAAGTAAAGAGCTTAGGAATGAAAATCGTCGTTTTCTCCTTGTAAAACCAAGATGTTTATGTCTCCTAGAGCTTTATATTGCTAAGTTAGCGAGTCACAATAGCTTAACCGGGTGGAATGCGGGTTTCACTCAATGCTAGCAGGGCGCTCTAAGCCCTCAGATCAGTCGTGAGGATTCAGAGTGCAGTTTAATCTTTGCCAAGAAAGGAAAGGTTCATACTCTACCACTACTGAAGGTGAACGTCTTGCCTGATGCTGGAGGTCAGAGTACTGTCTCTTTTGATGCTTGTTGCTTCATTCGCTAGTGGTTAGAACTCTGGGTGGCATCTGCTGATACATTAGTGTCATTGTTGGCGACGAGAACTTCCGGATTGAGATGTAGCCTTGGTGTTGAATAAAAAAAACCGCCTGGGGATATAAAAATTTACTTCAGCAGTAACACAATCCGGGGCGCAAGTATACCTGTTGCCAGAAAACTCGGCGAAATCCTACTTTGCTATATCTTGAAAAATCAATTCTTGATATGATAGCGCGTGATATTGGCACAGTAGGCGTGTGTGGTGTGGTGTGTAAGGAGTTAAGATGCAGAATAATGTTGATTTTAGTGGTAAGCCATTTCATTTTATCGGTATTGGTGGAATTGGGATGTCAGCCCTTGCCTACGTCCTAGCAAAGCGTCAATTACCTGTTTCTGGTTCAGACCTTCGTTCGACGCATATTACTAAACGGTTACAAGCAGTCGGGGCACATCTTTTTGGACATCAAGACGCTACCAACTTAGAATTTTTCCAAGGAAAAACCGAGTCGCTCTATGAAGAGTTGCCAACAGCGATTGGTATTAGCCCAGCCGTGGGAATCTCTACAGGCGTCTCCAAGTCAAGCTTGCCTCAGTCTGGCAAAAAGCTCTCATCGACTTGGCCTCAAGTTATTTGCTCGACAGCAATTAATTCAGTAAATTCTGAGTATCAGGCAGCTTTAGAAAAGGGCTACCCAATCTTTCATCGCTCGGATTTACTGGCGGCTTTGATACAAGATTACCAAAGTATTGCCGTTGCTGGAACTCATGGCAAAACTACAACCAGTAGTTTGATTGGGTATTTACTGTTGCAAGCGGGTTTAGATCCAACGATTGTTGTGGGAGGCGAAGTAGATGCCTGGGGCGGCAATGCGCGTCTGGGAAAAGGACCGTATCTGGTGGCCGAAGCCGATGAATCTGATGGTTCTCTAGCCAAGCTTTCTCCCAAGATAGGTATCATTACGAATATAGAGCTGGATCATCCAGACCACTATGAGACACTAGAACAGGTAATAAAAATCTTCCAAACTTTTGCCGATCGCTGTCAAACACTGATTGGATGCATCGATTGTGAAACATTGAGATCGCAACTCAAACCCACCATTAGCTATAGCTTGAGGCGAGAAGCTGGTGCAAATTACAGCGTGGACTGTGTGAATTATCACGCCGATGGCACCACCGCCCGAGTGTGGGAGGGCGATGAAGTTTTAGGAGAACTACATTTGAAGTTGCTGGGTAAGCACAATCTCAGCAATGCACTAGCCGCCGTGGCAGTAGGCAGACATCTAGGTTTAGAGTTTGAAGCGATCGCCGAAGGAATCTCTACGTTTGAAGGAGCTAAACGCCGATTTGAGCTTCGAGGCAAGTGCCATGATATCTCTTTTGTCGATGACTATGCTCACCACCCTAGTGAAATCCAGGTAACACTTGCCGCTGCGCGTTTACGTAAAGCCGAAACTCTTAGCGATACCTCAAAGCCACAACGAATTATTGCGATCTTCCAGCCCCATCGTTACAGTCGCACCTTGACATTTTTACAAGAATTTGCTGAATCTTTTGGCAACGCCGACCTAGTGGTTGTCACAGATATTTACAGTGCTGGCGAATCCAAGTTGGGGCAAATTACAGGTCAGCAGGTTCGAGATGCGATCGCAGCTCACCATCAGAGTGTATATTACAAACCAACTCTCGCCTCAGTCAAAGAGTTTCTTACCCAAACTCTTCGACCTGGAGACCTGGCTCTATTTCTAGGAGCTGGCGATCTCAATAAGATTATTCCTGAAGTAATGGACTTGTGTAAAAAAGCTGAGCGCAACCAACCCAGAGAAGTAGTCCAAAAAGCCTAAGCTTTGAAGAGCTTTGATCGAGAACAATTCTTCTGTATACCTCTATTCAACTGCCCAAAACTAATTGGCATTCTTTTCACCTGTATGGCTATGACCCTGTCCTATGAACCCAAGAGCGTTAGCAGCGCGATCGCCTCAGAAAAAAAACTTGCTAAATCGCAGCTTTACTTACCCGGCACAGATTGCTTACTTCGCTCTCAAATTCCTTTAGCAAACCTCACCTCGTTTCGAGTGGGAGGCCCAGCCGAGTGGTACGTTGCACCTCGATGTTTAGAAGACTTGCAAGCGAGCTTCGAGTGGGGACACTCTCAAGGATTACCCCTAACCCTGTTGGGGGCAGGTTCCAATTTGTTAGTGAGCGATCGCGGTTTACCTGGTTTAGTTATCTGTACTCGCCATCTCCGTCAAACCCAGTTCGACCTAGATACGGGGAGAGTCACTGTAGGGGCTGGTAAACCCATTGCCCGTTTGGCGTGGAAGGCAGCAGAACTAGGTTGGCAAGGCTTAGAGTGGGCTGTGGGCATCCCTGGCACAGTTGGCGGCGCAGTCGTCATGAATGCTGGTGCTCACAAAAGTTGCACCGCTGATGTCTTGGTTAAAGCTCAGACCCTATCACCTTCAGGGACAATTGAGGAACTAACTCCCCAAGACTTGGGCTTTAGCTATCGCACCTCTAGTTTGCAGGGAGGCGCGCGCTTGGTAACACAGGCAACTTTTCAATTAAAACCTGGTGCTGACCCCAAACAGGTACTGGCAGAAACCACGCGGCATCTAGAGCAACGACGCATATCCCAGCCTTATCACTTACCCAGCTGTGGTAGTGTCTTCCGCAACCCTGAATCGCATCATGCCGCTTGGCTGATTGAACAAATCGGCCTTAAAGGCTACACCATCGGAGGCGCACAAGTCGCTGAACGACATGCCAACTTTATCCTCAATTGTGGTGGTGCCAAAGCTAGTGATATCTTCCAAATTATCCACCACGTTCAACAGCAAGTAGAGCAGCACTGGTCGCTCTGCTTAGAGCCAGAAGTGAGAATCTTAGGTGAGTTTCAAGCCGTCTAGAGATGCCGTACCGACGTAAGTGGTACTAAGATTAAAACTTAGCGAATTGAGAGAGTCAACGACCTATGCCAACCCTAGGGGTATGGCCAGGCTTGAAAAACAGCCTGTAGTTGACCAACCTAAGTGCTACAAGCACTTAGTTTGATATACCCGTCTTAACTCAAATAGAGTCAACCAGATATGACAAAAGGACAAGGATTTGGCTTCGGTTTAGGCAAAATGAAAGAACTTGCCGAAGCGTTCAAAAAAGCCCAAGAAGTTCAACAAGGTGCCAAACAGCTTCAGGAAGAATTGGAGCAAATGGAGATTGAGGGGTCATCAGACGATGGCAGTGTCAAGGTGGTTCTTAGTGGTAACCAAGAACCTCTACGAGTAGAAATTTCTCCAGAGGCACTGGCCCAGGGAGCAGAGGCACTTTCAGAAATCGTCACAGTTGCCATGAGAGACGCTTATGATAAGTCCACAGCTACTATGCGGGAACGTATGGAAGAACTAACAAGTGGGCTAAATCTTCCAGGGATGTAACCTAGTCAATAAGATTCAGGAGGAGAGAAGTTAAGGGGGTAAAACATTTAAATTTACAATTGGTATTATCCCTCTCTCCTCTTAATGGCACTGCCAGAAGAAGGAGGATTTCTGCTGCGTGATTTTCTGTAAAACCTTGAGTAGAAAAACCTCTCACAGCTGACTAATAAATATATGCCCTACAAGTTACTCTTTGTCTGCCTTGGTAATATTTGCCGTTCTCCATCTGCCGAGAACATTATGAATCACTTAATTGAACAAGCAGGTCTTACTGAGAGCATTATTTGTGATTCGGCCGGAACTGGTGGTTATCATATTGGTTCTCCTCCTGATCGACGCATGGCATCAGCAGCAGCACGTCGAGGAATCATGCTCAAGGGTCAAGCGCGACAGTTTCAGCGATCTGACTTTGAAGAGTTTGACCTGATTTTAGCAATGGATAAAGAGAATTATAGGGATATTCTTGCTCTCGATCGAGGAGGAAAGTATCGAGACAAAGTAAAGCTGATGTGCGACTTTGCCTCCCATCATAGTGAGCGAGAAGTCCCTGACCCTTACTACGGTGGTTCGGAGGGATTTAATAAAGTTATTGATTTACTACTAGATGCCTGTGAAGGTTTGCTGCAACATGTTATTAAGACTTACGCATTAACAGCAAAAGAATAGAGATTCCTTAGCCGACAGCTTCTGTTGATATAGGCAGAGGAAGAGTAAACCAGAAAGTTGACCCAGCCTTTGGGGCACTAATGACACCAATCTCTCCACCATGAGCGTTGATAATTTGCCGACACTGATATAAACCTAAGCCGATACCTGTTAAGTGTTGGGTGTGAAAACCTCGAATGTAGAGTCTGAAGAGGCTATTCTGTTGCTCTGGGCTTATCCCTACGCCATTATCCTGGAGGCTACAGAGAATCATCTGCTCCTTCACTGTGATTTGCAGGATTAGGTTGAGGCCTAGTGGGTTATGTGTGAGAGCATTGGCAAAGAAGTTGTCTAGCACTCGCCGCAACTGTGTGGGATCAGCGGTGATTAAGGGAACATCTGGGGCAACTGAGTAAGTCAGAGTAGCCTGATTTTGGGTAAGCTTTGGGTTCCAGTCGGTAACTAGGTTTTGAATTAATCTATCTAGCTGTAATGGTTCGCAATGAAGCTCTAATTGTCGCTCTTCGTTAAAATGGTCTTCCAAAAGCGAGTTAATCAAATTTAGCTGACGCTCATTACTCATCATTATTCGTTCAAGCAACGGACGAGAGAGTGTTGCGGTGTCTCCGGGCGATTGATGCAAAGTTTTCAACACCATTGACATTCCCAGTAATGAGGTGCGTAGATCGTGGGAAACGCCTTGCAGGAACACATCTTTAAGTTGGTTGAGTTCCTGAAGTTCATTCATTTTGGCGCTGAGTTCTTGGGTACGTTCTTCTACCTGAGATTCTCGATGGGCGGCGAGGTCTGTAATTTGTTGATAGAGTTGTGCTTGCTGGATAGCGATCGCTACTTGTGTTGCTAGTGAAGTGAGCCAGTCAATTTCCCACGACTGCCAATGACGCGGCTGTTGGCATTGATTAACTATTAACGCCCCATAAAACTCATCACCCAGCCAAATCGGCACCCCCAAGCTGGCTTTGACTTGATATCGGGCGTAGTGCGCTGCTATGCGAGGGGATACCTTGAGCTTGCTGGTATCCTCAATGACTCGGACGCCATTTTGTTGAAATAGCGATCGCAATTCTTTTAAAGACGCCTCATCATCTATGATCAGATGGCGAAGGGATGGATATAAAGAGTCTACCGATTCAGCAATCACTAAACCTTTTAAAGGAGTTGTTGGTTGAATGATTGAAAGTTGCAGATTTTGAGAACCTTCAACTCTACCCACCGTCCCACCGTCCCACTCTTGAAAAACCGAATCAATTTGACCAATAAAGACACGGTCTGCGCCGAGAAATTGCCGAACTTCTGCTACAGTTGTGTTAAGAATTTGATCGAGATTAAGCGATCGCCGAATTCGTAGCGCCATTTGTGCTAATAAACGTTCGCGCTCAGCTGCTGCACCCAGTTGAGCTTCGACCTGTTTGCGATCGGTAATATCCTGCACCGTCCCACTGATGCCTCTGTTGTTAATCTTCGATTGTTCACAGACTACACGTTCTGAACCATCAGACAGTACAATCCGATAGTCTATACAGTAAGGCTTATTCTCTCTCAAAGCGCCTCGAATGGCCTGCCCAACTCGCTCTCGATCAGCTGGATGAACGACTTGAAAAAAAGCTTCCCAACTAGGCTTTACCACTTGAGGGTCAAAACCCAAGAGGCGATACAATTCATCTGACCACCGCAGTTGCTGTTGGGGTAAAAATTGACCTTGATACGTTTCGTAAAAATCCCAATTACCTAATTGGGCAAGGCGTTGAGCATTTGCTAGACTCGCCTCCCGCTCTTTAAGTAAATCTACAGCAGAAGTGCGCTCAGACTCAGATGCTGCCAAGACTAAAGCAGAAATTGTCACAACTCCCATAAAACCCTGTAAAAACAGAGCCGCCTGGTAGATATCTCCAGCTTTTGCTACAAAAGGCCCGACTCGCTGTGCCGCGCCCCAAAAAGCAATCCAAGAAATAATCAGCGTTGCCATGACTGCCCCCCGTTGAGAAAAACGCAGTGCAGCCCACACGACTAAAGGAAAGGGCAAATATTCAATCGGATATTTAGCAATTCCTAGCCCCGTTTTTGAGGCAAAGACTACCCAACTGACGGCACATAACAACGTCAAGCAAGCAACTGCTTCAGCTCGATTGAAGAAAAGTTGAAGTAGAAGTAGCCGTTGCCTAGCGTACAACGGTAGTGAAGTGAGATGAAGTTCAGCTAGTCCGCTTTCCTTAGGGTAGAGCAAACGGTACACAGCATAAGTCAACCTAGAGTAAGTTAGATGAGAATTTTCAACATTTAACCCCTTGTTTAGCCATCTAAAATCCCAAACAGAATGCCTCCAGATCAATATCAAGGGAGTTACCACTAAAACACCCATGCCGTCACCCAGCCACAAAGTCCACCAGTTTTCCTCCCAATGAAGAGGGTTCACTGAACCATATAAATAGCCCACAAATGTGCTAAAAGTGGCACCGACGAGTGGAGATACCCACGTACCTAAAACAACCAGTAGTAATACATCTTTGAGTCGTTTGAGGGAGGTATTAAACCTCATTCGACGCAATAAAACCGCTCCAACCACTGCTTCTAAAGTGCTACTGATAGCGACGCACCAGGCGAGTGTCCATGATACCCCTAGCGATCGCGCAAACAAGAGCGCCCCCAGCAAAGCCCCAAGCCAAACTCGCTCTCCTTCCAATAGCAGCGCTGCCAAAGCAATCCCCGCAGGAGGCCACAGGGGGGAAGCTTCTACACCCAGATCTAGAGTTGAGAAGGCCAGTTTTGCCGTACTGAAGTAAGCAACGGCTAGTATGTTAATGATGGCGAGGTACCGCCAGAAGCGTGTCTTACTCAAGTAGATAAGGTTCTGACGATCCATGATGCTGTGGCTGTTGAAAATGTTATCTTCATTGGTAGTCGATCTTAATAGTGGTCTTTCTCAATTAGATCGCCTCTAGTAAATAGCTTGATTTGATTGACCGCTTCTCGACTTCCCCCAGCTGGATGAGCCAGATCATGTGTTTATAAAGGTTTGCCTGAAAGATTGCACTTTGATCTTATTTATTCACCCGATTGGGTGATTTCAAATCATCCAATTGAATGAATTTGGGAGTGTTGTTTGTTGTTGGTTGTTGGTTGTTTGTTTTTTTTACAAACAATCAAGAACAACTAACCAACAAGGTTGTTGGTTGTTGGTATTTCTTTACAAAAAAAACATACAGGAATTGGAGTAGACATCCCGGACTAACGTCCCACTGCGCTATCATCCCTCATCCCTCATCCCTCATCCCTCATCCCTCATCCCTCATCCCTCATC
>DALYIW010000211.1:0-15251 GCA_031970155.1 Coleofasciculaceae cyanobacterium CTOTU46601 | reverse complement strand
GACTCCCGACTCCCGACTCCCGACTCCCTATCTTCTAAATGTGACCTGACAAATTGACAAAAATGTGTGGCATAACCGGATTTTGGGACACCTCTGGACAAATCAGCACCGACAAGATGCAGTGGATAGTCAGACAGATGTCCGACACCTTGCTGCATCGAGGGCCAGATGATGGTGGAACTTGGGTAGATGTAGAGGCGGGAATTGCTCTAGGACATCGGCGACTATCCATCTTAGATCTTTCTCCTGAAGGTCACCAACCGATGCAGTCGGCTTCTGGTCGCTATGTCATCGTCTTCAATGGGGAGATATACAACTTTTTAGAACTGCGGCAAGAGTTAGAATCTCTCGGTCATCATTTTCGAGGGCATTCTGATACTGAAGTCATGTTGGCTAGCTTTAGCCAGTGGGGACTCAATCAAGCACTTGGGCGCTTTAATGGCATGTTTGCCTTTGCGCTATGGGATCGTCAAGAGCGAGTCTTGCATTTGGGACGCGATCGCCTAGGCGAAAAACCTTTATATTACGGTTGCATCAATCAAACTTTTTTCTTTGGTTCTGAGCTAAAAGCCTTAAAAGCTCATCCCAAATTTCAGGCTGAAATTAATCGGGATGCTTTAGCCCTATTTGTCCGCCATAACTGCATTCCTGCGCCCTACTCAATTTATCAAGGCATTTACAAACTGCCACCCGGCACAGTCCTCACCTGGAAGGGAGATGGTAACCTGACACCAGTGCCTTATTGGTCTGCTAAGGAAGTCGCTGAACGGGGGGTTGCTAAATCGTTTGTCGGGTCGGAATCTGAAGCTGTGGCAAGGCTGGAAGCACTTTTGCAGGAAGCTGTTGCACTACGGATGGTGGCAGATGTCCCTTTGGGTGCTTTTCTGTCGGGCGGCATCGACTCTTCTACCGTAGTCGCCTTGATGCAGTCCCAAAGTAGTCAACCCGTGAAAACTTTTTCCATCGGTTTCTATGAGGAGGCTTACAACGAAGCCAAAGATGCCAAGGCTGTAGCTGAACATTTAGGGACAGATCACACAGAACTTTATGTGACTCCAGAAGAAGCGATCGCAGTTATTCCCAAATTACCCACCCTCTATGATGAACCCTTCTCGGATTCCTCCCAGATTCCCACGTTCTTAGTATCCCAGCTTGCCAAGCAACATGTCACCGTTAGCTTATCTGGGGACGGCGGCGACGAACTATTCGGCGGATATAACCGCTACTTCTGGGGTCGAAGTATTTGGGGAAAAATCGGCTGGATGCCCCAACACCTCCGACAAGTTGCTGCTTCTGCCTTGACAAGTTTATCTCCTCAGACATGGAATCAGCTGTTTACTGGCTTCGGTGCTGTACTTCCCCCCGTACTGAGACAGCGCAATCCTGGCGATAAATTACACAAACTAGCTGAGATTCTGGCAGTTGACAGTCCTGACACCATGTACAAAGGACTCGTCTCCCATTGCAAAGAACCAGAATCACTGGTATTCGGTAGCTTGGAACCCTCTACTACCCTAACTGACCGCAAAAAATGGGCAAGGTTACCCGATTTCACTCAGCGTATGATGTTCCTGGATACCGTCACTTATTTGCCTGACGATATCCTCACGAAGGTAGATAGAGCCAGTATGGGGGTTAGCTTGGAGGCTCGCGTACCCTTATTAGACCACCGCTTAGTAGAATTTGCGTGGCAGCTTCCTCTAGACATGAAAATCCGCAATGAGCAAGGTAAGTGGTTACTGCGTCAAGTGTTGTATAAGTATGTACCTCAAAAGTTAATCGAACGACCGAAAATGGGTTTTGGAATTCCGATAGATGACTGGTTGCGTGGCCCTTTGCGAGATTGGGCTGAAGCACTGCTAGATGAAAAGCGGTTGCGTGAAGAAGGATTTTTTGACCCCCAGCCAATCCGAGAACAATGGACAGAGCATCTTTCAGGAGAGCGCAATTGGCAGTACTATTTGTGGGATGTGCTCATGTTTCAGGCTTGGTTATCCGAAAAGTTGTGTTGAGGCAGAATGAGAAGTAATTTTAAACAAGAAGTTAAGCAGGACTATGCTTGGGACGCTCGATTAAAATACCACCAAAATATCTTGAATGAGTTAGGAATACAACTTAATTCTGATTCCAAAATATTAGATTTTGGTTGTGGAGCAGGGGATACTGTTTATCATTACAGGAAACATAACTTTCAAGCTTTTGGAGTTGATATTAAAGACTACTATAGAAACCTAGAAAAAACTTGTTATCAGGAGAACTTAATAAATCCTACAACTCAGATTTTTCATACTATTGATACGAACAACTATAGAATTCCTTTTGAGGATAATACCTTTGATTTTGTCTTTAGCGAACAAGTTTTGGAACACGTTCAAAATTTAGCAGAAACTTTAGAAGAAATTAAAAGAATATTAAAGCCAGGGGGTTGCAGCTTACACGTTTTTCCGCCAAAATATAGCCTGATTGAAGGTCATGTTTACGTACCATTTGCCGGAATATTTCAAGGATATTATTACCTCTTATTTTGGTCTTTTCTAGGAATAAGGAATGAATACCAGAAGGGATTGAATTTTAAAAAAGTCGCTGAGATTAATTTTGAATACCTCAAGACCAGCACTAATTACCCATCTCCAGGAGAAATTAAAAAATATTTTTCTAACTATTTTAAAGATATTGTGTTTGTTGATAAACTTTTAATCGAGCATCACCCTAAAGCTCCCCATTACTTGAAATTAATCACAAAAATATTTCCATTTATTCCCTTTTTAATTAGAACTTTTTATACAAGAGCAATCTTTGTGAGAAAAGCCTAAAAATATTCATCACTACTTTTCAGGACTTCCGCACAGACCCCACGTATAGTAAGGGCACGATACCAAAGCCCCTACCAATGGTGATTTAGATATCAATTTGCGTAAGTTCTGCTTTTGCAACTAGCTGAGGGTAGGTTCCTGTGTAGGGACGCGGCACTGCTGTGCCTTTACCCCGTACCTCAAACTCTATGGCTTCTTTTAGGCTGGCTACTAATGTATTACACTAGCCAAGAACAACTGGTGTATCATCAGTTTTCGTGAGGAGTTGTGCTTTGACCGCATGAAAACTAATTTTCCAAGTTCTCAAAGCTTCTTTGACGAACAGACGTATCGCGATCGCGCCATCAAACAGCAAATTCGCGATCGCTTCGACCAACTAGCCCAACAGCGTCATATCTGGCAAGAGAAAGCGAGTTATTACTACAATCAGCAGCTGAGTTATTACCGCTTTTTGATACCTGAAGGAGCCAAGGTATTAGAGTTGGGTTGTGGTTTAGGTGACCTACTCGCGGCTTTGAAACCCTCCCGTGGAGTTGGGGTTGATTTCAGCGAAAAAATGATTGAGCAAGCCAGAAGTCGGCATACTGATTGCTCTGAGCTTGAATTTATTGTAGCCGACGTGGAAAACCTAGCACTTGATGAAACCTTTGACTTTATCATCTTGTGCGATGCGATCGGTCATCTGATTGATATTGAAGCTACCTTCAAAACCCTTCGGAAATTCTGTACCTCTAAAACGCGGATTATTATTTCCTACTACCATTTTTTGTGGGAACCCGTACTGCATCTCGCCGAAAAGCTGGGGTTGAAAATGCCTCAACGTCAGCAGAATTGGCTTTCCTCCAACGATATCGCCAACTTGTTAAATCTAGCTGATTACGAAGTCGTCAAGAGAGAAAATAAACTCTTACTGCTAAGGAAAATCCCTCTTTTGTCAACCCTGTGTAATAAATATTTAGCCACCTTACCAGGGTTTAATAATCTTTGTCTTTCCCTCTACTTAGTTGCCCGTCTTCGACTCCCTCCTGAAGAAAAAGCTTATTCTACTAGCATTGTCATACCCTGCCGCAATGAGAAAGGAAATATCGAGTCGGCAGTTCAGAGATTACCTAGATTTGGCGGATACCAAGAAATTATCTTTGTTGATGGGCATTCCACTGATGGAACTGTAGAAGAAATTCAGCGAGTTATCAAGGCTTACCCTGAACTATCGATACGTTTTCTCGCTCAAGACGGCAAGGGAAAAGGAGATGCTGTTCGCAAGGGGTTTGCGACGGCAACAGGTGACATTTTAATGATTTTAGATGCCGATCTAACAGTACCACCCGAAGACCTGCCCAAATTTTATGATGCGATCGCTTCAGGTAAGGGAGAATTTATTAATGGCTGTCGCCTAGTCTACCAAATGGAAGGACAGGACATGCGATTACTTAATCTCTTGGCAAACAAATTTTTTAGCGTGGCTTTTTCTTGGTTATTAAACCAACCTCTCAAAGATACCTTGTGCGGAACCAAAGTAATATTTCATGAAGATTACCTGAAATTGGCAGCTAATCGGCATTATTTCGGTGAATTCGATCCCTTTGGGGATTTTGACCTAATTTTAGGAGCATCAAAACTGAATCTCAAGATTGTCGAAGTACCGATTCGATATCGCGATCGAACGTATGGTTCTACAAAAATCAGCAGATTTCAGCATGGTTGGTTACTTCTAAAAATGACTATTTTTGCCTTCCGTAAACTAAAAGCTCTGTAAATATAGCCCGTCTAAATACTTCCAGTCAAATTTTAAAATTCATTTAGACCTACTATATGACTGAAACAATTCTACAGCAGCACAAAATTATATGGGAGCAAAAGCCAATTCTTCGGAAGCTGTATACAGCCTGGTATGAAGAAATAGTCGCACAATTAGCTCCAGGTCAAACCTTAGAACTAGGTGGAGGAAGCGGTAATCTCAAAGAATTTGCACCCAATGTAGTTTCTACTGATATTGTTCCTCTGCCGTGGCTTGATGCCGTTGCTGATGCTCAATATTTACCGTTTGCCAATCAAAGTTTTGACAATATTGTGCTGTTTGATGTATTACACCACATCGAAAATGTAACTCTTTTCTTTAATGAAGCATTGCGAGTTCTACGTCCGGGTGGCAGAGTGGTCATGATGGAGCCTTATATCTCTTTTGCTTCCTGGCCTATCTATCATTTTCTGCATCCGGAGCCAGTAAACTTTAAACAAAATCCCTTAGACTGGGTTGAACCATCGCCAGAACGCCAGCCATTTGATGCTAATCAAACCTTTGCAACGGTTTTATTTGAGCGACGCTATAGCGGGTTCCAGAAAAAGTATCCTCAATTTATTAAGCGATATCATCGTCGCCTTTCATTTTTTGCTTATCCACTAAGCGGTGGTTTTAACAATCCTTCTTTGCTACCAATTTCATTGGTAGAGTCAGTTTTATCCCTAGAAAAAGCTTTGTCTTTCATGAGTATTTTTCTGGCATTTCGGATTTTGGTAGTCTTGGAAAAAACAGAAAACTGAAAATCTAGTTAATTATGAAAAAATGATGCAAAATAATTCATCAAAACAATTTTCTAAGTTTAGAGAGCTAGTTTTTCTTAAGAATAAAATACTGTCTAATTAAACGGTTAATGTCAGAAACAAAGATGAATCAAACCAACAGAGTAGCTAATGAAATCGAGCATGGTAAGTACTTATCTGTCAGTCCTGATGAGTTTTGGGGTTGGTCGGGAAAGGCAGGAAGATTACGTCTAGAACGACGGGCAAGAATGCTTTCAGGCGGAGTATCTGGAAAGGTACTGGAAATTGGCTGTGGCGCTGGGTTATATACAACTGAATTCAGCCAAGCTGACATTGATTTAACTTCAATTGATGTATCACCAGATTTGATTAAACTAGCCAGAGAAAATGTGCCTCCTGAAAGGAATGTAGTATTTAGAATTGAGGACGCACATAAAACTTCATTTCCCGATTGCTCATTTGATGCAATTATCGGCAGTTCAGTCTTACATCATCTAGAGTTAGAGTTAGCTCTTAGAGAGTTTTTGAGAATTCTGAAGCCTGGAGGAATTATAAAATTTACTGAACCCAATTATCTCAATCCTCAAATTGCTTTATTAATGAGTCATCCTTTTTTCCGAAAAAGGTTTCATGTTTCTCCCGATGAAACGGCTTTTTTTAAGTGGAAATTACAACAAGATTTATTATTTCAGGGTTTTTCAGAAGTTAACATTATCAACTTTGATTTTCTACATCCCCAGACTCCCGAGTCTCTATCATTAACCCTGAATAAATTAACTTTAATCCTGGAAAAAGTACCGATTTTGAAAGAAATTTCAGGCTCACTTTTCATTACTGCTAGAAAGTAACTTTGAACCAATGAGCTTGAAAGAGAGAACAACTCAGATAGTGCAGCGATCGCTTTATCCACTCACTAGCATTACCATACCTCTACTGATATATGCAGCAGTATTAATCGTTGGTGTTCCTACAGAGATTAGTCTAGCTGTACGGCATGGTTTCACCAGCATTCTAGTTGCAATTATCTTGCTTTTCTACCTACTCTATCGCCAGTCTGGCTGGACAGGAACCCTTGCTAGTCTCAGCTTGACCCTAATTTTATTTGCTTTACCCTTATCAGCCATGTGGAATAGTGGCTTCAGCGATGGCTCAATCATCGGTGGCTTGCTACCTTTAAACGATCCTAACGCTTACTCCTGGGAGGCTGGACGCTTACTCGAAGGTGAAAATTTTACCGCCTGGGGTAGCAGACGACCTTTGTTTACAGGAATGTTAGCAAGCCTGCTAGGACTAACACAACAGAATCTGCAAGTCACGTTAGCTATTTTGGTTGCCATTACTGCAATTTCATGCTTTCTTCTTGCTCGTGAAATACAACACCAACATGGCATAGCAGCAGGGATATTGGTGTTAACAATACTGTTTCTATTTTACAGAAATTATATCGGTAAACTCCTAACAGAAAACTTAGGATTAGCTTTAGGCGCTGTTGGTTTTGCCTTGCTGTGGCGTGGTGCAGGACAAAAACAGATTGATAACTGCTTACTAGGAATTTTGCTGCTTACCCTCGCCTTAAACGCCCGCGCCGGAGCCTTTTTTATTTTACCTGCAATCATTTTGTGGAGCAAATCGCTTTTCGCTGCGCTTCCTACTCGGTGGAACTAGCATAGTATTCCTGGGTTTTATCTTAAACTCTATCCTGCTTAAATTTCTTGGTTCTCCTGATGCAATAGCGTTTTCCAATTTCTCCTATGTTCTTTACGGTTTAATTACTGGAAATGATTGGACTCAAGTCCTGCAAGACTATCCAGCGCTCAATGAGATGAACGAGGCAGAAGCCGCACAAAAAATTTACGCACTAGTTTTCGATGTACTCCGCACTCATCCATTTGCTCTATTTACTGGCTCATTTCGAGCTTGGCAACAATTTTTATTTGAAGATTATATTTTTTCCTTTGTCCGCAATTTAAAAGCTAATTTTTTCCTACAAATACTTAGCTTGATTGCTCTGTTTGCCTGTTATAAACAACGCCGAGAATCAAATGCTTCTTTAATGCTTGCGGTTGTCCTAGGGATTCTAGCCTCAGTCCCGTTTGTCCCACCTTGGGATACTGATGTAATGAGGGCTTATGCTGCTACTTTACCCATTATTGCTATACTTCCTGCGCTGGGGCTGGCATTTCTAACTGAAACAATGGAATGGCAGTCACTAGTTAAAGTTCCAAAACAAGATAACTCTTCTCAATATTTACTAGTTTTTAGCCTGATTCTTACAGTATTTGTCTTTTTCAGTCCAATTACCACTAAGCTGTTTAGTCGTGCCTCTAAATTTGCCAGCATATCATGTCAGGATGGTACACCTGCTGTGTATGTGCGGATTATTCCTGGCTCATTCATTCAACTTGTAGCCGATGATTCTATCCGACAAACCCATTTACCAAAGGTTCGCTTAAGTGACTTTCGTAATCGGCTAGCACCCATTAACATTAGTGCGCCTGACTTGGCTAAAGAACTTGCTAGCTTGAATTCTTCTACCACGATCGCGCAAAGCCTTAATCTAATAAATTTAAAGCAGCCCATGATCTGGTTGATTGCCAACAGCTTTATGCTTCCCAAAGAGAGGCAAATTGTTGGTGTTTGTGGAAAATGGTCAACTAATCTTCAAGTTCAACAGTATGCCTTTTTTTATGCTGACTCTATTCAGAAAGTATCGGCAATCAGCCAGTAAGCTTGATTGAGTTGATGGTTAATAAGTTAAGTGCCTTAACTTTTCTTGGCTCAAGCACCAAGGTAAGCAATTGCCTGCCTGCCCCTCTGTGTAAGCTACAATTCAAGCAAAATGGGCATTTCATGAGCCAGCTGCCGGATTATGGAAACATTCTCTACCAAACTTTACGAACTAGAACAATTTGCCGACTCTCTCGTCTCTACCCAACTGACGCACCTGAGTTGGATTAGCATCGGCATCATCTTTGCCGCTGGGTTACTGACCAGCCTGACACCCTGTATGCTGTCTATGCTGCCGATTACGATTGGCTACATTGGAGGCTATGAAGCCAAAGGACGTCTCCAAGCGGCTGCCCAATCTACTTGGTTTTCCCTAGGACTAGCAACCACACTCGCTATCTTGGGAATTCTGGCAGCATCCTTAGGGCGAGTTTATGGTCAAGTGGGGATAGGTTTACCAATTATCGTCAGTTTAATTGCCATCATCATGGGGTTGAACTTACTGGAAGCCTTGCCCTTACAGTTGCCTTCTTTGGGCGGTATGGAGTGGATTTCTAAAGATTTACCTCAGGGTTTACGTTCTTATTTAATTGGTTTAACCTTTGGTGTGGTAGCATCTCCTTGCAGTACACCAGTTTTGGCTACCTTACTCGCTTGGGTTGCCAGAACACAAGACTGGATTTTAGGCGGGGCATTACTCCTTTCTTACGCAGCAGGTTATGTTGCACCGCTAATTTTGGCGGGTACTTTTACGGCTTCTATTAAAAAATTATTAGAGTTGCGTCGGTGGTCCGGTTGGATTACACCAGCTAGTGGTGCTCTCCTCGTGGCTTTTGGCGTTTTTTCCTTGCTGTCTCGGATTCCTGTCGGGATTTTTTAGTTACATCACATGACTTTAGAAAAATCATCTTTACCTAATGTTGGGCATCTGTTTCGGCGTCAGCTGCTGCCAGTACTTGCCGACTTGCGACTAGCGATTGTCCTACTATTGGCGATCGCTATTTTTAGCATCAGTGGTACTGTAATTGAGCAGGGTCAGTCCCAGACATTTTACCAAGCCAACTACCCCGAACACCCAGCTCTATTTGGGTTCCTTACCTGGAAAGTCCTCTTGACGCTGGGACTAGATCACGTGTATCGTACTTGGTGGTTTTTGTCAATTCTCATTTTATTTGGCAGTAGCCTAACCGCCTGTACCTTCACTCGTCAATTTCCCGCCCTAAAAGCCGCCCGCCTCTGGAAATTCTACAAAGAACCTCGGCAATTCGAGAAACTTGCCCTTAGTGCAGAACTTGAAACAGGTTCTTGGGAGTCCCTGGGTGAACTGCTAGAAAAGCGACGTTATAAGGTCTTTCGAGAAGACGATACCCTCTACGCCCGTAAGGGAATCGTCGGACGCATTGGCCCGATTGTCGTCCATGCCAGTATGCTGATTATCCTAGCTGGGGCAATTTGGGGAGCACTCTCCGGATTTCTTGCCCAAGAAATGGTTGCCAGTGGTAACACCTTTCAAGTAAAAAATATTATTGATGGTGGACCGTTAGCCGCACCGCAAATTACTAAAGACTGGTCAGTCCGAGTTAATCGCTTCTGGATTGACTACACGCCCAAGGGTGGAATAGACCAGTTTTATTCCGACTTGTCTGTCCTGGATAATCAAGGTCAAGAAGTTGACCGAGAGACCATCTATGTCAATAAGCCACTGCGCTATCGGGGTGTGACATTCTACCAGACAGACTGGGGGATTGCTGCGGTTCAGGTGCGTCTAAACAAAAGCCCAATTTTCCAGATTCCAATGGCGCAGCTAGATACCAAAGGGAAAGGGCGCATCTGGGGAACCTGGATTCCTACTAAACCAGATTTGAGTGCAGGCGTCTCTCTACTGGCGAGAGATTTGCAGGGAACCCTACTGGTGTATGATGCGTCTGGCAAGTTAATTTCTACAATCCGCCCTGGGATGGCAACGGAGGTGAATGGCGTCACACTAAAAATTGTGGATGTCATCGGTAGCACTGGCTTACAAATCAAAGCCGATCCAGGCATTCCAATAGTTTACACTGGCTTTGGTTTACTGATGCTGGGTGTAATCATGAGCTATGTCTCCCACTCTCAAATTTGGGCACTAAAAAAAGACGGGAAATTCTACATAGGAGGCAGAACCAACCGAGCTCAGGTGACCTTTGAGCGCGAAGTCATCGAGATTTTGGATCGGTGGAGCGAAAAGACACAATCAGTAGAAGTGCCAGTTGTAGCGGCAGAATCACTGGTCAGCTAGAACTAGGGGTGCAAATCAAATTACTTAAGTCGTTGGGTACAAACTCTAATCCTATATTTAGGCTGACAACTGTCAGAAACTCAGCGACCCAATTAGCTTTCAAGCTTCGATGAGAGGTGCTTCATCCACATCCATGTACCTAGTCACAACCAAGCTTAAGTTAAGCGCACGCTTAAGAAATTACTCGACCAGGGAATTAAAGTTCATACGAAGTTGCATTCAATCGTGTTACTTTCTGGTTTTTCGTAGGAAGGTTAAGCCGACTAACCGACAAACCCCTCAAACAAGAACACGACTTGTAGCCGCAACTTGGTATAAGTGCATCTGGAAGGGAAACACTATTTTTGATTGCTCCCCACTAACCACTGACCAAGGAATCTATTATGGTAAAGTTATCCAACCTATCCTCTACGAGTACCGATCTTGACACTCACTTATCAAACGCCTATAAAAGTAGGTTGTACAATAACACCTCAGACTTGTTAGGCGACCTCACAGAACCAGTAGCCTACACAAGAGCAAGTGCGCGATCGACGAGCAGCATCGCTACTACAGAGGCAACTGACAGTGTCATAACCAATGTAGTCAATGCCGACGGTACTTATACGGTTGCTGGGTGGACGTGGGACTCTGCCAATGCGGTCAAAAATGCCTCGCTCATCTCTGGAACTGTAACCACTTTTGACTCTGGGTTTCTCAACAGCGAGGGTAACCCGCTCGCCAGCCAAACAGTTGGTAGCCTCTTGTCCAATCAATCTAATTTCTCTGTAGCTTTAGGTGATAGCCGTACTCGATCGCAAATTGAATTAAACTGGGGTGACCTAGGGCTGCTCAATGGCGTAGGCAATGACTTCGTTATCTACGAAAATGGTGATATCAATGAGCCAGAAGGCTACGCGGTAGCAGTACGAATCGCAGGTACTGACACGTTTACTGCCTTTCGCTATGAGTTTTACGACACTTTTGAGAGTCAGTTAGCTGGAAACCCGGAGCGGGGAGTCTTAGCCACAGCGTTTGACCTGAGTGATTTTGGGTTAGCCAATGGGCAATTTATTGATGCAATTCAAATTATCAATCTTCAGCCTGATGACCTCGTTAATGGTAACGGGCAAGGATTTATAGGCACCTCCGGCGTCAGCCCCCTAGACCCAAATACGGGCTTGCCTTTTGCACTGGATAATCTTGACCCAGACATAACCTTCGTCGCTGGGCTTCGTACTATTGAAGCGCCACCCCCCTCTATCCTGAAAATCGCTGCTACAGGTGACTTCAACCGTGACGGGCAACCAGACATTGTGTTACGTAACCAGGCTACTGGAGAAAACGCTATATGGTTAATGAATGGCACCAACATCACACAAGTTATTAAGATCACATCAGTAAGCGACCCCAATTGGAACATTGTTGGCACAGGCGACTTCAACAACGACTTACAAATAGACATCGTTTGGCGTAACCCGTTTACAGGCGATAATGCGGTGTGGCTGATGAATGGCACCACCTTCGTCGAACCCGCAGACCTTTCTCCAGTGACAAGCCCCGACTGGAACATCGTCGGCACAGGCGACTTCAACAGCGATGGACAAGTAGACCTGCTGTGGCGCGATCCAGTCATAGGCGACAATGCCCTGTGGTTGATGAATGGTACCATCGACATTGTTAATACATACATCTTCCCGGCACGTCCATCAAGCATCAACATTGTCGGCACAGGGGATTTCAACGCTGACGGAAAAGTAGACATCCTCTTTCGTGACCAGGCAACAGGGGTTAATTCTATAGTGTTTATGGATGGCATTTTCCCGAAAAGAAACTTTATTTCCTTTGCCCCTGTAACCGACCTCAATTGGAGAATCGTCGGCACGGGTGACTTCAACGGCGACAGACAAACAGACATTGTTTGGGAAAACGATGTCCTAGATGAGCGTCTCGTGTGGCTGATGAATGGCATACAGTTTGTGGATTTCTCTTATATCAGTTGAAACGCTCACAAGGATTCTGCTTGAGCTAAATGCTGATTTTACGCGCTCAATAGCCGTATTTTTGCAGGACTTACGCAAATCTCTCATTACGAATCACCATCTGTAGGGGCGTATAGCGATACGCCCCTACCCTATCAGGACTTACGAATGGACACCACATATAGTAGGGGTGAACGGCCGTTCACCCCTACAAATGGCGGTTCAACCGAAATTTGCGTAAGTCCTGCATAGGTCGTGTTTGTGCGGTAAATCCTGTTTTGTTTTGAGTTGGATAGCGCAGTGGCACGCGATCGCGTGTAAGTTAGAAGGTTGTCTCTTCTAACTGGCTTGCCCTGCCAAAGAAACAGCATGAATCCATTCCAGCGGTGTCAGCTATCGATATATAGATGAAGCAGTTGAGAACTCTTGAGAGTATGAGCGATCGCATCGCCATCATTGGTCTTGGCTATGTCGGTCTTCCCGTTGCCTTAGCTTTTGCCAAAAAATTCCCAGACACGGTTGGGTTTGATATCAACCTAGAGAAAGTCAAAGCCTTAAAACAAGGCATCGACCGTACTGGCGAAGTCTCCCCCAGTGACCTGAAACTCTCCAGCCTCAAGATTACCTCCGACCCGGATGACCTATCAAAAGCCAACTTCTTTATCGTTGTAGTTCCAACTCCGATTGACCGCAACCACCGACCGAACCTGACCTCTCTGCTGAAAGCCTCCGAAACCGTTGGCAAAGTGCTCAAACCAGGCTCAGTGGTAGTGTACGAATCCACCGTCTATCCAGGAGTTACTGAGGAAATTTGCGGGCCAGTTTTAGCCAAGGCATCTGGCTTACAGCAGGGTATTGACTTTAAACTAGGTTACTCACCAGAGCGAATTAATCCTGGTGACAAAGCTCATACTCTAGAAAAGATTGTCAAAGTGGTTGCTGGAGAAGATGCTGAAACCCTAGAACGGGTGGCAAAGGTTTACGGAACGATTATTGATGTCGGCGTTTATCGATCGCCTTCCATTAAGGTCGCAGAGGCTGCTAAAGTCATCGAGAATACCCAGCGAGACTTGAATATTGCTTTGATGAATGAGTTAGCCTTGATTTGCGATCGCCTAGGTTTAAGTACCCGCGATGTTTTGGCGACTGCCAGCACCAAATGGAACTTTTTACCCTTCACCCCTGGGCTAGTGGGCGGTCACTGCATTGGCGTCGATCCTTACTACCTGACCACCAAGGCAGAAGAGTTGGGCTATCATCCACAAGTCATCCTCGCTGGTCGTCGCATCAATGACAGCATGGGTGCCTACCTAGGTCAACGTTTAGTCAAACTCTTAGTACAGGCAAATTTGCCCATTCAGGGAGCGCGAGTCGGAATTCTTGGGCTAACCTTCAAAGAAAATATCCCTGATTTGCGAAATAGCCGTGTACCAGATCTTGTGGCAGAGTTGCGACAATTTGGCATCGAACCCCTAGTCCACGACGCTCTAGCTGATGCTCAAGAGGCACAGCAGGAATATGGCATCAAGCTGGTAGAATGGCAGAATTTGTCGAATCTCCATAGCCTTGTACTCGCCGTCAGTCACCAAGCTTACCTGGACATGCCCCAAGAACAGCTCTTAGCTGGTATGCGTCGAGATGGAGTTCTCATGGATGTTAAATCTATTCTCGACCCCGCTACATTGCCATCAACCATCTGTTACTGGAGTCTTTAACTATGACCCTAAAAGACTATATTCCTTGGTTGTGCTTGCTTAAAACCAGTCTAAGTCGGTCTGCTGAGGAAAAATAATGAGAAGCGGCTGACCAACCCTTACCAACAGAAAGACAAACGAGCAAAAAGTTACGTTGACTAATAAAGAAGATATGGCAAAGATTTTAGTTACCGGGGCTGCGGGTTTTATTGGTTTTCATCTCAGTCAAAGACTACTCGCTAGAGGTGAGGAAGTTATTGGTGTCGATAACCTCAGTCCTTACTATGATGTCTCTCTAAAAAAAGCTCGTTTAGCTCAATTACAGAGTCAAGCCCATTTTAGTTTTTACCAGCTAGACTTAGCTGACCGTGAAGGTATGGCTCAACTGTTTGAACAGCAGCGTTTCGAGTTCGTAGTTAACCTGGCTGCTCAAGCTGGTGTCCGCTACTCTATTAAGAATCCTCATGCTTATGTAGACAGCAATATAATTGGTTTTGTCAATGTCTTAGAAGGTTGTCGCTACTCTGGCGTTAAACATCTAGTATTCGCTTCTTCTAGTTCTGTTTATGGTGCCAATACTAAAATACCTTTTGCTGTTCAAGACAATGTAGACTATCCGATTAGTCTATATGCTGCCAGTAAGAAAGCCAACGAACTGATGGCACATACCTATAGTCATTTGTATGGTTTACCGACTACAGGTCTTCGCTTCTTTACCGTCTATGGGCCGTGGGGACGACCCGATATGGCGCTGTTTCTGTTTACCAAAGCCATTTTAGAAGGGCAACCGATTGATGTCTTTAATGACGGGAAAATGAAACGAGATTTTACTTACGTTGACGACATCGTTGAAGGAATTGTACGAGTGCTGGATAAAATTCCTGAACCGAATTCTCTAGAGTCAGGAAGTACACCAACTACTAGCCCGATTAAGGCTCCCTATAAGATTTACAATATTGGCAACAATCAACCAATTGAATTAATGCATTTTATTGAAGTCATAGAAAATTGTCTGGGTCGAAAAGCCGAAAAAAATATGCTACCTCTTCAACCGGGTGATGTCCCTGTCACTTATGCAGATGTCGATGATTTAGTCAGAGATGTAGGCTTTAGACCGAATACTCCAATAGAAGTAGGTATTCAACGATTTGTAGATTGGTATAAGTCTTACTACAATGTATGACTAAAAAAGGATGAGGGATGAGGGATGAGGGATGAGGGATGAGGGATGAGGGATGAG
>DALYIW010000210.1:0-15261 GCA_031970155.1 Coleofasciculaceae cyanobacterium CTOTU46601 | reverse complement strand
ACACCACTCCATGGTCTAGCGACTCCGGCGCTTATTCCATCTCAGTTAGCGCTTAGTAGTCAAACAAACAACCGCTCAAGGCTTAATCAACTGTGTAATTTTGAGCGGTTGAATCAGAATACATACTTGCTCTAGCTTCTGTCTTTAACTGTTGTTCATCTCATATTTTCAGGAGAAAAACCATGATTATTTCTGACCTCAATCACATCGAAGTCGTTGCTGAAGAAACCCAAATCCAAGGTGGTAGCCACTACCAAGTAGATTATGTTAACGGATTTGTTGCTTACGCTTCTCTAACCGCGGGTTTGGCAATCAATAACGTAGCTGTTGCTGATGCAGGCGCAGGCGCTTATGGTTATAACACCTTCACCAAAGCCGCTACCTCCACCTACACCACTCCAATCTCTAGCGGCTCAGGCGCTTATTCCATCTCAGTTAGCGCTTAATAGCCAAACAAACAACCGCTCAAGGCTCAACCAACTGTGTAACTTTGAGCGGTTGAATCAGAATACATAATTGCTCTAGCTTGCGTCTTTAATTGTTGTTCACCTCATATTTTCAGGAGAAAAACCATGATTATTTCTGACCTCAATCACCTCGAAGTCGTTGCTGAAGAAACCCAAATTCAAGGTGGTAGCCACTTCCAGTTAGATTATGTTAACGGATTAGTCCAATACGCTTCCTACACAGTTGGTTTGGCAATCAACAATGTAGCTGTTGCTGATGCAGGTGCAGGCGCTTATGGTTATAACACCTTCACCAAAGCCGCTACCTCCACTTACACCACTCCATGGTCTAGCGACTCCGGCGCTTATTCCATCTCAGTTAGCGCTTAATAGCCAGACAAACAACCGCTCAAGGCTCAATCAACTGTGTAACTTTGAGCGGTTGAATCAGAATACATAATTGTTTTCCAAAATAACCTCAAAGCCGCTGAAAGTCAAATCACTCAAAGAGCTTTCAGCGGTTGAGTCAGAAAACAAAATCCCTCTCACTTCTGTTCAATTTTGTTGAAATTCAAGTGCGCCAAAACCAGAAATACCATGATTATCTCTGACTTGAACTATATAAGAAACCTGTCTGAAGAAACCGGCAATTTAGCTGGTGGTTCTGCTTCTGTGGGTACCGGTGCTTGGTCTTCAGCTATGGGTAGCTTTACCTTCACTGCGGCTAATACTAACACTTGGGCAGCATCTTCTCCCTATGCTGGCTCTGTAGCACTTGGCTATGCTCAGTCTGTCGGACTCGCCTATACTCCACCTTCATTCAAATTTCCTTAGTACAGAATTTCACAAGTTCATAGCGAAATTAACGTCAGGGTGTATTACAAGGCGAAAGTATTATGAACACCAGCTTCTGTATACTTCGCGCTTCAACTTAAACACCGCTCAATTCAATACAGATTTATGAAATCCTGTACTTAGTCAACTAGAAATAGCCAACATTACTATACCAAGCTGCTGAAACATCCATCAGCGCCTTTTTCTTACTAGTGTTTCTCTCAGGCGCTAGTAATATTGGCGAACGCCTACACTTCACTGTCAGGGGTAAAACTTCCTTAGTAAAAGTGCTTGCACGAAATTCTTGTGGTCAAGCTGACAAAACTGTTGTAAGGAAAGCGGAAAGCGAAGCGGTAGCTACGTAAAGAGGGTCAGGATAAAGGATGAAAATTTTTTTATACAAATAGTCTCAAGTACCTTCATTGATTTGTGAGATACTCATCCCAGACTAACGTCTCGTAACGCTCATCATCTTTCATCCCTCATCCTTCCGACTGACACAGGACGCGCAGAGGTAAAGCTAAACAATGGTGATTTTTTCAAGAGCATCTATCGAACCCGATGAAATCATTGACTTCCTGAAAAGAAACATACAGTTGAAGGAAGTGTATCAAAGAATTTTACAGCAAAGAGTTATTGAGCAAGCGGCTCAGGAAAGAGGCTTGACAGTCACTCCAGAAGAAATTCAGGCTGAGGCGGATCGTATGCGCCGAGAAAAGCGTTTGGAGAGGGCTGCTGATACACTGGCTTGGCTAGCTGAGGAGATGATGACTCCAGATGACTGGGAGGAAGGAATTCGCGATCGCCTACTTTCTAAAAAACTAGCTGAGTATTTATTTGCCAAAGATGTAGAAAAGCTTTTTACTCAAAATCGGCTTAATTTTGACCAAATCTCAATTTATCAAATTTTGGTTTCTGATGCAAGTCTTGCCCAAGAAATATTCTATCAAATAGAAGAACAAGAAATCAGTTTTTATGAAGCTGCCAACCTTTACGATCTTAATGAGAAGCGTAGGCTTCAATTTGGTTATGAAGGTCCCATTGACCGATGGAAATTAAGACCCGACATAGCAGCAATTGTCTTTGGTGCCAAATTGGGAGAGGTAATTGGTCCTATCCAAACAGAGCAGGGTTATTATCTAATGACAGTCGAAGAATTTATTCCTGCCGAATTAACCCCCCAAAGGTATCAAGAGCTTCTGGATGGTATGTTTCAGGAGTGGCTAGCCAGTGAATTAAACTATATGCTTCATAGCCAAATAGCTTAAAATCTCTTCAGGCAGTAGCTTTAGTAGTAGCTCAACATCTAGCTCGTCAGTTAGCCGTTAGTCAATGAATATTTTAATTCTGGGTAATTCTGAAGATGCTCATGCTGCACATCTATACCAAGCCCTTATACAAGCAGGTACAATAGTAGATTATTTAGACACTCGTTTGTTTCCGACTCAGTTAAAAATGTCTTGGCAGCCTGACACTCAGGTAGGATATTTAACTCTACCTGGGGGTCATCGTTTGAATTTCCAAGACATCAAGAGTGTGTTTTGGCGGAGTTTATCTGAGGTTTATATCCCTTCATTAAAAGACGCAAATCAACAGAGAATTGCGTTTAATGATTCAATTAGCACTTTGCGATCGCTAATACAAGCTTGCCCAGCCCGCTGGATTAATTCCTGGCAAGCCTACCAATTTCATAAAGAGAAGCCTCTGCAACTTAGCACCGTCAAGCAACTTGGAGTAAGAATTCCAGCTACTCTAATTAGCAACGATCCAGAGCAAGTTATTGAGTATGCTCAGTCTCAAAACAAAGTAATTTTTAAGCCTGTATATGGTGGTACTCATACTCAGTTTGTCACCGAGTCTCATTTAGACCCTAAGCGACTGAATTTAGCCCTAAGCTTGTCTCCAGTAACAATACAGGAATATATTCCTGGTACTAACATTCGGAGTTATGTTATTGGTGGGTCAGTTTATTCTGCTGAAATTCGTAGTAATTCTTTGGACTTCCGGGAAGATTCAGAAGCTGAATTAATCCCCTTAGAATTGCCAGATTCCACTAAACAGCAATGTATCGCTATTGCTAAGGCATTGATGTTGGAGTGGACAGCAATTGATTGGCGTTTGAAGCCAACGGGTGAGTATGTATTCCTTGAAGCTAATCCCAGTCCTATGTTCGTGTACTTTGAACAGCAAACTGGTTTTCCTATTACACAACGACTGATTGAGCTATTGATGAATTAGAAAACCTGTTATTGTGTTGCCAGCTTGGCTGTTTTTTTATATTATCAACATAAAAAAAACACCCTTTTATACAGGAAGGGCGCTTTTTTTACGATGTCAATCACTGAGTTTTTTGAGTAGTAAAGTAACCAAGTCTTACACAGTTAAGTCTAGACTACCACTCTCTTAACCAATAACTATAGAGGTATAGGACTAGTGTAAGACTAGAAATGACCACCCTCTTCACCGAGAGCCAGTGTCGTTACTTCGTAGGGCGGGTATTTGGGACGTACAGGATAAACAGGGTCTTTAACAATAGGAGGCCACCCATAACCACCTCCCTCATAATAAGCCCCAGTGACGACGCAACCACCGGGTAGTATTCCACCTGCAACTTCAGCGGCTGCTTCATCGGTGAGGTTCTCTTCAAAATCTAGGTCAACAGCTTCTAGATCAGAAAGCTCTAAAGCAAAAGGATGATTCATTATTTTCTCCTTCCTATATTAGTTAACAGATTGCTGTGTTAATTAGTAGTTTACTTGTGCAATCCTGTTCTTAAGATAATTAGAAAACCTGCTGTTGTGTTGCCATATTGGCAGGTTATTTATGTTCAAACTAAGAAATATTTAGCTGCTGGTGCAGCCAATTTTTGTAAATTTGTGTTGCGTTTTTGTACGATGTACACAGCGCAAACCGAAGAGTTCAATTGTCAGTTTATGTAAACTCTTCGATTCAAGCTATCTTATAAGTTTGTAACATTGAGATGCACCCATTCGCGCATTAATGACCATCTCTTCAATAGATTAAGGAGCTTTACAAGACACAGATACCTGATTACCTTGAAAAGCTACCAGAGCGAGAGACGTTAACTTATTAAATCCGCGAGATATCGTTCCCTGTAAAGACCCAAAGAAACTTTGTTGGTTTTCTCCAGCCGACGCATTAATAGCCACGTTTGTTGGTTGAAAGTTTAAGTTGGCGCTCTTGCCAAGAGTATAGTAGTTCTGTCCTGAACTATCTAATTGTGCGGAGAAAGTGATAAATTCTAACGGATTATTCCAGTCAATTTTTGAAGGGTCAGTCATCCCAGTGGTGTCAAACAACAAGAAAGATATATTACCACCAGCTCTTGCCGTTTCACCTACATACTCTGTTGAAGTTTGTAGACCTAAAGCAGCATTCACGTCGAAAGAAAAAGTTTCATTAGCTCCTATACTGAAGTTGTAGCCGACAACTTGAGAAAAGCTCTGACCTAAGCCTAAGTAGCTATGACTCTCACCTTGAGAATCACCCTGAGCTGCACTTAAAGATACGTTAAAGGCTTCTGTCAGTGCAGGGGAGGGATTGACAGGAAAAGTTGCCAAGGCATCAGCGTTGGCAGTAACTGCGGCAGCTGGTGGAACAAGAGCAGAAGAATTTGAGTTGATTGAATCAATGCTTGTAATTGTAAGAGTATTAGTGTCAGTGAAAGTAGATGTTTCGACAGGGTTGTGACTGAAGTTGCTAAGATTTACAGCTGAACCAGAAGTGGCGTGAGTCGCAGCCAAACCTGGCAAAGCTACAAATACAGAGCCAGTTACCAAAGGAGCTGTAAAC
Source organism: Coleofasciculaceae cyanobacterium CTOTU46601 (assembly GCA_031970155.1). Taxonomy (GTDB): domain Bacteria; phylum Cyanobacteriota; class Cyanobacteriia; order Cyanobacteriales; family Coleofasciculaceae; genus DALYIW01. Next base: position 10,168 of record DALYIW010000210.1, on the reverse strand, counting down.
AGTAAGAAACGTTGAACAAATTTCAAGCTGAGTTTCATTGATGCTTCTTGAGATTGCATTAGATTTACGACAGTGAAATTTAACGATCTGTTTAACGTTGCAGACCCTAGTGGCATGGCAAAGCACCTATATTGAGTAGAAACTGTTATAAAAGAAATAAACAGTTATCTCTTTAAATGGATATCCTAGTTTACCGCTTAAGAATTTTCAGGCTGCAAAACGGATAGAAGAACTTTGTAGAGGTAGAGCAACTCGTCACACAAACCTAAATTCACTTTCTTGATTATTATCCTAAGCCGAGACTGATGACTTAGCTGTAAAGTTGCCGTAATTCTGCGTAAATTGTATTTAAAGATACTGTGAGTTAAATTTTTTTGTAGATTGGCTGGGAATGATCAGGGAGTAATACCATTTCACGAAATCTCTGATATTTTTGGGAGAATAAACTCTTGAGGTTCCAGCGACTTCTACTATGCTTGCTGATGCCCCCACGATTCTCGCTCTTGACTTTGATGGCGTCCTCTGTGACGGATTACTTGAGTATTTTCAGACTTCCTGGCGTACTTACTGTCAAATCTGGCAACCTGAGTCCCAGACTCCACCAGATAACTTAGCACCCAGCTTCTATCGCTTACGTCCTGTGGTTGAAGTTGGCTGGGAAATGCCAATTTTGCTAAGGGCGCTGGTACTGGGTGTCTCACCAGAGAAGATTTTGCAAGATTGGCCCGCTGTTGCCTTAGAAATCATTCAATCAGAAAACTTAGATGCGGTAGAGGTTGGCAAGAAGCTAGATGCTGTTCGAGATGAGTGGATTGCAACAGATTTAGACAGTTGGCTGGGATTGCACCGATTCTACCCCGGTGTGATTGAACGGATGCATGATATATTGTCCGCCGCGCAGGCATCTCCCTTGGAGACTCTTACGCAGCTATTCATTGTTACGACTAAAGAAGGGCGCTTTGTTAAGCAGCTAATGCACGAACAAGGTATCCAACTGCCTGAGGAGAGGATTATCGGGAAAGAATGTAAACGTCCTAAACACCAAACGCTGCGGCAATTGATAGATGCATTTCCAGGTGAAGCGGTGACGCTTTGGTTTGTAGAAGACCGATTGAAAACCTTACAATCGGTGCAACAACAGCCTGACATGAAGGATGTAAGACTCTTCTTGGCTGATTGGGGCTACAACACAACTGTTCAACAGGAAGCTGCACGTAATGACTCAACAATTGAGTTATTGTCTCTTTCTGTGTTTGTGAAGGATTTTTCTGCTTGGGTTGAAGGTTAGGGACTAAAAACGATAAGCCAGGAAGGGAATTAGCATCTCGGCGCGGCTTAAGCCCCCATGAACTCCGGATATAAAAGGTTGCTTGGTTTCAGCAGGAGGTTGTCCTAGCCACTGGTAGCAAATCCAGTCGCTGCGCGAGATGAGGATCAAGTTACCAATGCGATCGCAACACTCTACACTAGTCGGTTGACTGGGTAGGCCAAATAAACCAAGTGCGATCGCATCTTTGGCAGACACAGCGATAAACTGTTCAGCTAGATGTTGTTGAACATACTTCAAAGCAGCCGCTTCTGCACCAGGCTTTACATGCAAAAATCGGACTTGTGATTCACCTGTAGCTGGAACAAACAGCAACTGAGTAAGGTCTGGATGGTCATTGAGCCAGAGCAGTTTGTCCGGGTATGCTGGACGCTGACCATGATCAGCTACAAACAGCAGGGCGATATCAGAGCAACCTGCTAAAGGCTCGAAAAGTTCCCGCTTGAGAGAAAAATCGAGTGCTGCTACCTCTGCTCGATAACTGGCACTTAGCGGCCCGAAGCGATGGGCGATAGTATCTACGCTTGGCACGTATATATAGGTGAAACTCTTACCGTTGTTGCGTTTAGATTTTAAGCGATCGCGTAATTTAACAAAACCATCTGCCGGAGTTATATAACCAGTAAAACCACTCGTTCCAGCCTGACTCCCAGCGCTAGTAAAACGGCTAATCCCAGACCCTTTAAACTGAGAACAGTTAACCATCCCCACATCTACCCCTGCCTTCTCCATTCTCAGATACAGGTTGGGCACAGGCACTAAGGTATCCGGATTGAGTTGAGTATCGGGATAAGGTGTCGTAGTTGGAGCAAGGCTAGGTCGCATACTGATCAGATGCACAATACTACCGATTTCCCGCAGGTAGATATTGGTACACATAATCCCATGATGGGCTGGTGCATAGGCAGTTGCCGCAGAGGTGAGTGCTGTAACTGTCGTGCTAGGGAAAACTGAGGTAGCTGGCATAAAAAAAGCCTGAGGACTCTTGCAAGCAGTGGCTAGTCCCGGTGTAACTCCTTCATCCATTAGCGTCCGTAATTGGTCGTATCCCAGAGCATCCACAATTAGTAGCACCACATGATTAATCGGTGCTTGCTCTAACCAAGTTTTCCAGCACTCACTTACAGCTTTATCTTCGAGTAAGTCTGGATTAAAAGGGGGTAATGCAGGCAGTTCGCTCAGGGCAGGGGCTTCAGGAGACAGCCATTGAGTTGTTAAGGCAGCTATATTCGCTAAACCCAGTCCATCGTAGCTGGGTCGTAGTGCATCGGGACCGAAGGCTTCTGGTAGTTTTTGCCGAGCTACAAGAGTTTTTTCTGCTTGAGTAAGTATTTCAATCATTCCCATTTTTCCAACTCGACCCACCTATTTTAAATAGACTGAAGGCTGAGGTGGGGTGGTTTGATGGCAATCATCAACGCTTGTGCCGTTAGCGATCGCATCTGGTTAAATACAAATTTTGTAGGGGCTTTGGTATCGTGCCCCTACCGTGTGCTACGCCAATGAAAACCGCCGTTGATTTTCCTGACTATCGCAGAAGCGATCGCACCCAAATACTAATCACCTCACCAGGGTTAGCCGTAGGCTGAAAAGGACTCCACGCCGTAGTTTCAGCATAGCCAAGCACATGCAGCAGGTGAATCGCACTCCTGACAACATCGGGAGAACCAATCAAGATATGTCTCAGCTTTTCTCGATTAGGAGGTGCTGTGTCGGACGTTTTGCTGGAGACAGGCGCTTTGGGTTCATCGCTGGGATTGGGTACAAATTCTTGAGCCATTTGGGTTGAACGCTGGAAATCTTGGATACAAAAAAAATAAAGCCCTCCAAGTAGAAGAGCAAGAGTTTTACCTGAAAAACCAGGTATTGTTTTTGCCAAGGTTCAAAGTTAATTTTCTTGTCTTGAACGCTGCTCTAGGAATAAATCCAGAAGTTCATCTGGGGCTGCTTTCAGTTGAATCCGAAGGGCGTCTGCATAGGCGAGAGTGGCTTGAGCGTCTTCTGGCATCGTCTCGAACCTGGAACCCCAGCTATCAACTGTTTTATAGGGCTTCTTCAGCACAATGCTTAAAACCCTTGCACATTTGGCTCTGTACCCCCTTTCCTGCTTTCTTTGCTCTCTCTGTTCTGGTTCTAGTTGGTCAATTCCAAACCAGCGATCGCAGAAATTTTCTGCATTCATTCTCGGAAACGCACTCAGTATGCTTAAAACGGCTGTCTCCGTCATTTTCTTATGCCTGAGTGTAGCTGGATGCACCATGAGTCAAGCTTCCCGCGCAGGATTTCTTTCGGGTTCGCTGATTATACCTGAAAAATCAGGTATTTTTTTTGATGGTCGCTCTCATTCACAGGACTTATATCAAATAGCTAAATGTTTGCTACAGATACCCTTCGATCCCCCCTTACTGTCTATCAGCAATTCCTACTAAAATAGCCACTAAATCTCCTAAATCATCAGGTAACGAGTATATAGTTATGTCTTCAGTAATCTGTTGCAGGTTGACATTTAGTGTCCCAAACCTCCAAACATCACCGATTGTGACTGCACCATAAAATAGCTCTTGTTCTTCTATTTTGGATAGAGCAATGAGTTCTACCGCTAGTTGGGTAAAGCCTCTAGTAATATCGTCGTTTTTAGCTTCTACTACTAATAGACTTTGTGCTGATTGTAATAGATAGTCTAAGTTTCCCTTGAGCCAGTTATTGACTATCAGCGGATACTCGATTCTTAACTGGCAGTCGCAGTAGTAAGTAGCCACTTCTATCAATACAGGAGCTACTAAGGTTTCTCTTCGCGCTGTTTCGCTGGTGAGTCTAACTCGCGGTAAGGTTCTTTCAATGCGATCGCGCAACTGTGGAAGGTGATCGAGTTCTTTGTTCGTTCTCGGTAGAGACAGCTTTGACCTGATAAGTTTGTAGTCGAACTCAGCTAAGATTTCATCAGGGCCATAGGTCATTTCAAAGTAAGAGCGAAATGTATAGTCTCTACCCTCTTGGAGAATTTTAGGTTTAGCCATAATTTTAATTTTGCAACCTTAATTTTCAGAATTGTCTGGTAGTCGCTCTAATGCTTCCCGTGCGATCGCACCCCTATATTCATCCTGATACTCAGCGTATATCTCCAGGGCTTTCTGAAAATAAGCCCTTGCCTCTGGGTAGTCTTCCTGCTCTTGTGCAAGTGAGGCTAAACAATAATAGGTGAGCGCTTGAGAAAAGCGATCGCCAAATTCGATTTTGATATCGAGAGCTTGTTGATAGTAAGCTCTTGCCTGTTGATAGTCTCGTAACTGTTGGGCAACTCTTCCCAACTGGTGGTAGATGCGAGCTTGAGAAAAGCGATCGCCAAATTCGATTGTGATATCGAGAGCTTGTTGATAGTAAGCTCTTGCCTGCTGATAGTCTCGTAATTCTTCGGCAACCCTTCCCAACTGGTGGTAGGTGCCAGCTTGAGAATAGCGATCGCCAAATTCGATTGTGATATCGAGAGCTTGTTGATAGTCAGCTCTTGCCTGTTGATAGTCTCGTAACTGTTGGGCAACCCTTCCTAACTGGTGGTAGGTGCCAGCTTGCTCATAGCGATCGCCAAATTCGATGTTGATATCGAGAGCTTGTTGATAGTAAGCTCTTGCCTGTTGATAGTCTCGTAACTGTTGGGCAACTCTTCCCAACTGGTGGTAGATGCGAGCTTGAGAAAAGCGATCGCCTAGCTGTTGCTCAATCTCTATACACTGCTGATAAAATTCTCGTGCCTGTTGAAATTGTCTCAATTCTAGGTAAGCATTACCCAATTTATACAAAGAAGCAATTTCACCGCGACGATTCTCAAGAGTCCGAGAAATGTTTAATGATTCTTGATAACAATTAATTGCCGTATCAAATTGTCGTTGCTGATAGTAGGCTTTTCCTAATGTGTTGATAATTTCAGCGTAAAAATCAGAATCTTTATCAACTTGTTTGATAGCCTCTTCTAAATATTCCTTAGCTCTAACAGGATTTCTCTGACTGAGATAAGCGACTCCTAGCTGATGCAGTATATTAGTATAGCTGCGGAGATTCTGTCCTGTAACCTGATGCCCAGTCGGTTTATTTTCCATGAGCAGGCGCTCTAATAAATCGATGCGCTCTTGCTGTTCTGGAGTCGGTAATCGGTCGATTGTTCTCTCAGACTCTAGAGTCTGAGCCATTGCATAGTCTTTAGTGACTTGAGTTGTTTTAAACCGAAAAATTCCTGATTTCCAAGCCCAAAAATCTGGAGCAAATTTTGCCAGACGGGTGATAGCATAGTCAGGCAAAATAAACAGCATTGGATGAGGCACTGTTTTTCTGTAAGCATCTCGGACAAAGTTTAGGTCTTGTAAAACGGGAGGATAGTCTCCAAAAACGCCGATGGATTTTTCTAGCCCCCGCACAATCAAAACAAGCTTTTTGTTGGGGTATAACTGGATTGTGGGTAATATCTCAAGAATTTCGTCTCGGATAAATCGTAAGTTCTTATCCGGAAAGTCTAGAACAACAAACTGAATCTCCTGACATTCTGAAGTACTCTTCAACGCTTCAATTAAAAGTTCAGTATCTGGAGAAAAATTTACCTCAACAAAACCAATTGTAAACTTTTCCGCAAAGTCGATAAACGTGAGCAACTCAGCAAATTCTTCTTGATTAGCAGCGATGAACTGACTAACTTCTGAGCTAAGATTTCTCTGCAAGGGCAGCTTCGAGGGCTTGTTGGAAGAATTCATTTTGCTTCACCACTGGATTAGGGTAATTCCATCGTTTATCGCCGTTGTATTCCAAAACCGAAGTGTTAAAGAGCATCAACTGACCTTTTTCATCTTTGCTAACATTTTTGGTCAGACACACTTGGGCTAAAAAGGGATAGTGTTCTTCAGGAATAAACCGTTCAAAACTAAATTGCTGTTGGTTAATCGCATAAGTAACATCTTCAGCCAGAATCTTAGAATGCCTTTTCGTGCTGGCAGTTTGGCAAGCTGTCCGCATCATCTGCATCAATTGCCGCACATGTCCTCCACTTGCTTTTGCCATATCAAGCAACACCTGGCGAGATTCAAACACAGCATCAACATCCACTCGCCTTTCGATGACACTAGCGATCGCATCTAGTCCGATTTGGTTGTACTTTAGATGACAGCAGTCTCTATCAAATTCATAAATATTTACCATTGGCACAATATGAGGATTGCCATCAAACTGATTCAGCGGGTTTTTGGGTGAACACAGGACAGAAATGGGTACGGTGTAAATAATAGTACAGTCCAGTTCTTGTAACTGCGCGGCGTAGTCAAAAAACAAATGTTCTGCAACCATAGGAGGAACCCGATCCAGGTTGTCAAAAATAATCAGTAAACCCTTGCACTGAGGAAATTTTTTTCTAAGTTTAACGTAGGCATCACCCAGCAAAAGGTTAATATCTGCCTTCAGGCGGGATAGGTCTTTTTCTAAAGTTTCACGAATGGTAGTTTTTTGCTTATCAGACCCTTTGATTTGAGCCAGCAACTTAACCATCAATTTAGCGAGAAATGGAGCTTCTGGACTAAGAGTCGCTTCTCCCTTAAGACTGACCGATTTTTCTACCGTTTCTTCATTTTCTTTAGTAATATCCTTAAACCAAGACTCAAAGTTTTTTAGAAGTTGCTCGTCGAAATTTAAACCTAATTTCCGGAGTTCAAACTCAACTCGTTTGATAACAATTAAATAAAAATCTGTATAACGAGCATCATTAATATCTGTTTCTTCATTAACTTCTAAATAAATAATGCGGTAATCTTCTTGCCATTGCTTCTGAATTCGCTTTAGCTCAGTACTTTTGCCACAGCCTCGATGTCCAGTAAACAAGATTGTGTTGAAATCTGCGGGTTCTTGAAAGTCTAAAATCGTACTAACACTTTCAATCGCTGAGGTTTTGCGTACTGCTGATAAGTCAACATAGTACCGATCCATTTCAGCAGGCTCTAGTGGCTCAACACTACAAACTTGAAAGGCAGCTTTTAAGGTGTTAGCACGCTGCTCATTAGATTGGGTCATGTGGTACTAACTATATAGATAGAACTAGCTCAGAACTAAATTTTAGGCGATCGCTGTACCCCATTCCTCATTTCCTAGAGACGTTCCACCGGAACGTCTCTCAATTGTTGTGCAGGTTACAAAAAAGGGGTATAAAATCCGGATTTGGTATTACAGAACTTACGCAAACACCCTCGTGAAAGCCCCCTAACGAGCCTCCCAGGGCTGTTTCATTCTCTCAAAGCCTCACAGGCTCGACGAAGCCTGGGGCTACACGAATTATCACCTGCCTCCGCAGGTTTAAACCTTTTTCGGCATTGAGTCCGTCCTCACTCTCATCTCTGGCGACAGACTTGGTTTGTGTAGCCGCCCCCTGCGAGGGTGTTGGGCTTCCTAGAGAATCAAACAGCCCTGTACCGTGATAGTACCAGCAACTGAAAACTGCGATCGCTGCCCAGTTGACTCTCAAAGCCTAGAAACCGCTTACAAGCCATGTTGTCAACTTAAATTAATAATTTGTGATTATTTTTAATAAAAAACTCAGCTTAACTATAGAGCTAATCAATTGTTATTATCAATCTTTCCAATGGCAGGTGTGTATAACCAAGTGTACATAAGCAGAAGTTACAGCCGTTATTACGGAATTATTTAACTTCGTTCTTTTTTTTGTGCCGACAAACCATTACACTAAATTAAAAGCTTAAAAAAAACTTAACTCAGTGTGGCTACTAGTCCTGATCAAAACAGGACTTCTTCACTGTTGCTTGCACAGCAATAAGTCTTTCAGCACGCAAAAAGGTAATGCCGATGGCTCAGTTCTTCCTTCAGACGGCTTGGTTAATTCCTTGCTACGCACTAACTGGTGTAATATTAGCGATACCTTGGTCTCCTAATATTATTCGTCGCACAGGACCTAGACCCTCTGGTTACATTAATGCGGTGATGACCCTCATCGCTTTTTTACACGGTATTTTGGCTCTACCTGCAACTTGGAATCAACCCGCACAAGAATTACTGATTCCGTGGCTGCATGTAGTCAATCTCGATTTGACAATACCTGTAGAACTTTCTGCCGTTACCATTGGCGCAACTATAGTAGTGACTGGAATAAACCTACTTGCCCAGATTTACGCCATTGGATACATGGAGATGGATTGGGGTTGGGCACGTTTCTATTCTCTACTGGCATTGTTTGAAGCTGGAATGTGTGCGCTTGCCCTCTCCAATTCTTTGTTTTTTAGCTACATAATTCTAGAAATTCTCACCCTGGGAACTTACCTTCTAGTCGGGTTTTGGTTTAATCAATCTTTGGTCGTCACAGGTGCCAGAGATGCTTTCTTAACTAAGCGGGTAGGCGACTTATTTCTGTTGATGGGGGTTATTGGTATTTATCCCCTATCAGGAACTTGGAACTTTTCCGAACTCGCTGAATGGGCAAGTACAGCTAATGTAGACCCGACAGTCGCTACTCTGTTAGGTCTAGCTTTGATTGCAGGGCCCATGGGTAAATGTGCCCAATTTCCGCTCCATCTGTGGTTAGATGAAGCGATGGAAGGCCCAATTCCTAGCACAATCTTACGGAACTCGGTGGTGGTGGCAACTGGCGCTTGGGTACTAATTAAACTCGAACCCGTTATCGCGCTTTCTCCCATTGCTGGGTCTGCGACTTTGTTGATTGGTGCCGTAACAGCAGTGGGCGGTACGATGGTGGCGATCGCACAAATTGACATCAAACGCACCCTTTCTTATCTAGTCAGCGCCAATATGGGCTTGGTGTTTATCGCCGTAGGCACTGAACATAGCGAAACAGCTTTGTTATTGATGTTGACCTATGCGGTATCAATGGCTTTGTTGGTGATGAGTATCGGCACTATTGTGTGGAACAGCATCACTCAGGATGTTACTCAACTCGGTGGTTTGTGGGGTAAAAGACCCGCTTCAGCCTTCTCTTATATAGTCGGTGCAGCGGGATTGGTAGCAGTACCTCCCCTCGGCGGATTCTGGTCTTTAGTGCAACTAGGTGACCATCTTTGTGATACTCATCCTTGGTTATTTGGAGTGTTGTTGGTGGTGAATACTCTAGCAACCTTTAGCTTAACCCGCGTGTTTGGTTTAACGTTTGCGGGCAAACCCAAGCAAATGACAGAGCGATCGCCTGAGGTTCACTGGCCAATGGCTCTGCCTATGATGATTTTAATGGGCTTCACCCTTCACGTTCCGTTGCTACTTCTGCAATGGCACCTGCTACCAGACTGGTCAACTTTAAATACAACAGTTGCTGGCTTGTTAGTTTTGACCAGCGCAGTGGGTGGCGGACTTGGGGCAGTCATTTATCTCAATGACGGATGGAAGAAACCCGTGAAATTTGGTTCCAAGTCTCTGCAAGATTTCTTTGCCTACGACTTTTACACCCAAAAACTTTACCGTCTGACAATTGTGTTTGTGGTTGACTCAATATCCAAAACAATTTCCTGGGCTGACCGCTATATCATTGACGGGGCGGTGAATCTAGTGGGTATGGTAACCGTATTCAGTGGACAAAGTTTAAAGTACAACGTTTCTGGTCAAACCCAGTTTTATGCACTGACCATTCTTTTAGGAATCGCTGTCTTAGGAATTTTGCTGACCTGGCCTTTGTTATCTCGTCTTTCACTGATTATTGGTGGCTAAAGAGCAAGCTGGAGACTAACTTAAAAACCCCGCTAAAGCCAATGTTTTAGTACAAGCTGAAAAGTTGAAATTATTTCCAGCCATCTCTCAACAAATAACCAACAACCAACAACCAACAACCAACAACCAACAACCAACAACCAACAACCA
>DALYIW010000209.1:14554-15389 GCA_031970155.1 Coleofasciculaceae cyanobacterium CTOTU46601 | reverse complement strand
GTGAGGTTGGAAGCCCCCACTATAATCTTCGATTTAGTGGGGGAGGATGTCACTTAGCAGTGGTAAAATAATACTAATAATCAAATCTTTCTCAAGGTAGAGCTATTCTACCCTTATCTGTGCCTTCTAATGTATCAATCTAGGCACCCTAGGCGATGAGAATTCTCTTAGTCGAAGATGATGAGTTACTTGGACAAGTTCTAAGAGAATTTCTTACTGACTATCGACATATAGTTGATGTTGCTACCGATGGTGAGGCTGCATGGGAGCAAATCAGGGCGTTTGAGTATGACTTGATTTTATTAGATGTGATGTTGCCTAAGCTAGATGGCATCCATTTATGTCAGCGCTTACGATCCCAAAATTACACTGTACCTATCCTGATGACAACTGGCTGCGATACGAGCAACGACAAAGTTACTGGCTTAGATGCTGGGGCTGATGACTACATGGTCAAACCCCTAGATTTACCAGAGTTACTCGCAAGAATTCGAGCATTGAGGCGGCGAGGAGGGGTTTCATTGCCTTCGACACTAGAATGGGGCGAGTTGTATCTGGACTCAGCGCTGTACGAAGTCAGCTACAAAGGTCAAACTCTTCGCTTGACTCCAAAGGAGTATAGTCTGTTGGAACTACTGATTCACAACGGACAGCGGATACTGACTCACGGTGTCATTATCGAACATCTTTGGTCTTCTGTAGAGCCTCCAGAAGAAACTACTGTCAGGGCTTACATTAGGAGATTACGCCAAAAACTCAAAGCTGTAGGTGTTCCTGATGATTTGATAGAAACTGCTCAAGGGGTTGGTTATCGCCTCAAGCCATTCTCAAGAGG
>DALYIW010000209.1:0-14544 GCA_031970155.1 Coleofasciculaceae cyanobacterium CTOTU46601 | reverse complement strand
AACTAATCTTCACTAATTTAGAATTCTTCTGTCGCTGCTGATGAATACTCTCTAAGCATTTAGCCTTCTTCCCGATTTCTTCCCGATTTCTTCCCTGTTTTTTGACGGGCGATCTGTAATCTCATGATCGTTGGCTTGAAAAACTCTTATGAATCAGTGTCCATGTTGCTCGGCTCAGTTGCTTCGTCATATTCGCCACAACCGGATTTATTGGTTTTGCTCTCGATGTCGGCAGGATATGCCCGATCTGAGTTTCGCGATCGCCAATCTTCACCAGGAATTTCAGATCCAAAATACTAAGAATCCGCTCTTTGTTCAACAACTTAGTAAACATTGCTAAAACTCTTCCAGAGAACGGATACTGCTTCGCACTTTTGCCAGTACTCAGGCAGCCAGCTCGACTCAAGGATAAATCGATGAAACCACTAATTTTAGTAATTGAAGATGATGATATGATGCGCTCAACTCTTTTTGAGATTCTTGAATTAGAAGATTTTAATGTCGTGAGTGCTGGAGATGGTTTATTAGGCTTAAGATTAGGCAAAGAAATGCAGCCTGATTTAATTATTTGCGATCTTAATATACCTATTATAAATGGATATGGGGTGCTACAGAAGTTAAGAGAGAATTTAACAACAGCCGATATTCCTGTCATTTTTCTCACGTCTGACAGTAACCCTGAAAGTCGGCAACGGGCAATGCAACTAGGAGTTAATAGTTATTTAACAAAACCCGTGACGATCAGCAAATTATTAGAAACGATAAAAGCAAATACCTTAGTACATTAAGCTATTAAAAACGGCTGGCTCTAAGGCTTTAGGTGCATTTGACAGCTGGTAAAAATCAGGTTATAAGTGTTGGTGCTAGAAGAGGGATAGACTTAAAGGCTGTTTCTAAAGAAAAGTAGATCCCCTCAAGACCCTCTTTTTAAGAGAAATTTATATCTAATTGGAATTTTCCTAGGTTCAGGGAAGTTAAGGATAATGAGTCAGGATAAGGCGTTCAGACTTCCTTCTACTCTCAACCACTAGTTGATATTACCCGTTAAATGCCCGACAGTTTAATACCTAAGGGCATGGTACTATGCGGAAGAAAATATGGTTCATCTTACAGTGAGGCGACTTGCTCAAAACCAGCCGCTTTGCTAGTGGGCGGAGCACGATCTCGTTAACCCTGTCAAGGTGGTAGCAAGTGCCTTTAGACGCTTGGCTATTTACGAGTATGAACTACAGCGATCGCTAAAAGAACATGTACTTTTAGCGAATTTGCTCTTAGATAAACACGGTTTATTGAGAGCATAATTTGCCATGAAAACAAAAGTTAGTTGAGATACACCTTGACAAGGCTGGTGCGATCGCGTCTTGAACAGAACTGCTTAAACAAGTTCTTATCAGCAAATCTACTATGTTGAAGAAAAACAGACTCCTCAAGGTTATTAGCTTAATTGTTTTAATTGCGGCGACTACAATTTTAGCGGAAACTGCTCTTAGTCGTGAAAAAATTCTATCGGATTTAAACTCAGTTAATAATAAACAAGTTTGCCAGATGCAAAGAGCAGATGGTACGACTGTAAATTTAGATGAGTTGTGTAAAAAAAGTTCTGGAGTGTTGGCTACAGAGGCACGCACTGACAGCCGCACTAAGCCCGTGTTACTCGTGCATGGCATTGATGCATTTCTGGGATTTCTCAACTGTGCGAACCCGAACCTAAACCAGAACCTGGGTAAACACAAATCAGGACTTGTATCTCTCGGTTACACGAATGTTCGCACGGTTGCTTACTATGGTGGTGACGCAAACTGCGACGTATCGATCAGCAACTCCGGTTCACATGCGACTCACCAAGGCCCAGGGCGCACGCAAGCACAGAACCATCCGAATGGACACCACAGCAATCAAACCTCTATCGAACACCTGGCATACCATCTGGCTTGGTATGTCTATGACACATTTTCCAGTCGCAACGTCGCCATTGATGTGATGGGATACTCGATGGGGGGACTGATCACAAGGTACGCCATCGACAAAGTACAGCGCCAAGACCCCGATTTCCCTCCGTATTTACTCGTTGAGGATGTTGTCAGTGTGGCAACACCCCATAAAGGACTTAATCCTTATACCCGTGACTGGTGTTCCACGTTGATCTATGAATGCGTGCAACTTAACCAAGGGTCGTCGTTTCTGAATGCCCTCAACCAAGGGGCTGGTAATCCTCAGGCTAGAAATGGCACCGACTGGACTAATCTTGGCTCCTACGCAGACCTGATTGTAAACACCGAATCGGCGATCGCGATGAATGCAGCCCATAAGTTAGTTTATTCACCCACCACAACGTTTGTTGATCAGGGCGGGAAGGTGCGGTTATATGGTCACCTAGAGATACTGATTGACACTGGCGATCAGCCGCTTGTGCAGGGCTGGTCTTCTGAATCTGGCCGTCCATGGACATTTACGAACACTGCAAAGCGATCCGTGCGACGAGTTGACGACGGCTTGCGCCTGGGGACGCAGTAAGGACAAGTCAACCCTTCTGTTGTATCCGCTTCACCAAAGCATAAAAAGGCTCCCAATTATCTTTCTGAGCGATCGCCTCCCAAACCTGTTCAATCAAAGGTCGAAGTAACGCCGTCTGCGGATTCTTATCCTTCAAACGCTCAGCCATCTCCTCCATCTGAGCTACTGATAGACTCTGCAAAAGATGATGGTATAAAACTCGCCAATTATCCAGAGCGGACGATTGCTCAGTTGATTCCAAAAATGATGCTTGGGTAAAAATCTGACTGATATCATCTCGCCAGCTAAACTCAAACTGCTGCGCTAATTCCGCAAAGAAAGCGTGATAACCCACTTGGCTATTCTGAAGGAATTGAATAGTTAGCCTTAATAACTCCTCTGCTTGAGGTTCCGAGAACTGCTCAAACCCTAGTTTACTAACCATGAGCTGCCGATAAGTTAGGTAATAATGCTTCTCAAACTTGGTCAACGCGGCTTCCATATCCGCTTGTGGAATTACAGCTGCTAAAGGCTGTTGAAGCATTTCCAAATTTAGCCGACAAATCTCTGGTTGATAACCGTAGCAGTAGCGCCCGTAATAGTCAAAATAAGCAGCCGTAAAAGAAGGGTTATAAGTTGGGATAAATGCATAAGGACCATAATCAAAACTTTCACCCGTGATGAACATATTGTCAGTGTTCAGGACAGCGTGACAAAATCCTGCGGCCATCCACTGTGCCACCAGTTCGGCTACTCGTTCTACCAACTCTGCATAAAACTGTGCATACCGCTCATCTTCTTTTATCCCCTCCTGACTAAAAGGAGTAACTTTGGGATAATACTGCTCAATAACATGGTCTAAGAGCTTTTTGATTAAATCTGGACGCTTTAAATAGTGCAACCGTTCAAAGGTGCCAAACCGGATGTGAGAACGCGCCAAACGCACCATTACTGAAGAACGAGTGGGAGAAGGTTCATCTCCTCGCCAGAGTTGTTCGCCAGTTTCAACTAGGCTTAGACAGCGGGAGGTACGAACGCCGAGATTGTGCAACGCTTCAGCCGCCAGCACTTCCCGAACGCCACCTTTAAGCGTCAGTCTACCATCAGCACCTCTAGAGTAAGGTGTTGTTCCAGAGCCTTTTGTGCCGAAGTCGTAGAGTTCGCCATCGATACCCCGCACTTGTCCGTAAAGAAAGCCTCTACCATCCCCTAGCCTGGAGTTATACTCGCCGAATTGATAGCCGTGATATCGTAACGCCAAAAAGGGTCGCACCCCCTGAAATTTGCCAAAAGCTTGGATAAAATCATCGTCTTGTACCTGAGTGGGGTCTAACCCCAACAGAGGTAGTACTTGATCGTTACGAAATCTCAGGATGTGGCTAGGAAATTCCGCTGCCGTGACTTCATCAAAGTAGTCATATCCCAAGGATTCCAAAGCGGGTTCGTAGTTGAGGGAGAGGAACATATCAATTCCACAGGGTAAACTTGAGCATAATGATTCAAATCTATCTCTACCCTTGGGTAAGTCGTCTGGGCAGAGAGTTTTGCTTGACAGTGAGCTAGGAATGTAACATGCCAGACTCCATCATGTTCCAAGAAGACGCCTTCGTCGTACTGGAAACAAACCAACCTGAGCAAATTTTGACACCAACAGAGCTACTAGAAAAACTCAAGGCAATTTTAGCCACTCAGCAGGATGATTTACCACGAGATTTGCAGAAGTTTGCCTCTGTGGAGGAGCAAGCTCAATATCTGATGGAAACATCCTGCGAGTTAGATGTTGGGCCGGGAGAGTATTTACAGTGGTACGTAGTGCGATTGGAAAAGTAAGGTCACTCTTAAGGATGAAGGATGAATGCGGGAATAGCTCCATCAATAATGGTGCTTTAAATAATGAAGATTTCTTTTTTTCTTCACAAATAAATAATAGTGCTTTACCCCCATCCCGGACTAACGTCCCGCTGCGCTATCATCCCTCATCCTTTCTTTATCAGCTGCTTTCTTGGGGGGTTGCCGTCAGTGCCACGTCAACGCGATCGCCTTCTGGTTTCGTCAAATCAACTCGGATACCAGGCCCAAAGAATCTCTCAATCTTGTCTCGCTTTTCTTGCCACCTCTCAAAAGAAATCAGCGGCGAGTTAAACTCTAGAACTAAAGTATAAGCACCCTCAACTTCAGTTTCGCGTAAGCTCGTCAGCACCGGTCTTTCCTCATCGGTAGGCGAGATACCCAGACTCTCAAGAGAGCTATCCAAGTGAGCTTTTTGACCATAGCGATACCGCATCACATCTTTACGAATTTGGTTCTGGGTAGTGGTTGCTTGCTCCTCTCGTAGTTTTAGCACTGGTGGCGGCGTTGGTTGGCTCAAGGGTACAGGCTTTAACTCTGAAGCTTTGAGGGCAAGACCTCCCAGTAAAATAGGGATTCCGTAGAAGAAGCCTACTAGATTTAAGGTGGAGTTAGCTGTGGCGTAGGCAACAAAGCCCATAATGGTAAGAATTCCACCAACCCACAAGCCTAACGATCCCAAGGAAGTTTGGCGTAACATTTAATTAAGCTATCTCTCCAGTAATCACTTCAGCTTTATTATCGTTGCCTATGGGTGACATCTGGAGTAATGTGTCGATAAAATCTGTGCTGTAGATATCGTGTTTGTTCGTGATGAGGAGCAAATCTAGCCATTGAGGAGGTTAACTCAGATGAAACTCTTTAGTCAGGATGAAACATCGACCCCAATAGGCTTATATCCTTTTTCATCTCTGCTTTTTTAGTCAAGAGCTATTGTCCAGAAGAATTTTTAGTTAAGATATCTAGGCTTTCTACATTAGGTCGCGCCAGCACAAGCTTAGTATTTATGGAGTAGAAGCTATCAACAGGATGGATACAGTTATGCCTAGTTTTCCATCTTTGTCCACTCAATCAGCGATTAGAGGCGTAGCGATCGCTTTTAACAACTCCTTACCTTATAAGTCAGGTGGTCTGCGTCTGCCATTTTCTATACATAACAGAGTTTTTTATATGATTACAGAAGAAGATCAAAAGTCTGCCAAAAAAAGTCGTGTCATCTTAGAGCAGCTCAACTCGCTCAAACAAGAAGATGAAACCCTTTATAACATGTTGGCTGTGGACGTTTGGGCTTTGGCTAAAACCATGGATGAGTTTCAACCTGGCTTCTGGGCGGCTTTTATGAAAAATCGAGAAAAAGCCCTCAAGCGGTTCATTTCTGAAGTTATCAAAAACAAGCCTGCTAACCCTAAACGTCCTCCCTTCCTGCGTTAGTCTTAGTTGTAGTGAACTCAGAGTAGGTAAAGAAGGACATGATGGATGAACAGACGCTTCGGGAACGAATTGCTTTAGTCGAAAGTCGGCGAGAGTCCCTCGTGCAGCTTTTGGAGCAACCCGATTTAGGCACCCTAAGAATTGATGTCAATCAGGCGCTGGAAGAACTAGACGACTTAATCGATGAGTTTAAGCGTACTTTCCCGGATGCAGCAGGTGCTAACTAGCTGAATCACTAATGCATTGTGCCGCTATGATGATTTTTCAACCATAGCGGTGCTTTTTTCATTGTTCGGTGTAGCTTCTTTTTGCTGTCGGGCTTAGGGAGTTAACTTTACGGTTACCCAACTGCTGGACTAAATTAATTAAATCTTTGGTAGCAGTATCCTTCTTACAAAAGGCATCTACCCGAGCCATTTGACTCATAACCTCAATTTGAGGGTCTTCAACTGAAGAGTAGGCAATAATTTGAGTACTTGGCTCAAGGCTTTTAATGTGGCTGGAGGCACTTAGACCATCCATGACTGGCATCTGTAAGTCCATGATGACGACATCGGGATGATGACGTTCAACCAGATCAATCGCTTCTTTGCCGTTGGTAGCCAGACCAACCAGCTGAATATTCTTCTGGTTAGCCAGCGCTAACTTCAGGCTGAAGCGAGTTAGCTCATGGTCATCAACTACAAGAACACGTAAAAGTGGGTGCTGACAGGACAACATAGAAAACGCTCGACGATCTACTTGCTATTTACAGTTTAAGTGGTCTTACCCTAGACTCCCTCTACCATGCGAGTGAGTCATTTAATATGAATACTCTTCCATAGATACATAATCAAACCCGTAATCCTCCGGAAATTTAAAGTCTTTAAAAGAATTTTTCCAATTGTCGGACTGTTTGATATCTACATCATCAACAACAATGGAAGTTTTGCACTTGACTGAGTTGAGCAATCTCCCATAAGAGTATGAGCTTAGACCGACACTCACAAATTCGCGATCATTACGAGAGAGGTAAAGGCTCCACCTTTGAGTCAAGGCTTGTAATACACCAACTTAGTACTCAAATGTGAAGAATTTGTGAATAAAGCTGTTGTAAAGCATTACTAAAGGTTTACTCCCATCCCTATCAATTTTGATCAATTTTGCAGATTACTGGCTCCTACCCAATGCAACGGGCTACGCACCAAGGTGTAGCAAATGGTAACTTCTACTCCTTGCTCTTGAGAGAAGATTTCATCCAAGCAAGTCAACCCTTCATAACTCCTTGGCTGGTAGATAGCGCGATCGCACCTTGACGGCTTTTTAGGCCATAATACATTTAGCTTACCTTAGGTCAAGTCAGAAATCAGGTAGGAAAAGTAGGAAAAGTAGGAGATTTGACATATTCTCCGCCCTGTTCTCGGACGGAGATTCTTTATGCTTCACTGGGTCGTGCTACCGAAGTAGTCTTACCGTCCCTCGACGTACATTTAAGGCTTCGGCCGTGAGCCTCTGCCGAACGGTCGTGCCGATGCCCTATGCCGACCATTTCTATATTTTTCGAGGCATTCTCATCTCTATCATGTTCGATACCACAACTTATGCAGAATATCGAACGAACGGATAGATCGATTTTGCCCCACTTGAACCCGCATTCAGAACATTTCTGACTTGTGGGTTCCCATCTACTAATTACTCGAAAATCTCTGCCAAACTTTTCGGACTTAGACTCAATTAAAGTTCTGAACTCTCTCCAACCTTGAAGGCTGATTGCCCTAGCAAGGTTACGATTTTTAACCAGACCCAATACGTTTAAATCCTCTAAAATGATGGTTTGATTCTCGCTCACCACTTTAGCTGACAGTTTATGCAAGAAGTCTTTACGAGTATCGCTAATCTGGTTGTGGCGTTTGGCTATTTGAATCCGGGTTCGGTTTCAATGACAACCCAATGACGCAAGGACAGACATAGTATTTCTACTCTTAAGATTCATTTGGTCGGCGTTACGAAATACCGTAGGACTGTATTCACCGCTGAAAGTCTCGAACTAATTGAAAAAACGTTCAAAGAAGTGGCTAAAAAAATGAGTTTTCAGCTCCCCGAATTCAACGGAGAATCTGACCACATTCACTCGCTAATTGAGTATCCGCCTAAACTTTCAATTTCTCAAATAGTCAATGCACTTAAAAGAGTCTCTAGCCAAGGAAAACAAGAAGAGTCACAATCTAAAATTGAGACTCTTTATATGTCATGTAAATATTACAGTCTTTATTAAACTTTTAAAATATTTATAGCCCAGTTCATGTCCATCCAAGCTTGGCTATCGGGACTTAGACAAAAACCGAGGCAAAAATGGCTTCAAATCTAGATGGAGAAAACTTTTTAGCTCGAATGGGCAGGAATCTAGTATTTACAAGGGTTTCAGGCATTTTTGGGTCATCGACCTCTTTCCCTTGCTCCTAGAGGTTTTCAGCCCCTTTAGGGGCTAGAAAATGTCTAAGTCCCACTATCACATTAATGACTCGTGTCCCTGGCATCCCTCTTAAGAAATATTTTTGTATTTTTTCTGTGAAGTTAACCCCAAAAACTTTCTTTTCTCAGATAAAAGTGAAATTATAGTCAAGGAATCTCTCCTAAGAGGGATACCACCAGGGACACTAATAGTTTGACGCCAATCAGGTAAAATGAAAAAAACGGCATCGGTTTTATTAGCACTAGTTGGACTACAGCTAGGCTTAAATACTTTGTTACCTCAGAACATAGTAAGCGCTCAAGGGGGACAAACGTTAACCACAAAGATCACGGTTACACCGCTAGAAAAATCTATCTTTGAGGAAACAAACAAAATTCGGGCGAATCCTCAATCATACATTCCTATTCTGGAAGCTTTTAAGGCGCGAAATATTCCGGGAACGAATAATTTTAAGCGGCGAGAAGGTGACGAGTATAATTTAGAGACGCATGAGGGGGTTAAGGCTATTGACGAAGCGATTGAGTATCTTAGGAATCAGAAGCCAGTGCCTGTTCTAGAACGTTCTGTAGGGTTAACAATGGCTGCAAAGGATTATGCTGCTGATCAAAAAGACAACATTTCAGAAGGACATAACGGTAACGATGGCAGTACTATGGAGACACGTCTGAAGCGTTACGGCAAAATACAGGGCACCGCAGGCGAGAATTTAAGTTTTAGAGTGGGACATCATAACAATAGCGGTCAAGATGTTGTAGTGGCGCTCATAGTTGATGACAATGTGCCTAACCGTGGTCACAGAAAAAATATTTTTAACCCACAATACAAAAAAACTGGTGTTGCGTGTGGGGAACAAAAACAAATGGATAACATTTGTGTGATGGATTACGCTAGCGCATACGAAGATAATTAGAACTCTTCAAGTAAAAACAGAAGTAACTTTCGTTTCTTTGACCGTTAGCTGAGTTGTGCGATCGCACTCCCAACTTTTCAGCTCTTATTCACAGTACGCAGCTTCTGGGATAACTTAAGATACTGCACCCAAGGCTGATCTGACAACTGTGACACCCCATTAGCTGACAACGTTGCAGTAAACACACTCTTTCCACTTGTAACACCACTGACGCCTAAGCTTTCTAAAAAAGCAACAGCCGCAGCATCTGGAGCTGGCTTAGAGTGGATGAAGACAACCAAATTACGTTCTTCTGGGTTTTGAACATCATTGAGTGCCATAGCAAGCCCTGCGTCTAGTTTCTGATAATTCATCGCGATTTTCTGACGTAATACCACTTCACTCTTCTATCGCATCAGACCAAATTAGGGGAACAAAATTTGCGCCCCTATCGCTGTTGCAGTGCGATCGCTTCACAGTATTAGCAGGACAATAGACCTATCTTGAAAGTCGGGAGTCGGGAGTCGGGAGTCGGGAGTCGGGGAAGAGAATTTTCATTCTTTCGTTGTTTACTTGTGTTCATGGTGTCTCTTGCATCCGTCTTTTTCATTAAATTTTTGGGCAGGCGAGACGCCTACCCCACAAGCAAAAATCTCTGAATGTGGGATGGGCATCTTGCCCGTCCTAGCTATTGCTCTTCAAGAAGTCTAATTCTAGACCCAGAAATCTCTCAGATTTATAAATCAGTTGCATTAATCAGTCCAAAGCCCCATTTCGGGTCAAAGCTTCCTGCGGCTTTTCCCGGAATCCGGCTATTTTCTTGCAGCAGTTCCTTGAGAACCTTGGGTTCAAGACTGGAGTCGCGCTGCAATAGTAGTGCAACTAAACCAGCGACGAACGGCGTTGCCATACTCGTGCCAGCGTTGGCCAGATAGTTAGCATTAACCATCTCTCCTCGCGAGGGACTTGAATCAGCACTCAAAGCAGAAACAATCATAGCTCCAGGTGCAGCTAACTCGGGTTTCTGGGTACCATCGCGCAGAGGGCCTTCGCTGCTGAAATCAGAAATATCGTCCAATTTCAGTCCAACTGCTTGTTGAGCACCGTCAATATCCTTCCACTGCACCTTTGTCGTGTAGGAGGCAACTGTAATTGAACTCTTTGATGCTCCTGGAGAACCCACTTTCATTGAGTCCTGTGCGCTGGAACCACTGAAAACTACCTCCGTCCCGCCCTGATCGTCCAGTGTCCACACATCGAGTCGTCCATCATTAGTCGAAGTGTTGCGTACTCGCAGCTGCCATACACCTCCTTTTATTGACAGGTTGGGATTTTTATTGCGGATTTGGACAAAGAAGTTATGGTCTCCATTAATGGGGTCGGGTCCTGGTGTGGCTACTAGCACTGTGTTATCTGAAAGAGTGTATTCTTGCGCTGAATTGCCGCTAGAGATGATCTTTTGGAAGGGCGTCACTAACCCGCTTGGCGATCGCACTGATACTTCAAAAGTGCTATTACCTGGATACCACCCGTTTAACACGGCGATTCCGACTCCCGAAGTAGGAATACGAAAACGCATAGTACTCGTCTGGCCTTTGAGGACAGTGGTTTGACCATGAATGTTATCGTTGCCCTCGTTTCCTGCGGCACAGCAGACAATTCGTCCTGGCCCGGACTCGGCGTCAATAATGAGTGATAGGGAGTCGGTGCCGTCGTGAGCATCAGCATGTCCACCGAGGCTGAGATTTACTACTGCTGGGCGTCCTAGCTCATTAGCTACCCGGAAAATGTAGCGGATGCCATCAGCAATATGGGCGTCCTGAAAGTCGGATTTGACAATAATAAAATCCGCTTCTGGCGCTACTCCACCATAAGTAGAATCAACACCGCCTGCAATTCCCGCTACATGGGTTCCGTGACCAATTTCATCGCGGGATGTTGTGAGTTGTTCTGCTGTCAATTCAATTCCATAACCGCCCTCTGACACGCCCGAACCGGGTAGAACTTGGTCCCAGATGCGTAAAATGCGTCCTTGAAAGGCAGGGTGTTTGGGGTCAATGCCAGTGTCCACAATGCCGATGATGACTCCCTTCCCAGTCAGCTGGCTGGTGTTTTTAAACTGGGGCAGATTCACTTTACCAGGGGCAACGTCCATCAGTGGTCGCAAGTAGCGAGATGGCTTGATGCGTTGAACGGCAGGTTCTTCTGATAAGGGGTCTAAACTGTCTAGGGGTAAGAAAGCAGTCCGCACTCGCCCTGTGGATTGGTTGACTTGGATGCCATACTGCTGTAGCTGATCAAGGTCGGCTTGCTCGTCGCAGTAGATAAAAACAGCAGTGCGAGGTGGCTTGAGACTGTTTTTGGGGGAGATTATCCCGAGCGATCGCTTATGGGCGGTTAAAACTTCTCGTCCTTGGGATTGGTAATCTGCAAGAGCAACTAGAAGCCCTGGAGAAATTTTTTCAGGTATCATGTTTTATCTCGGTTAAATGTGAGTGTCCATTCTCCTTAACCTAGAAAGGAGATGGTTAATTGTTGAGACTACGAGTTGCTAGTAATTCTTCAAAACTTTCCTCAATCTCATGTGCTTCTACCAGGTGACGGCTTAATATTCCAGAAAATTTTACATTCAGTAACGTCGGAGATTTAACAGTCAAACACGTAATTAATTAAGTCAACTGAAGGTATCTTCTTGCTATTGAGCGGCACGGCTCATGAGGGGTCTTACCCCCTATTCACCAGCGGTATCCTCTAAGAAGTCTGGAATCTTGCATTAATTTCGACTTTTGGACTAGAGTCAGTCGATTCAATAAGGCTTATGATTAGCCATGCTGGTTTTGAAAGGTCTGCTAGAGGGGAATACCCATCTCTATACCGCAGAAATATCCATGGCAAAGAAAAAGAATCTTCCTAAAAGGATATCTGAAGAATTTTCTAGAAGGGTAAGCAGCGAGGCAACTAGTAGACGGGATTTCCTCAAAAGTAGTGTCAGAAGTAGACTAGAAAGTTTAGTACCCTATTCCTTACGCTGGCTACTTCCTTTTGTTGAAGAGTTGAAATCTGGTCAAGAGGAGGAAGAGGAAGAAACAGCAGTTCACACACCCATAGAAGTAACTCAGCCTCGGAAAGTTACTCAAGTTGAGCCTACTTACAAACAATATCCTTGCATCTGGGGTGACCCCTTAACCTGTGAACGTCTTCAACAGGCAGTACAGCAAAACCCAGAAACAAAAGATTGTCAGGAATGTGGTTTTCCGGCTAGCTTACCAGAGAAAGCTGAGATTCGGGGCGATCGCGGAAGATATCGAGTAGATAGCTTGCTAGGGCGTCGGGGGATGGGACGCTTGTATCGAGGGACTCAACTGTCGAATAGTCATCAGGTTGTCATTAAGGAATACCTACTCCCCGAAAATTATTTCAATCAGGAAGAAGCTAAAGCGCGTAAAGATCAATTTAGACTAATTGCGGGTGTGAATTTAGCAGATGGTAGGGTTGAAGATTTTCGATTGTGTCAACCTTGGGAAGCGATCGCCGATCATAACCAAGAACGCTGCTACCTCATAACCAAGGGTAATATAGACTTCTACCCAACCTTAACGGATTATCTGGCAATGTACGGCCCGATGAATGCGATCGCTGTACGCCAAGTCCTCAACCAAGTTCTACAAACTCTAGAGTTTCTCCACACTCAGAAGTTCCGTCTACCTTCCGGGCAAGTACAACAAGGATTGACCCACGGTAATCTCAATCTTAGTAGTTTATTGATTGCAAGTACTCAAGAGCAAGGCATAAATCGTCAGAATGGGGCTAATCGTAACGGGTCCAACAATATTGATTCCTCCGCATCTTGGCGGCTAAATTCTAACTTTTTCATCTACGTCTACGATCTAGCTTTATGGGAAAACTTATTCGACCCGTCAACCTTTGATAGACCCAAACCTACACCATCACAAGACTTAGTAGCGCTAGGATATGTAGCCTTTTATTTATTAGCAGGCGGAAAAGTAAACCGTGATTCCGGTCAAATCAAAGACCCTAAAGACGATCAGCAATGGCCACCAGTAAACTTTGCTCTTAAAGCTTTTATCCTTCGGCTAATGGGGTTAGAAATGTCCTTTGAAAGTGCCGAAGTCGCCCGTAGAGCTTTATTGAAACTACCGCCAGAACTCCTAAAAACTGAAGCATTTGTACAGGTAATTCCAGAGGAACAAGAGAAGACCAAGACACCTCGCTTTCTTTTTCTTTTGCTAGGTATACTGGGCTTGCTGTTACTAGGATTACTATTTTGGTTTCTTCTGCGAAAACCTCAAGAGAGTGATAGTGCTGGTGACGAACTCCCTCTTTGCTGCATCAACGATGTAACTGGTATTCCTGCTGGAAAATTTACCTACACAGGAGAACGAGAAGGGATATGGAGTTATGTACTCCAACAAAAAAATCTAGTATTAGCCGACCGAACTTTAGAAGAAGAACTCACAAAACGTCAGCCAAAATTACAGCTAAACTTTAAGCCTGAATCCTCAGTAGAAGAGGTGATTAAAAAAGTTCGTGCTGAGCCAAGAAAAGTACGTTCTGAACAAATAAAAGTAAGATTTGCCGTTACTAATTTTGTCGATAACTTCTCCAGTGATTTGGAGTATAAAAAAGTTGCATACGATAGCTTGGTAGTGTTTGTTAATTTTAGTTATTCAAAAAGAAAAGCTAGTCTTCCTCAAGCTTTGAAAGGACAAATTACTCTTGAGCAGCTGCGTCAAATTTACACAGGAAAAATTGCTAATTGGAAAGAATTGGGTGGGCCAAATTTACCCATAAAACTATACATTCCAGATGAAACTGACGCGGTGCGAATCTTTGAGCAGCGGGTACTAAAAGATGAGCCAACCATTGAATTATTTAAAAGTTTACAAAAACCAGGAAACCAAGATAATTCATTTACAAATTCATGGGTTGCAGAAATTGAGCGAGTCCCCACCATCGAAATGTTGCGAAGAGTCATTCAGAACTTTGAAGATAATCAAGTGGGAGCGATCGCATTTGGGACACTCAGCAAAGTTTTCGGTCAATGTTCAGTTTATCCACTGGCTTTAGTAGAAGGAGAAAAAGAACCTGTTCAGGTTTTAGTTCAAGATAACGGGCAGCCAATAAATCCCACAACCGATTTGTGCAAGCAGAAAGGAAGTTACTTTCCTAATCAGGAAGTTTTACAGACAGAACGCTATCCCTTGGGATATCCCCTGGCTGTAGTCTATCCCAAAGATAATAGTCGTCCTCCTTTCGGTGCTAAGTTTGCTGAAATTTTACAAACTCAAGAAGGTCAGAAACTGCTGAGTAAAACGGGAGTTGTGCCGTTGCAACGTCTGACACGACCATAAAATTTCAGGACTGACGCAAATTTTTCATTACGAAACGCCATTTGTAGGGGTGAACGGCC
>DALYIW010000208.1:10342-15443 GCA_031970155.1 Coleofasciculaceae cyanobacterium CTOTU46601 | reverse complement strand
ATTTGACACTCCCCGCTCTAAAGAGACGGGGATTCTCCGGAGGTTTTTTTGATATACTTCCGGTATCCTTTTTTCTCTTGGAAACTGCTTTCTATACTAGATAACTGCAAGTTTCCCGATAATTTAAGGTTCCTGGACTCCTTACCCAACGGCAACGATATCTTCACAGGCATTACTTTCCCACAGTCCGCAGGTAGTCTTTTTTGATTTGGCGGAAATGATAAACCGCTCTTTTTAGCTATCTTTCGAGCCGCCCCCGTATCGGCGTGTTCGGCATGTCCACAGGAGCGACACACGAACTTTTCGCCTTCTCGGTTACCTTTTTCGATGTGTCCGCATTTCGGGCACTGTTGAGATGTATGTCTGGGATTGACCTCAAACACTGGCTTACCTGATTTAGCTGCAAGCCATGCCACTTTTTGAAAGATGTCTCCCCAACCACAGTTTAGGATTCTTTTGTTGAGTCCTGTTTTAGCGGATGCTCCATTCCTCTTGTACCCTCCCTTCCCATCATGTTTAGGTTTGGCGCGTTTGACCATGTTTGTAATCTTCAGGTCTTCCCGCGCCACGGCGTCAGCTGTTTTTACTATTTTGTTGGCAGATTTCCAGTTGTAGCCATCTCGTTTTTGGGTCAGCTTATGTTGCATCTGGATTAGCTTTATGTAGGCTTTTTTCCTATTCTTGGAGCCTTTTTGCTTACGACTGGCAGCGCGATTTCTCATCGCTAAACGCCGTGCTGTTCTAGGGTTTGTTGTAACAGCTATGTTCTCAATGAAGCTGCCATCTGAAAGGGACACCAGCTTGTTTATTCCTACATCAATTCCGACAACCGACCTAGGCTCGATGAGTTCCGGTAGTTCCACTCCGGTATCAATCAAAACGCTGATATACCAATCGGTTCCCCTGCTAATCACTGTTACCGTTCGGATGTCTGCATGGACTGGGAAGGGGCGACTATTGAAGTACTTTATCCATCCCAGCGCGGGAAGGTAAACCTTGCTATCCTGAAATTTGCAACGACCAGGTTTGTACTCGAAAGTCTTGAAGTTTGAGGCTTTTTGGTAAGCTGGGAACCCTCGCTTGTGACTCCAGAAACCTGCAAACGCCGTGTCTAACTTAGCCAAGTTGCGTTGTAGCACGTCTGAGTCAATACGACTGTACCACTCGCTTTCTTTTCTTAATTCAGTCGTTCGTTTGCTTTGAACACCACCAGCGCTATCCCAACACAAGCCTAATTTCTTGCTGGTCTTGGTTAGGGTGGCGCTCATGACGCCATGTTTGACAACTGGACAGGTTAGAGGACACGCCGCACCTATTTCTAAACGGGTGTCTATTTCGCAGTATGCCCCAAAAACATAGCTGACTGCTGTTTGTGCGTCCCTGTTGTTAGTTTCCCAACCGATTTCACGTTCTCTCTGACAGTAATTCCGATGCTTACGTAGGGTTACAAGCCATTGGGCCATTAGAGCGGCTTGCTCTTTATTCGGTTTCAGCTTGTAGTTCCAACGTTGCATTGTTTTTACCTCCTTGCTATATTGTGCGCACAAACTGAGTACATATCAGGAGAGTTATGGAAAAAGATAAAAGGTTGCACATACGCATCAGTTCTCAAGAAGCTGAAATTCTTGCCCGTTAATGTAAAAAGACAATGCGCTCCCAATCAGATGTGCTGCGAGAGATGATTAGAGAATTAGATAAGAGTTAAGGCACTTAAAAGTGCGCTCTTGCCTTCCTCCACGACAATCAAGGTACGTGGCTTCCGGCTGCGACCATAGTGATTGTAGTTTTTGGTTGAAAAATCTCGAAATTTCTCTGAAATCTAGCGAGTCAGCATGAAGGGAGTAGGAGAGCCTTTTTTATTTTGAATCCCTAAATGCTCCTGAAAATTCGGCAAGCTCTACAGCTTCGACGAGGCCTCCACCTAGTTTGGCAAAGTTCCCCTGGCTGGACTGTTGCTAGCCTAGCTCTGTTAGTTGTACAAGGTACTCTGCCTCTACTATCGCTCTATCTGACCAAGTTGATGGTGGATGCTGTCTCTACAGGCTTGACTACTACCAATAAAGCTGCCGTGTTAGGACATGTGACGACGCTGGTTGTCTTGGCAGGTGTCGTCGCCCTAGTCGGAAATTTATGCAGTTCTCTCGTCAAGTTGATTAGTGTTGCTCAGACTCAGTTAGTTACAGACCAGGTTCATAGTATCCTCCAGGCTAAGTCCGTTGAGGTAGACCTAGAGTATTACGAGAATGCCGAGTATTATAATGCTTTGCATTTGGCTCAACAAGAAGCTCCCTACCGTCCTACTACGATTCTCGACGGGCTGATTCAGGTGGGCCAAAGTGGGATTTCTCTGGTAGCGATCGCATTCCTCCTCTTCTCACTCCATTGGGCAATTGCCGCCGCCTTATTTGCTGCGGCGATTCCCGGTTTAGTCGTGCGACTCAAGTATTCTCGTAAACTCTACCGCAAGCAGCGCGAATGGACATCCCAAGAACGACGTGCCGACTACTTTAACTGGATGCTGACGACTGCTTCCTACGCCAAAGAAATCCGACTGTTTGACCTAGGTTCACTCTTCCAGGAGCGGTTTCGCGATTTACGTTCTTCAATTCGTCAAGAGAAAATAACCCTCGCTACTCGAACGTTTATCGCCGAGTGGGCTATCCAGGCTAGTGCTACCTTAGCGGTTTTTGGAGCTTGCGGCTTCATTGCCTACCAGACACTTCAGGGTGTCATTACCCTAGGCAGTTTAGTGATGTACTACCAAGCATTTCAACGAGGTCAGGGCGCGTTACAAGAAATGTTAAGTAGTTTGGCTAGCTTATATGAAAATAGCTTATTTCTATCCCATCTTTACGAGTTCCTCGACCTGAAGCGTAATGTTGCCGAACCTCTCCATCCCCAAGTTTTCCCTGTACCCTTGCAAAGCAGCATCCAGTTTGAGCAAGTGCAGTTTCGCTATCCCAATAGCACCCGTCCTCTGATAGAAGACATTAGTATGACAATTCGAGCGGGAGAAACTGTTGCCTTGGTGGGGGAAAATGGAGCGGGGAAAACCACTCTAATTAAATTATTATGTCGGCTCTACGACCCCACGAATGGACGAATTACTGTAGATGGAATTGACTTGGGGCAATTTAAAACAACTGACTTGCGGCAAGAAATCAGCGTAGTTTTCCAGGACTATGCCCACTACAACCTTACAGCACGAGAAAATATTGGGTTTGGTGATGTTAATCAGCTGAGCGATCGCGATCGGGTTAGGATAGCAGCGAGAAGAGCAGGGGTAGATAAGGCGATCGCATCTTTACCTTACGGCTATGACACAACTCTGGGTAGGGAGTTTGAAGAGGGGGAAGAACTCAGCATCGGTGAATGGCAAAAAGTAGCATTAGCCAGAGCCTTTCTACGTCAATCCCAAATCATTGTACTGGATGAACCGACTAGCGCCCTTGATGCCAAAGCCGAACATCAAGTCTTTGAACAGTTTCGCAAATTAACTCAAGGCCGGACTGCAATTTTAATCAGTCATCGCCTTTCTAGCATCAAACTAGCTGACCGTATCTATGTGCTTAAGGATGGAACAATTGTAGAAAGTGGCACCCACAACGAACTGGTGCAGCTCAAGGGTCACTATGCTCACATGTTTGAAATTCAGGCTCAGTATTATCGGTAATGTAGTCGATTGGCTGGGGTGAAATGCGATCGCGCTTTATGAACAAGCCTTCCCTGATCGGGAAGTTGCCAGAAGACGACTACTCTTGTTCAGGAAAAGAGCTAGAACTCGCCGTTTTGCCGCAACATAGCCTTTGAAGCGATCGCCTCTTTACATCGACATGTTATGTAGTTTCAGCCATTTGGCTTACTAACAGTCATTGAACATACCATGTGCAAGGTAGTGATTCTGTAATTAGGTTAGATAGAGACTATCTAAAAGGTCGTCACTGTTTTGATATCCCCTTCACTGTGTCTTCATCACATTTTTACAGGCTCTTTATAATTATTAACCCTAGCAGACTTTCCCTGGGGAATAATTGAAGAAAGGGTGCAAAATACTCAAATTATACAAATGAATGGTAATAAACTCTTGAGTTGTTATGCAGGAGAAAAAATAGATTTTTCTGAAGCCTATCTCAGCTACGCTCCTAGGAGCCAGCTGTACATTGACAAACAGATACCACTGCCAACTTGGGGAACCTTTTTCGTTGAGATCGGTCGTCGTATTGCAGAGTGTGAGACTGGATCCAATCGGTTAGTAATAGCCCTTGCTGTTCCTACGAGAACTTGCGCTGCTGCCCTTGCGGCCTTTGGTGTTGTGCTGGCGAGAGCCGATATTTCTCATAACCAAGCTGAAATTCGTGAATATTTTGACAAACTATGCAGTTTGAAAAAGGGAACTCCAATTATTTATCGAGAAAGCAAGAAGATACGAAAAGGTAGTTATTGTGGTTTTTATAATGAAAATGGTCAAAGTCTTATTACTGTGCGTTTACCGACAGAACATGGTGACATGATTTGTAAGGTTCCTCCAGAAAAGGCACATAAAATTGAACCCTTAGCTAGTAAAGATAAGAATATTACTCCACGGATAACAGGGCGTTGTAAGAGTTTTGATTTTTCTGGTAAAGCATTTCTTGATGCCTGTATCGGTAGTGTAGATTCGCTTAATTTTTACAAAAAATCTCGCCTGGACTGTGTGATTCTTGGAAGATTAAACCTTCTTAAGCAAGAAATCAAAGAAAGACCTTTTGGCTGTTGTCCATCTCAAGCAGTCTACACAGAAGGGAAATTACAAGACGTTTTGCGAGTACGGGAATGGTTGGGTGAAGGTCAAGCTTACCGTTCAGCAGTTTTATCGGTGGATGGTCGTAAATCGCCCCAAACTCAGAACAGTTCAGTTCCCTATGTAACTATATTCGATGGGGCAAGTGGCTTCCTAAAATGGCGCGATTACTGGCCTAACTCTCACTCGATTGTTGTCTTAGATCGCACAGAACCCCATTTTATGAAGGCAGTATACGAAATTAACGAGGATTATCGTCGTTCAAACCGCCTTAGTAAAAGAGAGATACAAAACATACCATCTATTCCATCGGGAGTGGAA
>DALYIW010000208.1:0-10309 GCA_031970155.1 Coleofasciculaceae cyanobacterium CTOTU46601 | reverse complement strand
GTTTGTCAGATGTCAGTAATATTTATGAGTATTGCAATCATATAAAAATACAATACCATCAGGTCGATAATTCCCAATTTCGTAGTTTTTGCTTTTCCCTTAAAAAATTTGAGCGATCGCTGGGTGAGGTGGCTGAGGATAATTCCTGGAGAACATTTCTGAGGTTCCTGCGACGGTATCGATTCTACCTTTGTGCAGCACCACTACCGTTCAGCCATCCCGTAGTCTGTAACCTAGAAATGCTGGAATCCCTACAAAAACATTTGTCCCTATGTAAATCCATATATCCCAATTTTACAGATGAGGCAAATAATATTTTTAATCAGTTCATCATTCTATCAAAATCAGATGATAATCCACTACTAGATTCTCTAGCAGAACTACAGTTAACGTCTGGAAAAGTAGCTTGTCTCCTCAAAGAATCACGACTAATTCCTGCCGTAGAAAGCCTTTTATCTGAAAAACGTCTTTTACGCAAAATTGAACTATTAGTGCCATCTCAATTAAGAGGTAGAACTTGCTACAAAAGATTAGTGATTTTGGGGCCAACCCGTTGGTTTCCAGAATACGTTTTTAATGCGCCACGCGCCTCTGACATTCAAGTAATCCACTACAACTGGATTAGAGATAAGTGGAAGCCTGAACCAGTTTTCATTGGTTCTGTAAATGTACCTAAATCAGAATTTCTGCCAATTCTTAAGCCTGAAAAAGTTAAGGACACAATTGATAATGAAGTCGTGGCTAATCATCTCGAACCAGAGGAAATTATGCTGCCGTCAATCAATTGGAATCAAATTACTAACAACTTGGTTCACTCATCTCTCGCCAGTCTTGATTCAGAAGATGAAGATACAGAGGCGCGGTTGTTTTTGTTGGAAGGGGGAGACGCTGTTTTTCTGGATGCAGATGCGAAAGCAATGGTAATCAACCTGGAAGAGGATGAGCCAGTAAAAAGAATCGCTGTGGCTGACATTGAGCCTGGTATGTTTGTTCTTTTACGTACAAGTAGTGGTGGCGATTATATTATTCCTTTGGCTGACCGAATATTAGGAGAAAATGCACAACGTACTAGAGAATTGCAAAATGAATGGAAAACTCTTCTAAGACAGAAGGTAAAGTCAATCGGGTTGCCAGCTGTTAGCGAAAATCTTGTCAAACTCGGTTCGCGTCTGGCTAATGTAAATAATGTTCGCCACTGGATGTTAAACAGCAGCATCAAACCTCGTGACGACAAAGATTTTGAGGCTATCTTGCGTTTTGTTGGTCTAGAAAACAGACTCAATCAATTTTCTGATGCTGCCTATAAGCTCAATAGTGCACACAGTCAAGCAGGTAAGTACATTCGCAAATTACTCCTTAAGCAAGTTTGTCAATCTGACCTTCAACAACTACAGCAACTGGGCAGAATGGATTTTAAGCTTGACGAAGTAGATAGCGGCAACATCACTGCTTTTCGAGTAGTAGATATTGACTCAGAACTAAGGATGATTTCCGCCTCAAAAATTGCACAATCTTTTGAAATAGAGCGTCAGATTAATAATGTCTAATCATAGAGCTAATAGAGACAAAATTATACAGGTCTTACGAGAAGAACTTGTAGGTCCCTCACCCCAAGGAGAACATACAGACTGTTCTGGGGAAGTTAATTTTCAATCTGACCAAGAATTCTATCGCCCTTGGCGGCAAGAAAACGGTGAAGAGATTCTTCAACGAGACCCTCCCCTCATCCGCTACGGTGTGGGAGTCCTTTATCCACTGGGAATAAAATGTGAAAACGAAGATTCTCAGGCTGACCAGGTAAACAATGAGAATAAACTTGAAGAATTAGATGAATCTGAAGTAGCGATTACTGAAGAGGTAAGTCAGAGCCTTGAAGAGCTTAAAAAAGGCATAATAGATAGTAGAGAACCCGATTCAGATGATTTTGACTTATCAACAGCTAACGCCTATCTTCCTAGTAGCATGGGGGTAAGTTTTTTAGGAGAATTTAATCAAGATTCAGTGCTGCTGATTAAAGCATGGGGTGGGTACTATCGACCCAAAATTGTTAAAGTTTCTGGAAATGAAAGAACTTGGTGGTTGCGGAAACCCGTAGAATTCACAGTTGAGTTTGACGGTAATAAACTCTGTCAAAAAAAAGAAAATAGACTTTCAAAACCTGGGAAAATAAATGGACTTAACTTGAGTGTAGAAGTCTTCTCTCGACCCGATCCAGATAAACGAGAGAGAGTCCGTCTAATCACAGTTTGTTTAGTTAATCGCAGTAGTAGCAGTGGTGGCTCTGGTCGTCATGAAATAAATTTATTTCAGGCAGGCTTTGAAGCCACTATAGTTTCCCAAAAGGGAGAGGCGCACATTTTACCCTATCCAGGTCAACGCCTTTCTGGGATTGAAGATGATGAAGAAGAGCAATCTCTGGCACTGTTTTACCGTCAAATGAAAACCTATGGGGTGGGACATGGTTGTGCAGCAAATTGGGATGAACAAGCCAGCAATGATCGAGTTAAGACTATAAAAGGCGAGTGTCTGCCTACTTTTGAAACTCCTAGTATTACGCCTGACATAAAGCGTGAAGATGGTAGTAGCTTAGAAGTCTCTATGGCTACCTTAGCAGGCTTAGTAGAGGGTGATGATGGCTTTGCTGCTTTGCAGGAAGTGGTTGAACGCTACGAGAATTGGCTCGAGGTAAAAAGAAATGAAATTGCCACGCTTGAGGAACAATACCACGATGCAGCCCAGCATCATATGGATGAATGTGAAAGAGCTGCTCAGAGAATGAGAGATGGACTAAATTACTTACAAAACTATCCAAGAGCCAAGAAAGCATTTCAATTAGCCAACCACGCTATTTTGCTGCAACAGATTAGCAGTCGTGGTGGACTTCGTAGAGCAAACTTTGATAAAAAAGCCATAGATTTTAAGTTTTCTGAACCCTATCAAGCGCCTAATCTGCTAGCTGGAGAAAATCGCGGTAAATGGCGTGCGTTTCAGATAGCTTTCCTACTCATGTCTGTTGAGTCTACTGCTCAGGGGAATATTCCAGAGCGTGAGACGGTTGAACTGATTTGGTTTCCTACGGGTGGCGGCAAAACCGAAGCCTATTTAGGATTATCAGCATTTGCTCTATTTATGCGACGGTTGAACAACAAAGAGGATGCTGGAGTTCATGTGCTGATGCGCTATACGCTCAGGTTATTGACAGCACAACAGTTTCAGCGAGCTTCAGCATTATTATGTGCCATGGAGTACCTCCGCCGCCAACATCCTGAACTGGGTAGAGAACCTTTTTCTATCGGAATTTGGCTGGGGAGTACGACAACTCCCAATATGAGAAAAGATGCAATTTATAGCTTGAACCAACTCCAAAAGAGTTCATCAGCAGAAAATCCTTTTATTATTGGCAAATGCCCTTGGTGCAACGCCCAGATGGGGCGTTATGACGGACAACTCCTAAAGAGAATGCCAAAAGTTTTGGGATATCAGCAGAGTGCTGGTACCGTGATTTTCAAATGCCCTGATCAGGCTTGTGAATTTAAAAATGGACTTCCCATTTATGTCATTGATGAAGACATTTACGAATACCGTCCTTCGTTAGTCATTGGTACGGTAGATAAGTTTGCCCAGTTAGCTTGGAAGCCGGAAGCACGAGCTTTATTTGGCATTGACTCTGATGGGCAACGGCAAAGTTCTCCTCCTGGATTAATTATTCAAGATGAGTTGCACCTGATATCGGGTCCTCTGGGGTCAGTTGTGGGGCTATATGAAACGGTGATTGAAGAGCTTTGCACTGACAGGCGTGGTGAGCAAGCAATTAAGCCGAAAATAGTCTGTTCTACGGCGACAATACGCCGTTATGCTGAGCAAGTTAAAGCTCTCTATGGACGTGAGGATGTGGTGCTGTTTCCACCACCAGGATTAGAGGCGTCGGATTCATTTTTCTCACGCTATGCGAGAAATGAGGATGGCACGTTACAACGAGGTCGAATTTATGCGGGTGTTCATGGACCTGGTTTAAGTTCTTTACTCACTGCTCAAGTGCGAACATCAGCAGCTCTTTTGCAAGCTCCAGTTCCTTTAACTAGCGAGGAACAAGACCCCTGGTGGACTTTACTGATGTTCTTTAATAATCTCAGGGAATTGGGTTTTACGCTTTCCCTGTTGCAGTCAGATATTCCTGGCTATTTTAAGGTGATCCAAAACCGACTCGGTTGGGACAGACAACAAACACGTCGCATCTGGCAACCGCTGGAACTGACTGGGCGTATCCGAAGCGATCAAGTTCCTGAAGCGATCGCCAAGTTAGAAATTAAATGTGATAACACAAACAACCAAAAGCCAATTGATGTTTGTCTAGCTTCTAACATTATTGAAGTTGGAGTTGATATAGACCGCCTATCGCTTATGGCTGTAGTTGGTCAACCCAAAACCACCTCTCAGTATATTCAGGTGACAGGTCGTGTAGGGCGCAGGTGGTGGGAACGTCCTGGTTTAGTCGTAACGTTGTATAGTCCCACTAGACCGCGCGATCGCTCCCATTTTGAAAAATTCCGCAGCTATCACGAACGGCTTTATGCCCAAGTTGAACCCACCAGCGTTACCCCGTTTTCTCCTCCAGTCTTAGATCGTGCCTTACACGCAATTATGGGGGCTTATGTCAGACAAACCGGAGATGGACAGATAGCAAAAAGCCCCGATCCGTATCCAGACAATCTCATTGAGCAGTTACGGGAAATCTTGATACCTCGCATAGAAGCCATCGATCCAGATGAGGTAGAAAATTTCCAACAAGTTTTTGACAAACGAGCCTCAGAATGGCAGCGCTGGCAAAGGACACGCTGGCAAAAAACTAGCCAAACAGTCGATGACATCCCACTGCTAAGAGTTGCAGGTGATTACGCTAGTCCAGAATCGCAGCGCTTATCTTGGGCTACGCCGACATCTATGAGAAACGTGGACGCAGAATGTCAAGCAGAAATTACTCAACTTTACTTACTTGAAGGAGGGGCAGAAGATGCCTAAAGGTCCGATTAGACGCGCCCAGTTAATTGCACCTTACGGGGTGGGTGCAATGATAGTTGTCAGGGATGGAACATCTTTGATTACGGCTGGTTTAGATCACTGGTATCAGCGTGAAGATGGTCGCAATGATGTCGATCAATCAGAATTTCGAGTTGAGGAATGGCGGCTGGCACAGCAGTTAAGAGTCGATCACTTCCGACTTCCCCCGGACTTCAGAACAGCTCATAAAGGAGCATCAGTTCCTAATGCCCTTCTTACTGTCCCATTTTTACGCTTTCCTCAATGGCATTACTGTCAATCCTGTGGACACCTCAAGGAGTTGAAACTGCCTCAGCGGAGTAAGGAGAAATGCCCCAAATGCGAAGAGAACAAAAGAAATAGGTACTTAGTCCAGGTTCCGATTATTGCGATGTGCGATCATGGTCATATTCAAGACTTCCCCTGGCGCGAGTGGGTTCATCGTTCTGACAATCCAACATGCAAAAAACCAATGCGTTTGGTAGGAACAGGGAGCGCAACTTTAGGAGGTTTAAGCGTTCAGTGCGAGTGCAAGGAGAAACGCTCCTTATCTAGGATTACTGACACTGAGCAAGATAATGGAAATGACACTACATTTCTCAGTAAATATCTTAATAAAAAATCCGCTCAGGACTCTTCTGAGTCTCCTCAGTTTCTCTGTCAGGGCAAACGACCTTGGCTGGGAACCGAAGAAAGTGAACCTTGCGATCGACCCTTGAGAGGTTCTCTACGTAGTGCTTCTAATGTGTATTATTCTCAGGTACGGAGTGCTATTTACCTGCAAAGGGGTAATGATAGTGAACTCATTTCTATTCTGGAAGAACCACCTATTTCAACGCTAATCGCAACACTATCACAAGCCAACGTTGAAATAACACCTGAATTTCTGCGTGGACAATACCCACAACTGTTGCAACCTTTCTCGAATGAGGATATCCAAGCTGCCCTAAAAACTATTCTTTCAGGGGAAGATAACGATTCCGACGAAATTGTTGTTGAGAGTGATGACCCAGAAACCCATTTCCGCCGTCCTGAATTTAACGTGCTACGGACTGAGCGTGATGAGAAGCAGCTTAAAAGCCGAAATATTGATTTGGATAATTACGACCTAGATATAGGCCGATACTTCTCCCGAATCATGCTAGTTGATAAACTGAGGGAAACTAGAGCTTTAGCTGGATTTACCCGTATTTTTCCTGAAAATGACCTGACTTTAAATTTAAATGCCTTGCAAGAGATTCTCAGGCGCAATCCATTACCACCACAGAATTCATGGTTGCCAGCTTATGTAGTTTATGGTGAAGGCATCTTTTTGGAGTTAAACGAGAGGCGACTCCAGCAGTGGTTAGCTCAAAATGGCGATGCAGTTCAAGAGCGAATTAAGCCTCTAGTACAACGTTACCAACAAGTACAAGAAAGACGGCATTTACGCGATCGCCCTCTCACACCGCGATTCATTCTTTTGCACACCTTTGCTCACTTACTAATGAATCGTCTTACCTTTGAGTGTGGGTACAGTTCGGCTGCCCTGCGGGAAAGACTATATGTATCCGATAATCCGGATGCTCCAATGGCTGGGGTACTGATTTACACCGCTGCCGGGGATTCCGAGGGAACAATGGGAGGACTTGTGCGGATGGGCAAACCTAATAATTTTGAGCCGATGGTGCGTGCGGCGCTTGAGGCTGCTAGCTGGTGTTCCGCTGACCCCGTATGTATGGAGATTGGTGCTAGAGGGGGACAAGGACCAGATTCATGTAACTTGGCGGCTTGCCACAACTGTGCTTTGGTTCCTGAAACAGCCTGTGAGCAATTCAACCGCTTTTTGGATCGAGGAGTTGTTGTGGGTGATATCAACAACCGTAGCCTTGGTTTTTTTACCTATGATGATGTCCCTACTTGCTAGAGTTTTCATCCCTAGTAGAGTACAAGGTTTTAGCTTTTACAACACAAAGCGGATGATCGGACTCGAACCGACGACATTCAGCTTGGGAAGCTGACGTTCTACCACTGAACTACACCCGCTTGCCTGATATATAGATAGAGTAACTCTATAATACTCATCATATAACATTTTTAGCGTTAGCGATCGCCAATTACTTTTCAACAAACGCTATCGTAGTAAAAACGATAAATTACCAACTAACGGTGCAATCTCAACCTAAGCTGCCCCAATGCTCCTGAACTTAATTTTTTGGGAAGGAAAATCATTCAAGAGCATTATCCGGTTTTGACAAGGCTTTAATGATTTCATAATCTTTTGTCAAAACTAATGTGTATCTCGGTGTAAAACGCTTGGAACAATTACTCAAGCTCAGGCGTGTGACAGAAAACACCGAGTACTCGTGATATGGAAGTGGGCATTGGCAAAGTTGTATTGCATCCTGTTTGGTATAGACGAGTCGTTACTGTTCCGTGCTGCTGCACTCAAAGCTACGAACGAGTACTAAGGATGTTTAACGCCACTGAGATTTTGATTGATGTGTTTGTTCAAAAACTTCGAGAAGGCTATCGCCGGACATACGGAGGGCTGAAGACGGACAATGAAGATATTATCGCTTGGGCCGGAAACATGGCAATGGAAAATATTTCCAACAGCGATGCTCTCTATCACGATGTCGAACACTCCATGCTGGTTACCTTGGTAGGACAGGAGATTCTGCGAGGTAAACAGATTCGCGAGGGAGGGGTAACTCCTGAAGACTGGTTGCACTATGTTATTTCCCTCGTATGTCATGATATCGGCTATGTCAAGGGAGTGTGCCGCAGCGATCGCGAATCTGAAAGATTCTACGCAACGGGTCAAGATGAAGAGATGGTTCATCTGCCTCCAGGTGCTTCGGATGCTGCCCTAACTCCTTATCATGTAGACCGAGCAAAATTATTCATCGATGAGCGGTTTGGCGGTCACAAGCTGATTGATGCTCAGACCATTAAGTACAATATCGAATTGACCCGCTTTCCAGTACCGAAAGAGGGAGATCATCAAGATACAGCCAACTTCCCTGGCTTGATTCGTGCCTCTGACTTAATCGGTCAGCTGAGTGACCCGCGCTATCTTAAGAAAATTAGTGCCTTATATTACGAATTTGAAGAAACTGGGGTCAACAAAGCGCTAGGATACGAGAACCCTGGAGATCTGCGACGGAACTATTCTAAGTTCTACTGGAATGGCGTCTTTCCATACATCCAGGATGCTCTGCGGTATCTACAATTGACGCAGCAGGGAAAACAAATTGTTGCTAATCTCTTCTCAAATGTGTTTGTTATCGAACACGAAAAAAATGAAGATGAACAAAAGCAACTGGTACAACAGCTTCACAGATAAGTTGCGAAGAGCATGAACTGGTGGCAGAAACTAAAAAAGAACCCATTAGCACGTTTTGGGGCATTGTTGCTATTAATTTTTTATTTAGCGGTGATTGCCGCTGAGTTTGTTGCTCCTTATGACCCCTATGCCTCACAACCCAATGGTTCTTTGCTGCCGCCCACCCAGATTTACTGGCGTAACCAGACAGGGCAGTTTATCGGGCCACACGTCTATGTGACCACCCAAGGGCCAACAGACTTGAAGAGTGGCGATCGCAAACTGATTGTAGACCGGAAAACGCCCTCAGCAGTGCGCTTATTTGTTAAAGGGTCACCCTACCGACTATTTCCCATTCGTCTACCCATCGGCCCAAAATTCGAGGAAGTGGAAATATTTGGAGGAATTCCCGGTAACCTGCATCTGTTCGGCGCAGTCGGTGAAGGCAAAATTAATATCGTGGGCACTGATGAGCAAGGTCGTGACCAGTTCAGTCGCCTCGTACATGGCGGTCGAATTAGCCTCAGTATAGGTCTAGTCGGTGTTGCCATCTCGTTTCCCATGGGTATCTTGATTGGTGGAATTTCCGGCTATTTTGGCGGCTGGATAGATGCCATCTTGATGCGTGTGGTAGAAGTGCTCATGACAATTCCTACCCTTTACCTGTTGGTGGCACTTGCTGCTGTACTGCCACCAGGACTAACGAGTGCCCAACGGTTTCTATTAATTATCGTAATTACCTCATTTATCGGCTGGGCTGGTTTAGCGCGGGTGATTCGCGGTCAGGTGTTATCTCTAAAAGAGCGGGAATTTGTCCAGGCATCAAAAGCGATGGGTGCCAACCCCTTGTATATTATTGTTCGCCACGTTTTACCCCAGACAGCCACCTATGTGATTATCTCAGCAACGCTAGCCGTTCCTAGCTACATTGGCGCAGAAGCCGTGCTGAGTTTGATTGGGCTGGGAATTCAGCAACCTGATCCCTCTTGGGGAAATCTGCTTTCGCTCTCGACTAATGCTTCAATTCTGGTGCTACAACCCTGGTTGATTTGGCCTCCAGCGTTACTAATTATCCTGACAGTGCTGGCATTTAATTTATTAGGAGATGGTCTACGGGATGCTCTCGACCCCCGTGCTCTTCAGAGGGGTTCTTCTGACCTGGTCTAGTTCAGGGCTGTAGAATAGAAAGTCCCTACGATGTTGACCCATGAGCACAAGCCTAGCCATTGGAGAAGATATTACAACGTTTCGCCACGTTCAGGAGAAACTAGGGCTAATCCTGACGGAGAATAGCAAGTTTTTTACCGAATGGATGGCTGAATTACCGACATTGAGCGAGGCAGAGCAAGTTAGGTTAGATCAGGTGCGTCGCAACTATCTCTACCAGATTTCGGATGGGGTTCTGCTGGAAGAAACTGTCAAAATGGTGGTGCTGTCGCCATTGCTTGAGTTAGCAGGTTTCTATCAACCGCCTTACAAGTTCAGGACAGAGGTTCCGGTTGAGATCGAAGCAGAAGGGGACAACGAAGAGATTTTACGGGGACGAATTGATGCGCTGGTGTTGCAGGGTAAACTGTGGATTGC
Source organism: Coleofasciculaceae cyanobacterium CTOTU46601 (assembly GCA_031970155.1). Taxonomy (GTDB): domain Bacteria; phylum Cyanobacteriota; class Cyanobacteriia; order Cyanobacteriales; family Coleofasciculaceae; genus DALYIW01. The sequence continues at coordinate 381 of DALYIW010000208.1, read as the reverse complement.
TCTGATTGAGTCAAAAAAGACTACGTTTGACTTAGAGCTGGCGATTCCCCAAACATTGGCTTACATGGCAGCGCATCTAGAGCCAGAACAACCGCTTTATGGCATGGTGATGAACGGTAGCAGCTATTTGTTCATCAAAACATTGGGCAAGCAGTATGGAATTTCCGATCTGTTTGCCACACGCTCACAATATCGCAACAATCTCTATGAAGTACTAAAAATCTTGAAGCACTTGGGACGTTTAATTGTGAATTGAGTGCAGGAAATCATAATACCATGAGCTGCACTCACGAACGTTGGAATAAAAATTTTCTTCCTCTGCTTCCCCTGCTTATTTTCAGATTAGGCAACATGAGGGGGGAGCGCACAAACAAGAGATGA
>DALYIW010000207.1:9073-15676 GCA_031970155.1 Coleofasciculaceae cyanobacterium CTOTU46601 | reverse complement strand
ATAAGCACATGAATTTATAAAGAAGAAAAGAAATCTTCAATATTTAAAGCACCATTATTTATTTATGGGGCTATTGGCGCATTCATCCTGACGCTCCTTACGTCGCTACCGCGAGAGCTATCATCCTTCATCCTTAAGAGTGACTGCACTAATCAGAGGTGCTTGAATAAGTCCTTCTAAGCCAACAGATTTCAATAGTTCTGTCCAAGCTTTTTTAACTTCAGGATTTTGGGGATTGGAAAGATAGCGTTTAGCTAAATTTGTCAGTTCGTCATACCAAATGACTTGATTAGAGGTTGGCTGAACTCGTGTCACCAAACCATTTAGCTCTAAGACATTTTCAGACGTTGGTTGGCGATCGCAATTCACAATCAATCGCCATTTGTAGCTCTCATTAAATTTTAGAGAGTGTTCTGGACTTGGCGGCAAGGGGATACTGATTATTCCTGGTGTTTTAGTCAGTTGCACAGAAGTGCGGTAGAGGGTAGTTGTATCATTGCGATCGTGCAGCGAAAACTCTATAGAATGTATGTCTTCGGGAGCATAGGGAATATAAAACCAAAAGACTGGATGCTCAGCAGTCGTTAAACCCTTACCATTTTCAGGGACTAAAGCAGTAAGCGGCTGATCTGTTTGCTTGCAAACTTCAGTTTGTCCAGGACGAGTTCCTCCCGGTGTCCGATGACCATCAGGTGTGCCGCCATCTGGCGGTGGTGGCATATCATCAACACGGGTTCCCCCTGCTGTCCGAGTCTCCTCCTCAGGTGTGCCGGTACGTGGTGCTGATGGCTGATTAGCCATTCCTTGTAAACTAAGTTGTGTCCATCCTGGTGCTGGGTTGCTGGTAAAGCTGGCGATCGCCAAAACAGTAACAGAGACAAGTTTCATTTTCGGTAGGTGAATCATCGATGGAATTCCCAAGGGAACGATAAATACTTCAGAATGCCTACTATCGCTTGACTGCGGGAAATCGAGGATAGGCGATCGCAACCCCTGTAATCACTAAACCGAATGCTGCCGGGACGAGTGGCAACCAACCGCCTTGTAGCAAGAAAACCCAGCACAGTCCATACAAAAACGTGACACAGATGCTCACGGCTAGAACTAGGCGTAGTAGCAATTGTGCCTTACGTAGATTTTGCGATCGCAGTTGGTAAACCAGTATTCCACCCATCAATGACCAACTCAAGACCCACAGAGCATCCCCCCATTGAGGCAGCCACCAAATCAGAGGGCGTCCATTCTCAACCGCACTGAGTATCTGACTAACCATATGTGCATGAACTTCTAACCCTCGCATTCTGCCGTAAGGAGTGTAGTGATGGTCTTGTACACTCGCCGCCGTGACACCGATGAAAACAACCCGGTTTTTCACCCACTCAGGTTCTAACTTCCCGGTTAAGACATCCTCGATGGTGACTCGCTGGGCAATCTGGGGGGTGGCACGATAATTGATCAACACCTGGTTTCCCCGTGCATCTAGGTTTTGGTACCCTCCGCTACGAGGCTTTAAACGTTTAAACACGACCCTACCAAACTGCCAGTTTTTCTCTGGAGTCGTTTTTACAGGAATGCCCTTGGTTTGCAAGTATCGGTATGCCAGTTGCAGACTCAAGGAATAGGATGTTTTGCAAGGTGAAAGAGGAGAGATTGGGTTCGGACTACGGGATTGGAGATGGCGACGAATGATGCTGTCTTGCTGGTCATTTTCTAAGTCAATAAACCCCACTTGTTGGGCCCGGCTGTTGGGTGGGGGGGCAATAGCGTCTTCTGGGTTAGTGCCGAAGCTGCATACGGTAACGAGACGTTGATTGTGCTGTAGCTGAGTAACTAGTAACTCATGACCAGGCGGTACAGGTTGGTCACGAACGATATCAAGTCCGATCGCTACAGGTTGATACTTCTCCAGTTTTGCAACCAGCTGAGCCAGGGTGACGTCCCGTAGCGGATATTTGTATTTGCGGATATCTTTTTCCTCAGCTCCAACTAGCAGGATGCGAGAATCGGCTAGTTCAGAAGGGCGTTGGCGAAGTAGCTGATCGTAGCTGTTTAACTCCCATTTTTGCAGTACTCCGAGCGATCGCACTCCCATCAGCACACTGGTGACAACCAAACTCGTGACAAAGACTCTCCAAAAAGGAAAGGTTGAGCGTTTGCCTCTCCCTGGCGGAATATCTTCTAGAGGTTTGGACAACTTTGGCCAGGTAAAAGGCTCAGCTGCGGGATTCTGGCAAATTACTGGCAACCAGCTAGCACAGAGAAAGTTCTCCTCCATACCTTGCAGTCGCTGCCGCGCTTCCCGTACTGCCTGATAAAGAGAATTGCCAGTAGCAAAGCTGTCTAGAAAATACTTCAAAAATAGTTGTGCCACTTTATCTGGCACTGGCTCTCGCATGACAATGAGTTGTGGGATATGCAGTTGCTCTAGCTCACGCGCCAATCCTAAGCCATCACAAGAATTGAAAATCGCTAGCTGCAACCCACCTTCAACGGCTTTTTTCAGAGCATACCGGAGTTCGTCAAGGGTGAAGCTATCTGTCCGGTTGAGATATATCCGCCCTCTTTCATCCTCAGTTTGACTATGACCTGCGAAAAATAGAATATCCCAGGATTGCTTCCATAGCTGCTCGTTTAACTCCTGGCGTTGCGGTTCCACCAGAAACGTTGTGGCTGCGCCAAGTAAATTTTCCAGCTGTTGTCGATCTTCCTCAACTTGAATACCTTCACTACTGCCGAAAATTGCTAATATTCTGAGTTGGTTTTTAGGGGAAGGCTCTTTTACTGGCGGTTGTTCCCATCCTAGGGCACTAAATCCTATTTCAGCTTGGTTATATCGCTCTAACAAGTCCCACTGGTGCCAAGGGAGTTGCCATAGTTGGCGGTTGTCAGTGCGAATCATCACCCGCATCTCGTCGGAGGTGCTGACTTTTTCTAGCCACTTCTCCCGGATGGAGAAAAATGACTCTGCCCTAAGCCAGGTATTGAGGCGATCGCATAAATCATTAGCTAAGGTGCGGCATTCTTCTCTCCTCGTTTTGAGAGAACCATCAATCTCAGCTTGTTTGATTTTAATGATGCGCTTCGCCTTTCCCAAACGGCGATAACTTAGCTGCCAGTCCTGATACTGTGCTGCAAGTTCAGGTGCAGGGGGTAATTTTCCAGTAATTTCTGTTTCAGGGCGATCGCCTTCTGGCCCAATCTCCAGCATCGCCCGAAATCCCTGCTTGAAATCACCATCTAGTTTAAGGACAACTAACTTTTGCATCACCAACACTAGCGCCTAGACGTGCAGCAGCTTGTCGTTCGACATCCCTGCTTTGTGTTTAAACAATAAAATACTCAGTTACGCTGACATCACCCACAGTCACCTTGACACTAAAACGATCGCCTGGTTCGCCGCTCAACTTTAACTTAATAGTTTTATTGTCGCTACTGGCATAAGCATCGATGATCGTTTCTCCATCTTCATCGAACATCATCAGCTGTAAGTTAGAGGGCAGATAAAGTTGACCTTTTGCGGGCTGCACCTCTACGCTAATATCTATTTCCTGATCTAATTCTTTGGTGAGTGCGACAATCAGCGCCACTGATTGACCTGGCGTTTCCAACTCCACTAGCTTGCACCGTCTAACGTCCGGGTCTTTATCGTTAACAGCTAACTCAACTGTTGGTTGTATGCCTAATTCCAGACTTCTAAAGCTATAAGCTAACTCCGTTGGTTCTGTACCTAATTCCAGACTTCTAAAGTTATCAGCTAACTTAGTTGATTCTATGTCTATCAAGGATTCTACAGCTTTCCAGCCCGCTTCAAAAATATCCTCAAACCATTGACTCAGGTTGACCAAAGGTCTGATTTTATTCAAGTATCCTGGCAATTGTTGGAGCGATCGCAACTGGCTCAAAGGTAACTCCGGTCTTTCTACCTTTTCAACAAATCCCAATAGTTTTGCTTCCCTCAATGATTCAGAAAGCTGCACCGCAATATAGCCAATCCGTTGACCCCAGACTTCTGCCGGAATGCAGACTGCCTCGGCATCTGTTAACACAGGTCTACACTCCAACTTGCCGCGATTTTTCACCTCTAAATCAGCAACATCCATCAACACCTGCATCACCGAGTCCCAACTTGCGCTGTTCTCCAAGTCAGTTTCCAAGTCCTGGCGCTGTAAGTAAACATTGACGGCGTACACCGCTAGGGTATTGAGATAAACCTGTTTAGCTTTGAGAGGATCGCCGTGGTGACGTTGAAATTGTTCTGCTTGCGAATGAGCTTCTAAACCTAGCCCAATTGTGTTCGTCCAAGGTTCAATTTCAGGGTTAATGATTGATGGATTTAGGTTCATTAATATTGACCTCATATGAATATAATCCTTTTGAAATCATAGTAGTTATCGTCTAAACTCGGAGCGGAACTTTTCACAACAACGCTGAAAGAAGCGACTTAAGGTAGGTACAGGAATTCCAAACTCTGCTGAAATTTCTTCCCAGCTCTTTCTAGAAAATCTTGCCAAGGCTATGGATTGAAAATTAGCATCTGGTCGATTTCTAATATGTGCTTGCTTAAAAATATCTTTAGCATCTTCTTCTATGTCTTCACGAACCCTTTCAAACAAAGAAGAGGGTTCTTCTGGCTGCACTATTTCCTCCAAGTCTTTAGTTGAAGGTAACTCTTTGACATTCGGGTCTTTGAATTCACGGCAGGATTCTATAATTACCCGATCTAGGCGAAAATTGACCCAGGTCATGAATTTTTTTTCTTGACCTCGTTCCGGGTCATACTTATCTATTTTCCGGCAGACATAAGTCAACGTCTTATTAACGGCTTCTTCATAAATCAGGTTATAAAATTGAGGCGAGAATCTTGTTCTATGGGGATGACCAAGCTTGCCCGATAACCGAATTGCCTCAACTAGTTCTCCTAAAGCATACTGTCGTAACTCAGAGTGGGGTGGGTGTCGTTGGGCTTCTATTGCCAGATTTCTCAGTTGCACATCATCTAGAACAGTTCTAAAAGCCTGATGTCGCAGTGTGTTAGCCCAGACTCTCACGGGAATGCATATTGGGTTGTAATTGTCAAGTTCACGCTCAATGAAACACAAAAGTTGCTGTTGTACTTGTTGGTAAATCTCCTGATAAATACCAAATAGAGGTTGACCGAGAGGCAGACGACAAATTTTTCGCGATCGCAGTATTTCATCAACCAGTTGAGTTAATATCAACTGCCGCCCCTGTGTGTGAGGAGCGTACTGTTTTGCCTCTGTTAGTAGCTGTTCGAGTTCCTCATCCATAGATATGAAAGTACCACTGGAAGTGCAACTCGTTAATAGAGCGTTTACCATTGTTTTTGTTTCTCCGGAGAACCAGGTAAAACCCCCTCCACTTGTGGAAAGGTAAACCAAGAGGCGTCGCGCTGAGTTGGTCAAAAAGGGAGTAGGGAGTAGGGAGTAGGGAGTAGGGTGAGGGAGGAACTTTCCTATTCCTTACTTCTGTGTTCTTAGTTTTCTTTTCTGATTGGGATACAAGCCCTCACTCAGTCAGTAACTTGTCTCAGGCGGGGTAAAAATCCCTGTCTAAGACCTACCCTACTCCCGATTCCCGACTCTCGACTCCCCTCTATACTCATCGCGTTCCCGAATCAGGAACCTCTAATGGCTACTCAGCCTAAATAGCTAGGATTTTATGCAGACTTTACAAAAATTGATATATTGGCTGTTTGTCAAACTCTTAAGCGGAACTTACTCTACACGGGGCGGATTTCATGTCCGCTTAAACTCTTACGATATGGGTAGGTTGGGTCAAGGTACGAGACCCAACATCTGACAAAAGAGGTGTCAACCTACAATTCATAACTAATCAACCGGACATGATATGACTCGTGCTAAGAAAGTAGCGATTCTGATTGAGGCAAAAAAGGCGATCGCACACATTCAATTGCTCTTGCAGAAGTAATGCCACCATCTGGATAAGTACCTGTTTCTCAAAGATTCAAGGATTCAGGATGGGGGTTAAATCGAGAACAAACCCAAGCAGTACGTCTTCGCCAGAAAGAGTAGGTGGTTGGTCAAAGGAGAAGTTAATCGTTTCTACATCCCGCTTGAGGCGGTAGATTTCAACTAAAGGCGTTTGAGGGTCAATCAGCCAGCCCAAGCGTGCTCCGTTAGCCTGGTACTCTTGCATTTTTGCTCGTAAATCTTTCAAGGAATCCGTTTCAGAACGAAGTTCGATGACAAAATCTGGACAGAGGGGAGGGAAGCGCTTCCTATCGTGAGCGGGTAAGGCGTCCCATCGTTCTAGTATCACCCAGGAAGCATCGGGGGAACGCTTGGCACCATTGGGTAATCGGAATTCAGTGGAGGAGTCAAAGACTTTCCCCAACCTAGTTTGGCGATTCCACAAGTTCAAATCTGTCGTCAAGTCAGCATTTCTAATCCCGCTTTCGCCGCCAGTTGGAGGCATAATTATCAGTTCCCCCTCAGCAGTAAGTTCCAGCCGCCATTGTTCATTAGCCACACACAGTTGATAAAACTGTTCGTCTGTCAGACCTACAGCAGGGGGGACTTTCAGCGTTAGAGTTTCCATCGATAATGCGATCGCAGACTGGGT
>DALYIW010000207.1:0-8973 GCA_031970155.1 Coleofasciculaceae cyanobacterium CTOTU46601 | reverse complement strand
TAATTTTATTATGAGCGAATCGCATTTCCTCCGCGCTGTTGTATTGGGCGATCGCACTCCATACCCTTATCATCTCGAACAGTTGAGGATCAGCGTCAAAAGTAAAATATAGTTAACAACCCCTACCCCCAATTCATGCCATGAACTAATGGTCTTTTTACCAGAGGATGCAATAATCGCAGAAGAAAAGCTAACCAACTACCTGCTTGTCCTGTTGCCGAAAGATGATAAATCGCAATTTCTTGCTAGAGCTGGGTACACACTGGATAATTGGCAGCAACTTGAACAAGATCTACGTACTCAAGTCTTAACCCAACCTGCCGAACAAATTGAAGTTAATCGCTATGGTGAGAAGTATGCTATTCGTGCGTGTCTGCGAGGAAGTAATGGAGTTGAACTCAATATCTTGACCATTTGGATGGTTGCAAACGGTACAACTAAATTTGTCACCCTAGTGCCAGACAAAGGAGCTAATCGATGAAGATACAGCACTCTCTATTTTCCCAAGTTGCCCTGGTTCAGGATTTACCAGAACACAATCTGAAGCGGGGGGATATTGCGACAATCGTGGAATATTACCCTATGCCGGAAGGGGAAGAGGATGGGTACAGTCTGGAAGGGTTTGATGTGCCTCAGGTTACGCTTGAAGTCGCTGCCTCGCAAATTATCCCGCTCGCTCAGTGGCAGCAGGAAGAAATGATTTTACGCAAGTTACGTCAGCTATCAAAATCGAGGCGGCTGCAATTGGAAGACTATTTAGATTTTCTCTTGCAAAAAGAGAATACAGAGAATGTAAGTGTTTAAGGATTGCGATCGCCAACAGGGTTAATTTTATTATGAGCGAATCGCATTTCCTCCGCGCTGTTGTATTGGGCGATCGCCTTTTGATACCCCAACTCTTGGGCGATCTCTTCAAGTACACGCGCACCAGAAGCAACTTTAGGTACTACTTTTCCTGCAATGAGTTCAACTTTCCGGAACTATATTTATATGGCTTGAAGAAGAAGAAGATACTGCGCTGTATAGACAGCTATCCTTAACAAGAAGGAAATATCAATGTCAACGCTGAAAAAATGGTTGTTGCTTGCAATTTCTCTATGTTTCTGTTTAACTCTGTGGTCTAGACCAGCCTACGCACTTATCACACTCAACGATCAATTTGTTGCTGGGGAAGCTTGCGAAGCCGTACAATCAATCAAAAACGGAACCAACCCGGGAAATATTCGATTGACTCCTCAAGAAACCTATCCAGTCGTTGGGAAAAACCGAGATAATGCATCCCATTACTTGCTTAGGATCGAGAGCGCTGAACCGTCGGAGCGATGGGTGCCTGTACAATGCGGACAACTTTTAGATTCTTCTGCTCCAGTTAATCAGGATTATTTACTTGCCCTTAGCTGGCAACCATCCTTTTGTGAAACAAAGCCAGATAAGACCGAATGCAAAAGTCAGACGGCAAAGCGGTTTGATGCCACAAACTTAGTTCTACACGGTTTATGGCCTCAGCCGAGGCAAAATAACTATTGCAATGTTAGTAACGATATCATACGTCTTGACAAAGATAAGCAATGGTCAAAGTTGCCACCAATCACCTTATCTGTGGCAACGCGCAATGAACTAGCCGTTAAAATGCCAGGATTTGCTTCGGATTTGCATCTCCATGAATGGTACAAACATGGAACTTGCTACAGCGCGTCACCAGAAGAATATTTCCAAGAGTCGATCGCTCTGTTAGACCAAGTGAATAACTCTTCAGTCCGTGATCTGTTCGTTAGGAATATTGGTAATTCCCTCTCCTCTAACGAGATCCGGAATCAGTTTGATGAAGCGTTTGATGATGGAGCGGGACGCAAAGTTCAAGTTCAGTGTCAACAAGATATTGACGAAGATCGAAACAATATGGTGGTAGAGCTACAGGTTAACCTTAAAGGTAACATTCAGCCCGACACTTTGATTGGAAGTCTCCTACAGGCCGGTAAAACAGTTCCGGCAGGTTGCACTTTTGGAGAAATCGATCCTGCTGGTTTCGATTAATCCAGGACTTACGCATGGATACCACATATAGTAGGGGTGAACGGCCGTTCACCCCTACATATGGAGGTTCAAACGAAAATTTGCGTAAGTCCTATAATCATGTGCTTTATCGGGTTCGCTCATGCTAAATTGCACTCTGGTTTGGGCGAATCCGTTTTCACTAGTTAAACTGCATACATGCAGGATAATACCTCGAATTAGGGGAATTATTGCTGAATTAGTGGTATGGGTATGGGATCGATACTGGTTTAACAGAAGTATCTGTCGAATTCTTTAGGCTCATTAAACACCCTTAGCAGCTACTAAAAATTGATTGTAACATTTAGGATTATTTTGGTACTATGGTGCGTCCTTACTACAGAGAGAGCTGATCGCCGCGCATTTGTCGATACTGTATTCAGACCCAATCTATTAAAAGCATTTCAGGTTGTCTCAAGTTGGGATAATACCTGCTGCATAGCTTGAGTATAAGGCAGTAAACGGTGCTTGTGAGCTGGCTTCACCCTTGCGATCAGTTCATCCATCAGCAGCTGTAGCATTTGTTTTACTAGATCCCAAGTCACTTCTACGCTGGGAAAGACCATGATACATAAAGGAAGCAGTTCCTGTTCCACTGCCGTCATATTCCCCTCTAAAATGCACACCCACAGATAAACCTGTAACATCTCTAAGTCTCGAAGAGTAGAAGCCATTACCCTTGGATGACTCAATTTTCCTCGAAGACTACGGTAGTTAGGGTTCAATTGGGTAGCACGACGGTAAACAGTAGAAGAAATCTCACGGCTCAGGGGTAACAGTTGCTCAACAATCGCTAAAATTGGTGAGTCAGAATTATGCTGGGCGGCGGCGTAACAAACTCGTTGTAGTGGAATACAAACTTGCTCTTCGACGAACTTAAAGTAGGGGTTCAGCAATACTTGCTCAACAGGCGTAATCTTCTGTAAAACTAACTCTGTGCTGAAGTGAAACTGCGTGCTAATAAAGCCAATGGTACGTTTATCTTTAGCTAATTTATGTTGCTCTCGAAGTTGCTTTATTACTGGCTCAAGTAACATAGCAAACTGTTCCATTGCTGGCACCTCTAGTGCTGGTCTTGCCAACTCCAGAAAAGCACGATTAGACAAATTAACACTTACAAGTGGTCGTGAAACTTCTGCTAATGAAGCAGATAGTGGTGGCTGCTGCTTGTAAATTTCTACAGCTTTCCCATAAACTTGCAAAACAAATTGAACAAGTCGCTGAGTCTCGCTCAAATTTACAAGATTTGGAATATAAGAGAAGAGGATATCTGTCCTAATCCCAGCACACTCGCAGTTGGTTTGCATTAAACGCTGCACCTTGGCAGCCGTTTTAGCTCTCCCCTCTTTTGAGGTAGCTTCAATCAATTGAGAGATACTTAAAGAATCTTGCTGTAAAAAGAAAGTTGATAAGTCTGGAACATACCGTTTTTCCCAAAGCTTCACTAGGCGTTCAACTGAGGTAGTGTTGACAGATTTGGTGTTTTTTAGCACAATTTTTTCTTACCAATGAATTTGGATATCACCGTTTTATTGATATAGATATGGCAGGCTTTTCAAAAATATTGCGGACATCAAAAGCCTTTTCAGAGCCAATAGCCATATGAAGCGGCTACTCAAAAGCTGTGTTGCGAATTTTGATTTTTATAACGGTTTTCATCCTTGTGGAGTACATCGATTGTGGGGGCTAAGGCTGCCGTGCCCCTACCCTGCACCTTAGACTTTTCAACAGAAAACGAAACAGTATCACGACTGAAGGCAACTTCGGCTCGGAACCTTTGCTGGTTGTTTCAATGGGCTTGGTAAATCACCTGTATCAAGAAAATTCTTTTTAGTCGAGGCACCAGAACACTGCTAACTTAAATGTCGTCTAGATGTACCCAAGCTTTATGCAGCGTGTTTCAACTATTTCCTACCTAAAGATGTACAGCTTTTTGGATTGACTTGTAATATTTTGTCGCTGTATTTTTTGGTAGATTAATTTACATCGTATTAGCTCCATATATTAACATCCTTAACTAACCAACTGCAACCAAGCTGCTTCCGGCGATACCTCTGTTCGGTGAGGCTTAGCATAGTTCCATTCCAGAACGAGTTGAATTTTAGGGAATCAGAGTTCTCTCAATCCGACGGTCGGGAATGAGCCACATGAGTGCAACTAGAACGTACAATGCACAGGCAAACCAGGAGTTTACAAACGAAAGTAGAATTGCCAAAGCGTAGAACACCATTGATATCTTGCCTTTGACATCTCGACCCAGTGCGATCGCAATCACGGAATCTTTACCATGACGAGCAATGAGGGTGCGGGTAAGGATAAAGTAAGCGATCGCACTGAACAACACCTACAATCTACAGAGCAAAGGTTTTCCCGTAGGGATGAGTCATTTCAAAGCACCGAGCAGCTTGTAAAATTAAGTAATCACTGTACAGTGAACCTACAATTTGTAGACCCACAGGCAATCCAGCTTGGGTGAACCCACAAGGAATAGAGGCGGCTGGTTGTTCAGTTAGGTTGAACAGATAAGTATAAGGAACCCATTCCCAATCATCCTCAAAACCCTCTGGGCGTAGTCGTCCTGCTTCAAATGCCACTATGGGCATGGTGGGAGTTAGCAGTAGGTCATATTGGTTGAATAGTGCTTGTACTTCTGCACAGATGATGCCGCGACGATTCATGGCTTCGAGGTAGTCTAGTAAACTCAGGCGGTTACCTGCTTTGGCGATCGCCAATAACCCCTCATCCATCATCTGCAACTGTTCAGGCGCATACAAACTCAAGAAATTAGCATAGTGAGCATTCCAAATCGGTAGAAACACCTCTTTGAGATTGCAAGGCCACTGCAAATCCACTGTCTCCACATGAGCACCCAACTCTGCAAACGTCGCAGCCGCACGAGTAACTAATTTACTCACTTCCGGGTCTACGGCACAAGGCTGTCCCAAGTTAGGACTGAAGGCAATTCGTAGCCCTTTGACCCCATTTTCTAAACCCTCTAGATAGTTGCGTTGATCATGAGGTAAAGCAAAGCAGTCTCTGGAATCTGGTTGAGTGATGACGGTGTACATGAGGGCAGCATCACTGACAGTCCGCGCCATCGGCCCCATCGTAGACAACCTGCCAAAGGTACTGACTGGATACACTGGAACCCTTCCCCAGGTTGGTTTTAGACCAAAAACACCGCAAAAAGAGGCAGGGATGCGAATAGAACCCGCGCCATCTGTCCCGACGGCAAGCGGACCCATTCCACTGGCAAGGGCAGCTGCTGCACCACCGCTACTTCCCCCTGGTGTTTTGTCCAAGTCCCAAGGATTTCGAGTAATTCCGGTTAGGGGGCTTTGGGTAACTACTTTGTGTCCCGACTCTGAGGTGGTTGTTTTGCCAAGAAAAACTGCTCCTTGCTCTCGCAGTCGAGCAACTACGGGGGCATCTTGCAACCAGTCTTGGTTTGGTGCGATCGCTCTAGAACCCCGTAAAGTACTCCATCCCTTTGTCAGCACCAAGTCTTTGATAGAAATCGGTACACCATCGACTAATCCACAAGGTTCTCCTTTTGCCCAGCGTTGTTCTGAGGCTTTTGCCATTGCCAGAGTGGTTTCTTCGTCGAGCAGGCAAAAAGCATTGACTTTTGGATTATATTGTGATATACGTTCTAGGATGTAACGCGCTACTTCAACTGGGGAAAGAGTGCGATCGCGATATCGCTCAATCAATTCCAACGCAGACATATAAGCAAGCTCGTCTACTTTCGGCTGGTTACCCTTGAGCTGAAGGTGACCATTGCTTTCACTAACAGTTAAGGGAGCAGTAGCACTTCCTTTGTCTTCAATACTTGTAAGCCAGCGCGTGAAGAAAGCAGTTCCCTGTTTCTCATAGGTGGCACTCCATTTTTCAGTATCCGCTCGAAGTTGAGTAACGCTTAAACCAGGGGTTGTGTTGATTTCAAGGGTATGACCAATTAACCAGCGCTCTAGTCCTTGTCGGCTCACTTCTGCGTGAAATTGTAGCCCTAAACAATGCTTACCCCAAGCAAAAGCTTGATGTTTAAACTCCGCACTTGCTGCTAGATGAACTGCTCCTTGAGGTAAGTCAAAGGTATCACCGTGCCAGTGGAGTACTGGAGTTAATTCTGGTGCCAACTCTGCCAACGGACTCATTTTACCTGCCGTAGTTAAGATGAGCGGTGCCCAACCAATTTCTTTGCGTCCACTAGGGTAAACTGATGCTCCCAATGCTCTTACCATCAGCTGACAACCGAGGCATATTCCTAGAGTTGGTAAATCTGCGACTAACCGCTTTTCTAGTAGAGCAATTTCATCTTTCAAGAAGGGGTAATCGTCGAGTTCATAAACCCCTATCGGTCCACCTAAAACAATTAGTAAATCAGGTTCCAGGGGGTTGATAGCCGTTAAATCATTAGCTCCCGCTTCCATGTAAGTGACTTGGTAGCCACGCTCATTAAGAATCGGCTCAAATGTCCCTAAATCCTCGAAGGCGACATGACGCAAGCAAAGTGCAGTTTTGACGGGAAGAGTGGCAGCTGATGACTTAGCGCTAGAACTGATCGCACTGATGGGGGTAATATCGACTTCTACCGCATGAACACAGGAACTTTCGGCTAAATCCGTCTTGTTGCCGGGATTGAGGACGTTGACATTGGCATGGTTGGGGTCGAGTTTTGGCCAGCGTCCTTTGTAGACTAAGGCAACTCCACAAGGAACGTCTTCTGAGAGGACAACTTTGAGAGAAAGTTCTCCGGTGTTGTTGGACAAAAGGACGGGAGTCCCGGCGGCGAGTCCTCGTGATTGGGCTTCCTTGGGGTTTAGAAGTACATCTGCGTAACTGATGCGATCGCCTATCTTACTATCATTGCCATAACTACTATTCATCAACCAAGGCGACGCAGGAGACAAGACTCGTAACTTACCATTAGCAGGGCGTGCATCAGCAAACGGTTGAGGTGCGCGGGGTAAACCAGCTAACTCGAAGCTAGAAGAAGCAATTTCAATCTTGCCACTAGGCGTAGGAAACTGAAGGTCAGCGAACTGAATTACAGGTTGAGCTGTATAGTTCACCGTCCCTATTTTAGAGAGACTAGCAAAATCCAACACTGTCCCAGTTTGCTTAAGCAGATTAGCAATAATCGAAGCATCACTCTCGAACAATTCTGGCTCAGTAAATCCCATTGCAGTAGCCAGTCGTCGAAAGATTTCTTGATTAGGCAGCGCTTCGTCTGGAGGTTCTGTAGCTTTAACTTGAGCAGAAATTGAATAGTTGAAGTAAGAAATTACTAGGTCATCAAATTCTAGGAAGTTAGCAGCAGGAAGGACGATATCTGCATAATCGGTGGTGTCAGTAGCAAACAAATCTAGGGAGACAGTAAACAAATCTTCTCGTTCTAAAGCTTTCCGCAAGCGCTTCTGCTCTGGACTAGAAGCAACAATATTGTTATTCCAGCAAAACAGCGCTTGAGTGTTCACCCTATCTTCCAGACGCGCTGCCAAATCCATGTGAGAAATTGACGCTGGGGAGTCCTGATTGAGATGACCACCAGTAATATAGTCACCATCAATACATCGATTAGCTGTCCCGTTCATGTACAAAAAGCCTGCTCCTGGCTTGCCGATGTTGCCCGTGACGATGGGCAAAAGGCTACAAGCGCGGAAGACATTACCCCCCGTAGGTTGTCGCTGCAATCCCTGCCCTAACCAGAGTAGAGATGGCCCTTGACCATAAATTTTTGCAGCTTCTTCGATGAGATTAGCTGGAACACCCGTAACGGCTTCTCCCCAAGCGGGGGTACATTGGGGCAGTAGCGGTAAGACTTCCTCCCAGCCTAGGGTATGGTTAGCGAGAAACTGCTCATTGATAAGTCCTTCTCGTTGAATAACGTGCAATAGGGCAAAAGCTAATGCCGCGTCACTACCTGGAAAGGGTTGCAAATGTAAATCGGCTTGAGCAGCAGTAGGATGGCGGATGGGGTCGATGACAATGACTTTTCCAGGTGCTTCTCGCAACCAATGTTTGTGGGCGTGGGGTGCTGAAGCTGAAGGATTTGCTCCCCAGACTAAGATACAGGCAGCATCTTTGGCGGTGCGTGGGTCAAAGCCGTTGAGGGAGTCGCCAAAAATCAGCTGTAAGGCGCTATGTCCAGCTTTGTTGCAAACGGTATCTGGATCGACTTCAGTAGCACCGATGCGGTTGAAAAAGCGTAAAGGAAATGCCCCAGCAATCAGAGAACAGGTTCCAGTGTAGTGAGTTTGCAAGATGCCATGACTTCTACCTGTAGCGAGAATACTCTTGAGCCGTACTGCAATGGTATCAAGGGCTTGAGACCAACTGATGGGCACAAATTGACCTTCGCCTTTAGCCCCAATTCGCTTCAAGGGTTGACTTAAACGCTGGGTTTTATCGCGCCACGCCCCGTTATAAGCCAGAGAACACTTGCCGCACAAGGTACCCCGACTGATTGGGTGATCTGGATCGCCTTTGACTCGGACAATCTCTCCTTGACGCTTGACTACAACTATCCCACAGGCGTCGTAACAGTCGCGAGGGCAGGTAGTACGGACGATTTCTTTGACTTCAGACATAAACTCACACCCTGATAAACTGAAGTTCTCTTTGACCCATCTTCAGAACTCAACCTATCTATGAATTGTGCGATCGCTCAGGTCACAATTATGTTTAATTTAGACAGTCCTCGGAAAGCTCTTATGCTGAAGCGGTAACTGGATGTCGTAGGACACACCTGTTCGGATGGCGCGTCACCAACCAACTTCTCAAGCATCTGCGATCGCGACAAGAGTTGGAGTACAAAAAATTGTCCACTGTGAGCTAGAAAGTACAGCAGAATTCAGGAGTCAGGTATCAGATGTTGGGTCTCGTACCTTGACCCAACCTACTAGCTACGTTTGAATG
>DALYIW010000206.1:0-15719 GCA_031970155.1 Coleofasciculaceae cyanobacterium CTOTU46601 | reverse complement strand
CTTTAATTGAGGCATTGACCTTCTCCATGATGTTTGTTGTTTTTTGTTGTTTGTTTTTTGTTGTTTGTTTTTTGTTGATTCCTACTCACAAACAACTAACGACCAACAACCAACAACTAAGGAATAATTTCCGTCACCACTCTCTTACCCGGAGCACTATGGACGACAATGCTTTGATCTTGAAGTTTTCCTCTAGCTGTAGGCCCTGTCGTATTAAAGGGTGGATTTACTTGTTGATAAATCACATTGCCTGACGCCTGAATATCCTGAGTCGGAATATCCCACCTCAACTGATTAGCGAGAAGTTTAGCTTGATTACGACTACCGACACCTTGGACACCGCCAGTTAAATTAGCAACTTTTTGCTGCAAATCGACCATACCCCGATTTGCTGTTAAAACAACGTTCTCTTTTTGGTGGAAAATCCTAATCGGCTGATCTGATAAAACCGTTTGATTAGTTAAATTCCAGATAGCTGAATTACTGGACATCAAAAGCGGGGGATCTATCGAAGTCAGCTGAATATTCTGCTTTAACGTTACTATCTTGGTTTTCTGGTTAAGCTGAGATTTGTCTGCCTCTACTCTATCGGTAACTATTTTGTCTTTGTACCGTTCCATCCGAGTGCGCTTGTCTCCAATTACAATCTGATCTTTGATTTGCCAGAACAAATGTTCTGTTTTCATTTGCAAATCTGGGTCTTTTGAGATTGCCGTCACTTGACCGATTAATTCTACCTGCTGCTTGCGAGTGAAGTATCGCCCTTCTTTTGCCGATGCCTGTAGTTTTGGCTGACTGGCTTTCAAGTTGTTGCGGACAATTAACAAATCTTTCTTGGGATGCCACTCCGATTCATCGCCTTGAAACACAGCACCGTTGCGGGTATCAGTAGCTGTAATATTACCTTTGAGAAAGATGTGCTGACCATTCTCTTGAATTTCTCCGCTATCGGCTGATACGCGCAAGACAATTTTTCCATCCTGGAATAAATCCCCAGTCGGCTTCTCAATGCGAGCTAATTTTTTATCTTTGGTATAAACTGTTTGCTTTGCCTTGACTTTCCATAGAGGACGACTCTGCTCATCCGCCTGCTCTAGAGTGACATTTTTAAATATCAGGTTTCCTTCAATTTCCGTTGCAGCAGTGTCTCGCTTGAGCTTCTTTTCGGTGCGGTTTTCACTGTTACAGGCAGATAATAAAGCAACAGTAAAAAGGCAAAAGGCAAAAGCAAAACATTGTTTTACTTTTGTCCTTTTTCCTGGTTTCTTCTCAAATGAAATAGAATCGTTATTCTTCCTGCTCATCCAACATACCGATGCCTGACAATGGACGATAAGTATAATTTTGTCGCGGCGTCTTTTGGATACTTTCTTTGATGTTGTCGAGATCGATGTAGCGATCGGCCACATTGATTAGACTATCACTAGTCATCGATCGCAAACTTACCACCTCAACCCTAACTCCCCGATAGCTAACGGCATCTACCGCATAGGCTAGATCCCCATCGCCACTGACGAGAACCGCTGTATCGTAGGAACCCACCAGCGCCATCATGTCCACGGCAATTTCCACGTCTAGATTCGCTTTTTTAGAGCCATCTGGCAGCTGCACTAAATCCTTGGCAATTACTCGGTAGCCATTCCGGCGCATCCACAGCAAGAAACCCTGCTGTTTCTCATTAGTGCGATCGACGCCTGTATAGAAAAAAGACCGTAACAGTCTTGAACCAGCCGTCAAACGAACTAATAACTTAGTGTAGTCAATCTCAATGCCCAGTTGCAGGGCGGCATAAAACAAATTAGAACCGTCAATAAAAATGGCAACTCGACCGCGATTTTCTAAAACTTGTTCAGGTGTAAAAACAGGATCAGTACTAAAATTATTCAACATGATTGTTATGCCTCTGTTTGTTATGTAAAAAAAAGATGATGCCTCCTTAGCTTGAAACTCAGAAATTTGTTCAGCCGTTGTTAATCTTATCGGAGCAACACAACGAACCTAAATCATCCTAGTTCCAGTCTTACAAAGACGGGTTTGGGATTGCCTAAGTTCTGAGCGGCTGGTAATGTTCCCCAATTGCTATGAGTAGCATAGGGTGCAGAATCTTTCATGAAAGTTTTTTCGTTAAAGTCAATAGAAAAGCCTAGCTGTTGATAGATATCGGTACTTATGTTGGGAATAATTGGTGATAAGAGGTAAGCTGCTAGTCTAACTGATTCCAACACGGTGTACAATACTTGGTTAACCGCTAAGAATTTACCCTGCTTGTATAAACTCCAGGGGGCTTGGTCATCAATGAATTTGTTACTAGCTCGAATTAGGGTAAAGATCTCTCGGCAAGCTTCTCCAAAAGCTAAGCTTTCATAAGATTGAGTAACGCGATCGCTTAATTTCTCACCAATTTCTTTTAGAGGGTTAACAGCTAAAATTTCTTCTGTAACTGCTGGTACACGAGCCTCGCAATACTTCTGCACCATTTTCAACGTCCGATTGAGCAAGTTCCCCAAGTCATTCGCCAAATCAGCATTGACAATATCGATAAAACGGGCTTCATTAAAGTCTCCATCTTTCCCAAATTCAATCTCTTTGAGAAAGTAATAGCGAATCGCATCTGCACCGTATCGATTGACCAACTCCACTGGATCCAGGGTATTGCCAAGGCTTTTCCCCATTTTCTGCCCATCCTTCGTAAGAAAGCCATGTCCAAACACATGCTCCGGCAATGGTATATCTGCTGACATTAACATTGCTGGCCAGTAAACGGCATGAAAGCGCAGAATGTCTTTACCAATTAGATGAAAATTGATTGGCCACCACTTCTTTAAAGCATTCTCCAGTGTCGGTTCGCTATCCGGATCGAGCAGGGCAGTAACATAACCTAGTAGAGCATCAAACCATACATAAATTGTGTGCTTTGGATCAACTGGCATCGGGAACCCCCAATCCACATTAACTCGCGAAATTGAGAAATCCTGAAGTCCCTGACTAACAAAGCTTAAAACTTCATTACGCCGACTTTTAGGTTGAATAAAATCGGGTCGTGCTTGGTACAGTGCTTCTAGTTGGTTTTGATACTTGGACAAGGCAAAAAAATAGTTTTGCTCATCTCGCCACTCAGCTTCTTTGTTGGGGTGTAGAGGACATCGGTGTCCATCTAACAGTTCGCGTTCTTCTTTGAATTCTTCACAGGATACACAGTACCAGCCTTTTTGTTGACCCAGGTAAATGTCACCTTTGTCCCAAACTCGCCCAAAAAATTCTTTGACAATTGCTTCATGGCGAGGTGCTGTTGTGCGGCTGAAGCGATCATACTGAATATTGAGCTTTTGCCATAGGGCGTCGAAGCTAGCGGCTACCTTGTCGCAGTGCGCTTGAGGCTGTATCCCATTACTTTCGGCAGCACGCTGAATCTTTTGTCCATGTTCGTCCGTGCCAGTAATCAATAATACAGATTTACCACGTAACCTTTTAAACCGAGCTACTGCATCTGCCGCCATTGTTGTATAGGCGCTGCCGATGTGGGGTAAATCGTTTACGTAGTAAAGAGGCGTTGTAATCGTAAATGTGTTTCTATTTGTATCGGTCTGGCTCATTTGAGTTTTAAAAACAGCCTCATTTAAATTACTGATCGTTTCTAGTGTATTGCTATCAATACTTATTGTAATTGTTCCTCGAATTAGTCAACTTCACGTAGCCTTTCTCTATTAAACGTATTAGTGTATACAAATGCATCAGATTAATGAGAAAAGTTTACTTAAAACAGTTTAGAATTTCTTAATTGAAATATTAAATAAATGAAAAGAATTCCTGCTTAGTATCGGCGATCGCCTCTTTGAGACCTATATAGTCACCTTTAATGATTGTACAGTTGTTGCCAGGAACACCCTCTCATTGAATTAGGTGCTTCTGACTCCTCTAGGTGCTGTATTACACAAACTTTTCTACCTTAAGATATGTTTTAAAACTTAACATTAGTTTATAGTGTAAATAAATATTAATTAACGGTAACCCGTGAGGGCTTCAGCACATGTCTTTTGATAGTCCCTTACAACTCTCTCGATCGCTGCTGGCAGCAATGGGCACGCGAATGTTCGTTTACCACGAGGATCGCATCCCATCAGATTGTGCCGTTGTCGTAGTGAGCAACCATCGCGGCTTCATGGACGCCCCGTTGTTGATGGCGGCATTGGGGCATCCCATCCGCATTGCTTGCCATCATTACATGGGGCAAGTGCCGATGATGCGGGAATTTGTCACCCAACTCGGTTGCTTTCCTCTGGAAGAACCAGAACAGCGAGGCAAGGCTTTCTTTCAACAAGCAACTCAGCTACTAAAACAACGTCAGTGGGTTGGGGTGTTTCCAGAGGGTGCCCAACCGATGGTGCATTTCACAAAGCCTGATGTCGTGGGAGAGTTTCAGCGAGGGTTTGCCCATTTAGCTTTGCGTGCCCCAGTCAGAGATTTGGCCATCTTGCCGATCGCGATCGCCTCCCTTGAAGAAACGGTAAACTCAGCAGTACCCCTGCGGTTTTTGCGTCTGTTTGACCCATCAGAACCCCTATTTGAACAACCCGGCTGGCACCCTATGGTTATTCATCGTCGCGTTGCGGTTTTAGTGGGGCATCCTCGTTGGATTACACCGAAACAGCGAGAACTCTATCAAGGAAGACAAGCCAGAACAGTTGTATCTGAAATTACTACAACCTGCCGGGATGAAATCTCAAAATTACTCTATCAGAGTTTTCATTAGGTCATGGTTTTTCTAAGGGCGACGGTTCAAAGTTGTATCTGTTTTACTTTTATGGTTCAAATGGTCGTGACTAGATGGGAAGTTAACAATGCCAGAAGTTAAGAGTCGTCCTTGCTTTCTAACACCAGGGCGCGTCAATGCCAATTACCCGCTGTTTGTGTTTCTGCCGGGGATGGATGGAACAGGCCAGCTGCTGCGATCGCAGACCAAAGGTTTAGAAACGGCTTTTGATGTCCGCTGTTTAGCAATCCCACCGGACGATCTGACCAACTGGGAAGATTTGACACTCAAGGTGGTGAACCTTGTTGAAGAAGAACTCAAAAAGCGATCGTCACGTTCAGTTTATTTGTGTGGCGAGTCATTTGGGGGGTGTTTGGCAATCAAAGTAGCGCTGGAAGCCCCCTATCTTTTTGACCGGATTATTTTGGTCAATCCAGCGAGTTCCTTTAATCAACGACCTTGGTTGCTATGGGGAGCGCAATTGAATCGCTTGGTGCCTGACAATCTATATGGGGTATCGGCCTTAGCTCTTTTACCGTTCTTATCAAATTTGGCAAAGATAGCGCCTAGCGATCGCCGCGCTCTTTTGAAGGCCATGCAGTCTGTACCCGCAAAAACCGCTAATTGGCGAATTTCTCTAGTCAGTGAGTTTGATGTCGATGAAATGCAGCTGGGATGCCTCACTCCACCCGTTTTGGTAATTGCTGGTGGTGCAGATCGATTGTTGCCCTCAGTGCATGAAGCTGAGCGCTTAGTTAACTGCTTGCCCGATGCCAAGATGGTAGTGATATCCCAGAGTGGTCATGCCTGCTTGCTGGAAACAGACGTTAACCTGTTCGAGATTATGAAAGACCACAATTTTTTAGAAGCATCGGTTCCTAACCAAGATGCTCAATCGGTTTTAATCCCGCTTGCTGAGTAAGTCCTTACTGTTAAGGCTCAAGCTCATCCTTCATCCCTCATCCCGGACTAACGTCCCGCTGCGCTATCATCCCTCATCCCTCATCCTTCCCAATCACCACTGACTCTCAGCTGCGTCATAGCTTATCAGCTGACAGATTTTGATTAGATGAGCTAATGTTCATAAATCTTTACCGTTTAAAGGTGGTATCTTATATTACCAACAGACAGTAAATAAGGAGTAAAGACAACGATGTCGGAGGCCCTGAAGCCACTGACAGTGCCCAGAGAATTCCTGGCTCCCCCAGGTGACTTCAATCCAACGCTACTCATGTTTCTAGTAGCGATCGCGCTGATCATCTTCTCTACCTGCGGTTACTGGATTTGGCATTGGCCTGACCCGTTATGCTTTTGTATGAACGTTTTGGCATTACATCTGGCCGGGACAGTGATTCATGATGCCTGTCATAATGCTGCCCATCGAAACCGGGTGATGAATGCCATTCTCGGACATAGCAGTGCCCTGATGTTGGGCTTTGCCTTCCCCGTATTCACGCGAGTTCATTTGCAGCATCATGCTAATGTTAATGACCCAGAAAATGACCCTGATTATTATGTCTCAACAGGCGGACCTCTGTGGTTAATTAATGCCCGCTTTTTATATCACGAAGTATTTTTTTTCAAACGCAGGCTATGGCGCAAGTATGAACTGTTGGAGTGGTTTTTGAGCCGATTAGTTGTAGTTGGGATTGTCTATGTTTCCTGTCAGTACGACTTTTTAGGCTACATTCTCAACTTTTGGTTTTCACCTGCTGGGGTAGTGGGGCTAGCGCTGGGATTATTTTTTGACTACTTGCCTCATCGGCCGCATCAGGAACGCGATCGCTGGAAGAATGCTCGAGTTTACCCTAGTGCCATCCTAAATTTACTCATTGGTGGACAGAATTACCATTTGATTCATCACCTATGGCCTTCTATTCCTTGGTACAAGTATCAGCCTGCTTACTATGCGGTCAAGCCTCTTTTAGATGAAAAAGGTTGCGATCAATCCTTGGGATTGCTAGAAGGAAAAAGAAGTTTTTGGAACTTCGTATACGACGTCTTTTTAGGAATTCGTTTCCACAGAAAATCCCCTGACAAGAAAATTGAAGAAGCTTCTTTGGAAAAAGTAGTTGGGTAAACTTGGGATGCACCCTAAGAACTTCTAGCGGCTAGAAATCCACTGAATGCACAGACCAAGACTTAGCAACTTGTGTTGGTGCCTTCTTCTGCAATAGTGCTTCAGGCTTAACCGTGTTGGGGGCTTTAGATAGAGCTATTTGCACAGACGCCATCTGAGCCATGAGTTGTTGTAATTGATTGTGGAGTTGCTCAACTTCACGGGGGGTGAGTTCTTCAGTTGGAATGCCTTCCTTGAGGTGCGCCTTAGTCTGAGAATAACCCAGGAAACTTTGGGAACTAGAAAATTTTGCTGCCGCAGCTTGCACGGTTTTGCTAGGCGATACAAAGGCTTGAGCCTCAGTCGCTGAAGTTGTGATCACCTGCACCTCGACCATTGGCTTTGCCTGTTGGCAGGCAGATGAAGTCTTCATCACTTCCTCTATGGGCATAGTCTCATCCGCAAATGCTTGCAGTCCAGAAGCTTTGAGCTGGGCTTCACACAGTTGAAGAGCCTCTATCTGGGCTTCCTTTGCTTTAATATGTTCAGATAAATTTGATAGTTGGGCTTGGACTTGAGAGGATTTGCGATTAGAAGAGCGCCAGCCACTAACAGCGATACTCGCTAAGCCAGCGCCTAGACTAATTGCACTAGTCAAGCCCAGATAAGGGGATGCTACATCCCGCAGTTGACCGTAAAATACTGGTTCTCCTTGAAGTTGAATAGTCACGGGCTGCTTTCCAAAAAAAGCAAGCGGTAAGCCTAGTACGCCAAAGACAGACGCAGAAATCACTAAGGGTGTAACAATGTACTTCTGAAGTTGAGAGCCAGACATAATTGATCGTTCTCGGTGATAGAAGAATAGCTATGAAATTTAGCTAATCCGTTGCATAAGAGAACAATACGGTTCAATTGTGAATGTTTTGTGAATCAACTATCCGTGTTTTAATTGGCATCAAGCGAATAAAGACTTGACCTTTACTTGCGCCGAGTGGGACTAGAGACTTGATCGTTAGAGAATTCTTGGGCAATGCTGACGGTTTGGTACTGAGCCAAAGTCCAATCAGGTCTTAAATCTTTAGCTTGACGCAGATAGGAATGGTGAATTTGATTTTGAGGTACTGGAGTGTTGATGTGGATTAAACAGCGGATGCAGCGCTCCAAGCTACCTTCGACGTGCATTTGCTGTACGTCTAGTAATGCCACACTATCCCAGTGAGGACGCTTTCTTGCGATCGCCGCCGGAAAAATTGCATCCAAATCGCGAGTGGTCGTGAAAATAGCACTTATCATTTCATCAGGGTCTAGCTGGTTGTGCGCTTCCAGCTCATCCAGTAGTTCCGTCACTGCTTCTCGGATTGCCATTTCTGAGTTTTCTGAGGCAGTCGTTGCCCCTCGAATTGCCCGAACTCGCCACTCCACTCTTTACATCCTCCAAATTTACCTTTTGAATGCCCCCTTACCCTCTTGATCTCCCCTGATTAGGGGAATGTCAAGGAAAATAGCTGTTTATGAGCGCAGGGGTAGAACGCTCTAAAATCTAAATTCTTAAATTCCACTTAGGGTCGATATAGCCACAAAGGCTGACCACTGGTAGACAGTTCAAATTCTACCCAATCTAAACCCGCCGAGATTCCTGAAGCTCCCCTACTACTACTGCCCGGTAGCAGGCGATTCCAGAACGGTTTAGGTTCTTCAAAATTGTCACACTTAGTTTTATCAGGGTCTAAACCCACTAGCTCTGCCGCCCAGCGACGGGCATCTTCTTCAGTACCTAGACGGTCTACGATACCTAACTCTAGAGCTTGTTGACCTGTGAAAATGCGACCATCAGCAAAAGTTTTCACCGTTTCGACTGCCAGTTTACGACCCTCAGCAACGGTTTGGACAAATTGCTGATAGCTTGTATCAATCAGCTCTTGAAGAATGTTTTTTTCGGGTTCTGTCAGCTCACGATCAAAAGCCAGGATGTCTTTGTAAGGGCCTGATTTTATAACTTTAAAAGAAACGCCTACTTTCTCTAACAGGCGCTCCAGATTATTTCCTCGCAAAATTACACCAATACTACCCGTAATCGTACCGGGGTTGGCCACGATGTGTTCAGCTCCCATACCAATGTAAACCCCCCCAGAGGCCGAAATATTGCCAAAGCTGGCAACAATCTTGACTTTTTCTCGCAGGCGCATCAAAGCGCTATAGATTTCTTGGGAATCGCCCACGGTACCGCCAGGACTGTCAATCCGCAGAAGTAAGGCAGGGAATTTCTTCTCTTCTACGGTTTTCAGGGCTTCAAGAACCCGTTTGCGGGTGGCACCTGCGATCGCGCCATTGATTTCAATTCGAGCAATTTGTTTACGAGAGTTGGGCTTAAAAGGCCAGGGCATGAGTCGTTGAGTCGTTTTGGGTTGTTAGTTGTGAATTGTCAGTTGAGTAGGTAAACCTAACTATCTACAGACTGGATATTACTCTAGTTTGCACGATCCTCGTTTGTTTAGCCGAGCTCCCCAGGGGGGATTTGTCTCATTTGCTTAACATAAAGAAATAATTGAGTACAATTGTGTGAAGAATCATAAAAATTAGGCTTACCTCTTCTTGTTGTTTTACAAAAACCTAAAAGCTATCTCATGCAGATAAAAACCACTAGTCTCCAATCACCTCTAGCTTCCTTATTGCTGATTGCTCCTTTTTTCCTCTGGGGGACGGCAATGGTAGCCATGAAAGGTGTTATACCCAACACAACCCCCCTGTTTATGGCAGGAGTGCGTTTAGTACCAGCCGGAGTTTTAGTCTTGGTGGCGGCTATTTTGATGGGGCGTCCTCAACCACAAGGACTGAAGGCATGGCTGTGGATTAGCTTGTTTGCTTTGGTTGATGGGGCACTGTTTCAAGGATTTTTAGCAGAGGGTTTGGTAAGAACTGGCGCAGGTTTGGGTTCAGTGATGATTGACTCTCAACCTTTAGCGGTAGCACTGCTATCAGGATGGCTATTTGGTGAAATTATTGGCGTGTTTGGCAGCATCGGACTGGGGATAGGCATCCTGGGAATTAGTCTGATTGGCTTGCCCCAGTCGTGGGTTTTCAGTATCTTGCACGGCGATTTTCAGGCGCTGGAGTTCAACTGGCAGCATTTATTTCAGAATGGAGAGTGGTTGATGCTGTTGGCCTCACTGTCGATGGCAGTGGGGACGGTGATGATTCGGTTTGTATGCCAACATGCTGATCCAGTTAGTGCGACAGGCTGGCATATGATTTTGGGTGGACTGCCCTTGTTTGCCCTCTCAAGTGTCTGGGAATCTGAACAGTGGGTGAATATTGGTCTCTCTGGCTGGATGGCGCTGGCTTACTCAACGATTTTTGGAAGTGCGATCGCCTACGGTATATTCTTCTACTTTGCCTCTAGTGGTAATCTCACAAGTCTGAGTTCCCTGACCTTTCTTACACCAGTATTCGCGCTACTATTTGGCAACTTGTTGTTGTCTGAGGTACTCAGTCCTCTTCAGTGGATTGGCGTCTCCATGACTTTGGTGAGCATTTACTTAATTAATCAGCGTGAGGAAATAGCTGCTAAATTGCAATCTCTGGTGCAGCAACCCGATGCTGGTTACCCTCAGTCACCGATTGAAGAAACAGCTCTCCAGAGCGATAGTGCTAGCACGTTCCTCAAAGATTATGATCGAATAGAGGAATCACACTCACT
Organism: Coleofasciculaceae cyanobacterium CTOTU46601; assembly: GCA_031970155.1. Lineage (GTDB taxonomy): Bacteria > Cyanobacteriota > Cyanobacteriia > Cyanobacteriales > Coleofasciculaceae > DALYIW01. The sequence goes on along the minus strand of DALYIW010000206.1, from coordinate 5,213 downwards.
TACTGTAAATTCTAGGTAGATAGAAGAGTCACTCTTAAGGATGAAGGATTAAAAGCCCCATAAATAATGGTGCTTTACCCTCATCCCTCATCCCGGACTAACGTTGGGCAACGCTCGTCATCCCTCATCCCAGGCTGACGCCTCGCTTCGCTCGTCATCCTTTTGTGGTCAATAACACTGTCATGTTCTCACAGGTTTGACTATGGGAAAGAAAAACAACTTTCGCAAAACATGGCGTACATTAACTGAACTGGGTCAAGAATTTGGCGTCTCTGCTGTCAAATTTGGTAACTTGCTCAAACAGCATGGATTAAGAGAAAAAGATGGTGAGCCAAGTCAAATAGCTTCCGATGGAGGATTCTTTGAGAAGATAACTCAGAGTGAAGGCAAGCCTTATTATCTTTGGCACCGCAATAAAACTATAGAATATTTAACCTCCTTGGGCGTCAATAAGTCGGGAGTTTCCGAAAAAGAAGCAACTCTTGACACCGAAGCAAGGAAGCTTGCCAAGTCTTACTTAGAAGCGCAAAAGCTTGACGATGAAGGCTCCAAATTGGGGTACATGATGTTTGAAGAATTAACATCAGACATTAGAAAAGTGGGGTTAGATCGATTCAATAAAGCGCTCAAGTCTCTAGGATTTAAAGGCGAACCCGTTACTTTGGATGGTTGGTAAATAGCAAGAAGTCATAAAAAGCGGCGGGAAGTTACCGTATTTTAAGCGGGGGAAAGATAGCCGGCCGCCGTAGAGTTGTTTGTTGAATGTTTAAAGAATACAAACAACAAATAAAAAACAACCAACTCTTTTTCTTGCGGGGTAGGCGACACGAGCAGCCCAATAATATGATTTAGAGGACTTTTGTAAAATGTCTATTGAGGTGTTGGTTACTTTTGAAGAAAGCTTAGTATGGAAGATAGAGCCACTCCTAGAAAACTAGGATAGAGAAATCTTAAGCTTATTAATGGAAAACCAACCCTTCGATAGTTACTCTTTCAACGTCCTGGGAAGCAATAGAGTCCCTCAACAACCAGTTGTTATTCGCCTTGAGGATATCTACAAAGTTTACGGTATCGGCAACACTGAAGTTCGCGCTCTTAACGGCGTGAGTTTGATTGTTGAAGAAGGGGAGTATTGCTCAATTATGGGCGCTTCTGGGTCTGGTAAGTCTACAGCAATGAATATCATTGGCTGTCTCGATAGACCAACATCAGGAAGCTATTACCTAGATGGTGTTGATGTCTCTCACCTAGAAGATGCTGATTTAGCAAAGATTCGTAACCTCAAGATTGGGTTTGTCTTCCAGCAATTCCACTTATTACCCCAACTGACGGCGCTGGAAAATGTGATGCTGCCAATGGTTTATGCGGGAGTTCCTAATGGGGAACGACGGGAGCGAGCGACAGTAGCCTTGAAGCGGGTAGGGTTAGAAACTCGTTTGTACAATAAACCGAATCAGTTGTCTGGAGGTCAGCAACAACGGGTGGCGATCGCGCGTGCTATTGTTAATAAACCAGTTCTACTCCTGGCAGATGAGCCGACCGGAGCCTTGGATTCACGCACAACTCAGGAAGTTATGGATATCTTCACCGAGTTGAATGCGGCAGGCATTACTGTTGTCATGGTGACTCATGAGCCAGAAGTCGCACGTTTAACCAAGCGCATTGTTTGGTTCCGCGACGGTGAAGTTTTACATTCCCATTTAACCCCAGATGAAATGACTCAAGTTGCAGTCTCTTAATAGACTTTCAGTGTTGGGCTGTTAGATTTCCCACCAACAACGACTCAAAATTCTACGAGGTCAGAACTTTGCTACGTAAAAAATCTACTAAGTTTTGCATAAATGACTGACTGACGTTCTGTCGTTCAGCTTCTTCTAGCAATTGTTCTGATACAGGACTGACATCTTGTGTAGCTAAGGTGTCATCTAGTAATCGGACTTCTTCTGCTAGACCTGTTGCGATCAGCCGATAAGCAATCTGCTGTACTGTTTCTACAGGGAGCATGAGCGGCTGTGCGATCGCCTTAAGTGAAACTGTCCCATTAGCATACTCCCAAACTTGCCACTCTTGGGCGTTCAGCTGATAGAGAGGTTGACCGTCAACGATATTGACTAAACCGCCATTGGGATTGGGTAACTTATCTTCCAAAGCCTTCCAACAAGGCAGCACTCGTAATCCCACCAATGTGGCTTCAGTTGCCGATACGCTTAAGCCGGTCATTTCTCGTGTTGGTATGACCACATTTGGGTCAAATTTAAACTCAGCATCCTTGAGTTTAAACAAGGCACACACTTGCTGCAATACCTGAACTTGGAAGATTCTTTTAAGTTGTTCAGCTTGTATCACCCCTTGATTTTTGAGGTATTTCCCCAGTGGCTCATCTAAGGGGCAACACCAATGAACCAGCTTATCAAATACGCGATCGCTCACCCACTGGCATTGGTCGATCAGCGAAACCAAACCTTGATGATCTGACCGATTGGCTGCTGCAACAATACTACCTTGATACACCCAGATATAATGCACTGGCTGCGGCTCTGGTTCGCTTGGCAAAGCCCGAAGCGTGAGTAAGCCAGTTTTACGTCCTTTTTCAATCAGCTGAAAAATTTCGGGTAAAGAAAAGTCTCTTAGGGAACCTGTAATAGCCATGATGATCTCATTGAGGGCTAAACGAGCAATTTTGGTAATTAGCTAAAATTCAGGCTTTGCAGCCGAAAGCACAAGAACGTTTTTGCCAATCATTCAGGAATCTTAATACTTCTCTCATATTGTAATGCTCCCTAATTACACCCTGAGTCAATCTATGGATATAAATCTGTTATCCATCTACCATCCGAAACTAGAGGTAATTTAACCCCTTAAATATTTAATTAGTAGTGAATCAGAAAATATATCAGAGTACTTGGTATCTTAGCGGAATTATCCGTAATTAAAGTTACAGAATAATAAAGATTTTTAGTGGTATTCTACTCGGATTTTTTGACGTTTTGTAAATGGTATTGTACTATACAAAATTAAACGTAGTAAGCGGTTCAATGCTGTTATAAAAGTTACTAAAAAAATTAATAAACTGAAGTTTGCATAAAGTATTGGATCAACACGATTAAGACCTCAATTACAGATTCTTTTCGATTAGCATTGAGGACTACAAAAGGGGGGCGGCTTTTCTCATCAACAAAACCTAATGCGATCGCAATATTTTCTTCAGACCAAGCCCCCTCACAGTCCATGTGGGTCAAACCAATCAACAAAGGAATATCTACGCGCTGGTTCATAAACGCGAGAATTCGACGAGCGGAGCGAAAATCACTGGGACGATGGGCAGCGACTAAAAGAATGTAAGCGTGAGCTTTACGAATCAGGATGTCCCACATGAAATCAAAACGAGACTGCCCTGGTGTGCCATACAAGTGCAGTGCCATACCAGGAGCAAACTGCAAGCGTCCAAAGTCCATGGCTACCGTCGTTCTTTTCTTAATAGTGGCTGTTTCATCTGTCGTTTGACGATCTGTATCTACTACAGCAATCTCACTGACCGAACGAATAAACGTGGACTTTCCGGCACCCACTGTACCGGTGACAACTAGACGCATTATTTCCACTCTTACTTGCTCCTCAGGAAACCAAGTAGGTTTTGCATAAAGGAATTGCTGAGGGCTTGCCCGTTATTCTCTTTCGTAGGATTTGTCGCAATGCTAACTGACTCTAGTACCTCTTCTCCCGACGGTTTAGCACGCGAGGGAGCAAGTGTAGGCACTTCTGCCACTAAACCCACGCTGATTAGCCGGAAAGCTGTCTGTTGAATAGTTTCTATAGGTTGTTTAAACTGACCTGCGAGTGCATTTAAGGGAATCGACCCATTCGCCGTCTGCCACACTCGTCCTTCGAGAGAATCTAGCCGCAAGTGACGTTTGCCAACAACCACGCGGGACAGCGCTGAAGTAGGCTCAGGTAGCTTGTCTGCCAGTGACCTCCAATCTCGCAACACCCGTAGACCCATCAGTGTCGCTTCGGTAGCACTAAGGCTCAAGCCTGTCATTTCCGTTGTCGGCAAAGTGGCTTTAGAGTCAAATTTAAATCGAGCATCTCTGAGTCTAAACAAGGCGCAAACTGGCTGTAGTACCTGGGCATGGAACAGGAGTCTTAGCTGCTCTGGTTGTAGAAATCCTTGAGTTTTCAAGTAGAGACCAATGGGTATATTTGCAGGACACTTGTTCACCTGATCGCGCAGCACCTCAGGGCTGATCCAGCCTCGCTGACAAATCATCGCCAGCAAGCACTGATGATCTAGGCGATTGGTCACAGCCACGATGCGACCTTGATGAATTAGAGCATGACGAACTCTTTTCTCTGGGCTATTGGGATCGGGTTGAAACCGAAGGGTCAGCAGTCCAGTTTTGCTGCCTTGATCTAGAAATTGAAACAGTTCTGGTAGAGAAAATTCTGATAAACAACTTGTAATAGCCATTACCTTTGCACTTATGTCAAAAAAATTGTCTGAAACAGGCGAATCTTTATTTATTTTCAACCTTACAGTGAAGAATTATCAACTTCTTGTGACATTTCTTTCCTAAAAAAGGATATATAGAATCTTATGATAACCATGTCAACTTTCAATTTCCATCTCAGTGCCATGTCTTACCTGGATGTCTTACATGTAGTACAAAACAAGCCTGCGATGTCTAGACGTGAGCCATAGAAGGCTTCAAAATCAGCAATTGAGGTTGACTCAGACCAGAGTACTATTAGTTTGCCCAGAATAGTTGCTTCGATACTCTATATCTAGAGTTATTTTTTAGAAACAGGTTATTCATCTCCGACAAGAGATATTAGTGCATCAAAGGCTATTGACCATGCTCCCACTGGCGACTCGGCTCAACCAAACTGACCATTGATGTAAGCCCTAGCCTCTTTAGTACTAAGAGAGATGAAAATTTGCTCGGTAGAACTAAACTCGATTAATTTTCCTCGACGCTTGCCACTCTCATCAACTTCTGTGTTGAAAAATGCCGTTTTAATTGTTGTAAAAAGCAAGTCAGTAGTGATAGAAGGCTATGGCGTCAAAGTCGAGGCTGAAGCAACGCCAGTGCGAGACTACAACCCATGGATTTGCGATCGCATCATGGGATAAATTCCAGAGGCAGGTAAAACTCTTAGGACTTACGCTTTCTTGACCTTTGAACCACCATCTGTAGGGGCGTATAGCTATACGC
>DALYIW010000205.1:0-15751 GCA_031970155.1 Coleofasciculaceae cyanobacterium CTOTU46601 | reverse complement strand
CTTCATCCTTCATCCTTCATCCCTCATCCTTCATCCTTCATCCTTCCCAATGACCGATCGCCTGAAATCTTTAAGAAAACTTAAACTAATTCTCAGCGATCGCCACTATTATACGTATATATAAAGTCATAAATTTTACTTCCAAAGCTTACAAAGAAATCTAGAAGCTGAAAGCCATCCTACTTTAGCCAATGGATGAAAGCGACTATATCTTTACTTCGCAAAGCCATAACACCAGCAGTGTGACGCTCAGTGCATCTCCACAAGGCTTCGGTGATTCTCCACTGCTGCCCTAACAAAGAAGATTTTTTTCATACGGGTTATCTACCAAAAAAGTGAAGTAATTAACAAAGGTGTTGGCTACGGATACTAACTTAGCCAGAACTTACTTTCTCCCCCCTTGTTAAGGGGGGCTGGGGGGATCTACAAAAGCCCAATTACCTGAAAGCCCCGCTCAGGCTGCGGCAAAAATCGATATCTGGCTGGGGGGATCTACAAAAGCCCAATTACCTGAAAGTTCGTCAAGGCTGCATCAGCCCTGTTGTAGTAGGGGAGTTTCATCCTGAACAAGGATGCAGTAAGGCTGCCCAAAAACTGATATCTGACCGATATAAGCGTTTCGCTAATTGTGTTTCCCTGCTCATGATCAATCAATCTAGTTCAGCTTTCCCGATAGTCAAGCAAGACTCATCTCTCAATGAGGTTATTCAGAAACAGAGTGCCAAATCCTTGGTATTAGCACTGTGTTTAAGCCTTTTACCAGCGTTGGGTATCGGAGCAACCAGCTATCACTTTGTCAACCAAGCGATCGCACAGCATATCGCCCCAACTGAGTCAGATAAACCCTCAATTCCACCAGCCCTCCAACAACAACTACAGCTGGAATTAATTTTCCTGAGTGGAGTGACAGCACTATTGTCTAGTGCGATTAGCTTTGTTGTTGGGGGAAGTGCGATCGCAACTTTACTATCTCGCCACTCCCGTCTCCATTCCTCCAAGCCACAGTACTCAAAACCAGCACTTTTATTCGGAGAAATTGCCTCACAAAGTCAACCCGTCGATCTCAACTATCTCTACAAGCTAGCCGTTGATGGAGCACGAGAAATTCTCCAAGTCGATCGAGTAATGATCTATACCTTCGACGCTGACTGGACAGGAACCATCACGGCTGAATCAGTTGCTCCTGAGCGGGATTCGTCGCTGGGAAACCAAATTGTAGACACTTGTATGAGAGACAGCAAGGGAGGACTCTATAAAAATGGTCGTGTCTGTGTCATCAACGACATTTATCAAGCCGATTTGTCAGATTGCCACATTCAGCTGTTAGAAAAATTTCAAGTCAAAGCCAACATGGTGGTACCGATTCTCAAAGATGAGCAGCTACTTGGCTTACTCATTGCTCATCAGTGCGATCGACCACGAATTTGGCAACCCAATGAAATCGATTTCTTGGTCCAGTTGGCAGCACTCATCGCACTTCGTTTGAGCAATCTGAACTTCCTAGAGCAAAGAGCTAAATCTCGGCAGGAAAGCTCATTTTCTAACATGGCTCTGCGAATTCGTCAATCTCTCGACCCAGAGGAAGTCTTTAAAACCGCTGCCAAAGAAATCCAACAAGCATTAAATGTAGATCGAGTTGTTATCTGTCGTCTCAGCTCAAACCTTCAAGATGGATTAGTGGTTGCTGAGTCGGTACTCTTAGGTTGGCCACAAATGTTGGGGATTCAATTAGCAAATCTTGGCATTGCAGAGCATCATCTGGAGATGTTTAAGACTGGCTACGACCATCCCATTAATAACATGGTTCAAGAATCAACTCTGAACAATACTCAAATTACTCTGACGAACCAATACAAAATTAAAGCCAGTTTAGTTGCACCAATTCGGACAGGTAACAAGCTTCGAGGTTTGATTGTTGCTCATCAGTGTTCCGCTACGCGAACCTGGGAACAGTCAACCGTCAATTTATTTGAGGAGTTGACGACCCAAGTTAGTTTGGCTCTCGAACAAGCAACACTGATGAACAGTGTGGCAGCTGAAGCGCAGCGAACACAGTTGTTAGTAAACTTTACTTCTCGGATTCGTCAATCTCTCAACTCCAAAGACATCTTGAGTACCTCACTAGAAGAGATTCTCAATACCTTAGAAGCCGATCGCGTGTTAATCTATCGCTTCAATCCCGATGGTAAGAGTGGAGAAATCACCGCTCAAGCGATCGCACCAGGTTGGACACCTGCTCAGAAGGAAAACATCGATAAACTTTTCCAAGACCAAAATTTCACAGGGTATAAAACAGGTAACATCTGGGTTACCCATGACGTTTACGCAGACAACCTCACACCTGCTAAAACTAGGCTCCTAGAGCGCCTTCAAATCAAAGCCAGTATTGTCGCACCTATTGTAGCTACAGACCAACTCGTAGGTTTGTTATGCGCCCATCAGTGCTCAGATTGCCGAGACTGGCAGCAATCTGAATTCTATTCCATCCAGCAGTTTGCCGCTCAAATTGGGTTTGCTCTCGACCAAACCCAGCTGATGGATCAGCTCAACGTTGTTTATACTCAGCAACAGCAGCAAACGGACGAGCTGCGGCGTCAACTGATCAGTTTGGTTAGGGATATTGAAGAGGCAGCTAAAGGCAACCTCACAGTTCGAGCAGAAGTGACTACAGGCGAATTTGGCACACTTGGCGACTTCTTCAACTCAGTTATTGAGAGTTTACGGAGAATTGTAACGCAAGTAAAAGTTGCTACAACTCAGGTTAATGCTTCGCTTGGAGACAATAAAGAGGCAATTCGTCAACTAGCCGATGTTGCTTTCAAACAAGCTCAAGAAACCACCCGTACCCTGGATTCAGTTGAGCAAATGACCCATTCGATTCAAGCCGTTGCTAATAGCGCCTACCATGCAGCAGCAGTTGCCCGTACAGCCTCAGCAACAGCTGAAGCAGGTACAGAAGCGATGGCTCACACCGCTCAAAAAATTATGAACCTGCGGGAAACTGTAGGAGAAGCCGCCAAAAAAGTAAAACGTTTAGGTGACTCATCCAAAGAGATTTCCAAAGTGGTTTCCTTAATTAATCAAATCGCCTTACAGACCAATTTATTAGCACTCAACGCTGGAATTGAAGCCGCTCGTGCTGGTGAAGAAGGTCAGAGTTTTGCGGTAGTTGCTAAAGAAGTTGGTGAACTTGCTGCTCGCTCCTCGGCAGCAACTCAAGAAATTGAACAAATTGTTGAAAATATCCAACTTGAAACCCGTCAGGTTGTTGAAGCAATGGAGCGAGGAACAACTCAGGTAGTAGAAGGAACCCAATTAGTTGCAGAAACCAAACAAAGTTTAGGTCGTATTTTAGAGGTATCTCACCAGATTGACCAGTTAGTACAATCCATTTCGAGTGCTACTGTCTCTCAAGTCGAAACCTCTAGTACCCTAACTGATTTAATGAAGGAGATGGCTAAAGTATCTGAATGGACTTCCACGTCTTCTCATGAAATTTCTAGTTCTTTGGAGCAAACTGTGGATATAGCACAGCAACTTCAATCCTCTGTGGGAGTATTCAAAGTAGATGCGACGAATAATTAGACGTGCATCCTAAATAAATAGGGAGTCGGGAGTTGGGAGTCGGGAGTCGGGGAGAAGAAAAATTTTCATCCCTTCTTTGTGTCCTCCCATCTTCTCCATACACTACGTTTGACCCCAGCTCTGCATCAGTTGCCACAAACAACAAACGTTCGGCTGAGTTTCGACTCAACAACCGCACGAGAGAGCATCGCCAGCTCAACTTCCGCGCGGACAGTGAGCTTGTCGAACTGCACGTCGAAGCCAACAAACAACAAACAACAAACAACAAACAACAAACAACAAATTAAAGCTAGTTAAAGACTTGCAAGCCCAAGGCAGGGCGTTGCCGTTCTTGCTTGACTACTTCAGTGAGTCCAACTTGGTTGAGGAGAGAGAGAAAATCTTCTCGCACAAACGACTCGCTGGAGTTAACGCTTTGAGCCTTTGAGAGAGAAGCTAAAGCATCAAACCAAAGTCCCGCTTGAGCATAAATCGAGGCGCGTTCCCGCATCGTCTTGAGAAGAGAATGGCGATCGCCTGAAGACTTCTCAGATAACCGCATTTGGTTAAGAGCATTGCTGTTTGGATTAGCCATTGCTAGTTTTTGCTCTAGTGCAGGCGTTGTCGGTACACGCTCAATCCAGCTGTAGAAAAAGGGATTAACAGACGGTCGCTTAGCATTACATACTAGCGTCACAGACCAGCCGTAGCTCTTCCCAGGGACAAGTCCGTTTCGGTCTTTAGGGATTTCTAGCTGTATAATACCTGGCCTTGGCGAGTCGAGCTGCTTTTGATACAAGGGTTTGCTGACTCCTGATTCTCGCAAGGTAAACTGCATCGGCACAGATACAGACTCAGATAAGTACCAGAAAAACGAGGGATGACTGGATGTAGTCTGTCCTATGTAATCTTTGGAGGGAATCAACAAGGTTACCAAGTCTTCTGCGGGTATTGAAGACTGTTCGCAGCCACCTCGGGAACCAGCACCTTGACTCGTTCGAGGATTTCTAGTGACTGGCGGAACGAAGCGTATTAGCGAACCAGTTGCTTGACTCACTAAAACAGTCTTATTTCTTGGCACAGTGTCGTTGACATTCAACGCGGCGTTAGCTGACTGATTAGCCAAGCTCGATGTTTGAACTCCTAAATCTTTAGTAACAACCAACGACTGAGATGGGGAAGAATTAAGAACGCCTAACAAAGGCATAGAAATAATTAATATTGTGCCTTTGAATACAGTTTTTAATTGTCGAATAGTTTTCATATGATTAATGCTTGCTTCTCAACTCATTGTTTGACGATAGTTGAGGCTATTTTTACAGTTCACTCAAGTGATTTGAGATGAATATAATTATGCCTTCAACAGAGAAATAAAAAATCCCTCTCATTCAGGATTCAGTTGGGAAAGAAGGATAATCCGCTGTGGAGAAAGAATCCTGGGGGAGACTCTTATATAGCGATCGCTTCTTCCGTTATAGGCTCAATCGGCACCCCAACAACTGCTCTATTGGAATCCCCTATCAATTTCTCTACAACTACCCCATCTGCCAAAACCACCTGAGTCATCGCCTCCATATATTCGTTGAGCCAGGAGATCAGTGATTCTTGGTCAATCAGTTCAATCGAAAAGACATCACGCCCTTCCCAAGTATGTTGTTTTAACTTTGACCACATCATTCTGTCTAAGTTCCTTTGGAGTTGAGGTGAAAATTTAGAAGCACCCATCTTCTTACCGACCAGGGATCGTTTGTCTCCCCACCTCATAGTGCAGGATTGAGTAGTGCTTGAGAGCCAGTATCAAGCTTTGTCAATTCTTACGCACACTTAGTAAATTGCTGGTTCTCCTGAAAGCTGGCATCTAACCACTCATCCAGTGAGGGAATCAATGATGCTGATACAGAGCAAGTTACTACTTCGGCGTCCTTAATTTAAGTGTACAGATAAAAGCCCTCCAGATGAGAGCGCAACTATGAAGAAATAACAAATAAAGAAGTAACGCCCAAAAAGGCGATCGCTCTGTTTGTAGTAGCGCTTTAGCCTGGGTACTTGCTATCTTATTTATTTTTACAATACACCCCAAAAAATTAGCTTTTTAAAAGAAGAGTAGAAACAAATCTGTATTGTATTTTACCTTTTTGTCTTGAAGAATTATGTATAACAAAACGCCAATAAGTATTAAGATTTATTGAATTATTTGTGAGTGGGTTATTTGTTGCGAGTTGTTTGTCAAAAAATACTAGCTCATCCTGATAACAAACAACCAACAACAAATAACAAACAACCATGAACCAACATCAATTCTCGATAGGCAAAGCGGGATTTCTGCTCCATTCATTCCACGACCCATCGTAGTTTCGTACCTTTGGATAGCCCAGTAAGTACTTCAAGATAAACCAGGTATACCCAGATCGAGCGCCAACAGCACAGTAAGCGATCGCTTCTTTGTCAGCAGTAATGCCCTTGCCGTTGTAGAGAGACTGTAAAGCCTCAATCGGCTTGAAGGTGCCATCCTTATTGAGAGCCAGTTCGCAATCAATATGCACTGCACCTGGAATGTGTCCGCCGCGTTCCGTTCCTTCGGGAGGCTTATTATAGAACCATTCACCGCTATACTCTTGAGGTGTGCGGACATCCACTAACACGCGCTCCGTCTGACCAAGAGACTCCTGGACATATTCGCGTGACGCTCGCAAGCTGGGATCAGGAGCTTGAGCATGATAAACAGTTGGTGTAATGATAGGCGGCTCCGTCGTCAGTGGGTGACCTTCTGCGATCCATTTCTGGCGACCCCCGTTGAGAACGCGCACATCGCGATGACCGAAGACTTTTAAAAGCCAGAAAATCCATCCCCCAGTAGCAGGGTGGTCGCCATATGCGATCGCAGTAGTATCGTTAGTAATGCCAGAACGCGCCAGCAGTTCTTCTATCGCGACGGGATCAAAATTGGTGTGTTGATCGGACAGTAGTAGGTCAGTGGCATTCCAGAAAACCGCGCCAGGAATATGTCCAGCTTTGTATACCTCTGGATTCATGTCTACTTCGACTAGGCGTACTTTGGGATCACTCAAGTGGTCAACGACCCATTGAGTGTCAACGAGTACTTCAGGATGCGCGTATTGAGATAATGACATAGGGGGTTTCTCCTAACTCGGCAAACTATGCTGAAGCTAGAGTAAGGTTGACTTCCTGACCTCGCCTAGACCTCGATCGGGTACACTTTGCAGCAACGATGATGGCGAATTCTTTGCAGTGTTTATTTCAGGCGATCGCTCAGGCTCGTGATGAGAACGAACTGCGATCGCACGTTATGGTTAGAGTGAGCGAGTATTTTGCCGCTCAACGCTGGGGGCTTTTTTTCTTTGATCAGCTTCCCTCTATCGAGATAAATATTCGGGGCATCGTTAAATTAGCTTTATCTGTAGAACATAATCCGGTCTTTCGCTACTTGGTTGAGCATCACGCCCCAGTTCACGAAGAATTATTGTTACCTCCTGGGATGTGGAAGACTATCTGCTCTCGTTTCGATCATGGGCATGTGATGGCAGGGCCGATTGTCAGTAATAGTTGCTTAGTTGGTGCAGTTGGTTTTACTCGCGTTCGAGGGACTCCTGCTTTTGAGGCTCAGGATATTGCTGATTTGAGTGCTTTGTGCCTTCATTTATCAACTCGGTTGGCAATAATGCGATCGCAACCGATACCATCCAATTCTCTGAATATTAATCGTTTAACCCCGCGTGAAATTCAAATTGCCGAACTGGTAGCACAGGGGTTAACGAATGCCCAAATCGGTGCATCCCTTTGGATTACAGAAAATTCTGTGAAGCAAGCCCTAAAACGGATGTTTCGCAAGCTTGAGGTTTCATCTCGTGCCGAGATGGTAGCGCGGCTTTCCTCTTGCTACAAGGATTTCTCTATTCAGGGATAAAGCAGTCGGCTCTCCCGTACCTAGAGTGATAAGCCAATCTAATTAATCCAGCAAAATGCTTGCTGTATAAGGTATTCTCTATGCTCAATGCCTGAAGCCCCATGCTCAAAAAACGGGGTTTTCCACACTAGGTACAGAAAAGCCTATTTCATCGGGATTTTATGTGAAAGAGTATATCTCTAGTGCCTTTCTAATCCTGTGAATATGAGAACACTGATTTATGCGGCTGCATTTACTTTAGCTTTTGTTGCTTTTAATTCTGCTACCTATGGAACTCCTATAAAAGAGACAGCGAAGTTTCCTCATATCGTTGGCTCAGTGCAATTTCCTCAAACTAAAACGAAAATTGTTAGACACACGTTTCGGTTACAAATACCCCAAGAAAGTAGTGCTCTTTCCCAGCTTATTATCAACGTTCCGAGGGGTTTAACTGTAACGAATAACATCCGTGTATCTGACCAGTCGGGTCGGAAAATTAACAGCAAGATTATAGAATATAGGTCATTCGTAGGGGCAGGATATATCCATTGGTGTCAACACAAGATTAGCTTGGCGGTTAAAGCCTCATCTACACAAAAAACACATGCATGTAGTAGGTTTCACCTATCCATGATTTTCATTAGTCCGTGCAGGTGGACTTGGTTTGTGCAGCCGCGATTTCCTTTTCAACAGAACTTAAATTGACACCGATGAATATATCATAGCCCGCCAAGATTTCATCCGAATTTTATTTTGTTCTGACAAACTAAGCAAGGGTGCAGAAAAAGGCACTCTCACAAACGTTTGAAACAAAATTGAATTAACTGCTGTATTTTCTGAGAGACTAGGTTGCTTACAGGTGTACAGCGAATTGGGAAAAGGTAGCACTTTTACCATTCGATTACCCTTGAGAGTTCCCCCGAAATCAAACATCAGTCTTGCTCAATAACAGCAGTAAATGTCAATCAATTTTGGACTTTAGATCTTCGATTTTGGATTGACTGGGCTGATTGCACTTAGGCGTACAGGCGATAGAACCGGAAGAAGAAGTTATCGATCTCGAGAATTTCAATGTTCTGAAATCCGGCAGCTTTGGCGTAGTTCCACAGGGTAGCGGTTCGCATTACAGTGCCTGTTCCACCACAGTGACACTGACCACCATCTGCCATACCAACGGGTAGACAATGCAGCACACTCCAACCGTACATCATCCACTCCACATCATTGCCTTGAGCCGTAAAGCGATCGCCTACTCGCTCATCGACAATTAACACCGCACCGTTTTCACCCGCTAGATGACGCATGGTTTGCAAGGCTGCAACTGGGTTGCCGATGTCGTGAATACATTCAAAGGCAGTAACTAGGTCGTAATGTCCGGCAAGGCTTGAATCGCTGGCATCTCGTTGATAAACCTGCACGCGATCGCTTAGTCCAGCTTGTTGCACATTGGTGCGTGCGAGTTCAACCGAAGGCGTATCCAAGTCATATCCATCCACTTGCACCTTGGGGTAGGTTTGAGCGAAAGCAATGCTAGACCAGCCTGCACCACAGCCAATATCGGCAATCCGGGCGGGTGGATCGGTTTGCAGACGGGCATGGACATCAGGGATCGATGGCATCCACTCAGAACCCAACTGTTTGAGGAACATTGAGCGATTAATGCCTGCTTGTCCATCCCGAAATGTTTTGCCATATTCGCTGTAGGGCACACCACCTCCGTTACGATAAGCATCTAACAACAGGTCTAACGGACGTGTGGCACCAACTAGCATATAAGCTAGTGGAGTGAGGTAGTCCAGGCTATCGCGATCAGTCAGGACTTCGATATGCCCATCCGGTAAACGGTAGCGCCGGACTAAGGGGGACTCATCCTCGTTTTGTACTTCTAAAATGCCTGCCACAGTTTGTTGCTCCAACCATTCACGTACATAGCGTTCCTGGGTGTCGGTGCGAGTTGCCAGTTCAACGGAGGTTAAGCCGAAGCTGTTAGCCAAGGCTTGATAGAAACCAAGGCGATCGCCAATATAAATTGTGAATATATCAAAAGTACCAGATACAGATTTCAGCAATCGCTCAACGAAGGCTTCTTTTTGCTGAGATGAGTTAGAAACTATCGTAGTCATTGTCTGCTCCTGGGGTTTTCTTGTGTGTTGAAATTACGGTAGAACACAGAGCGATCGCCAACCGTTCCAAAAGCGATCGGGAAGCGCTCCGATGACTGAAGTTAAATGAGCAAGCTGTGGCGAGGAGAGAAGGCATCATGCATAATAACCTGCCTATTATAAAGAATACTCTCTTAAGACGATGGGGAGCATCCCAAATGTGCAAATTGATAATTTTGTAGTGCGTTCGCGAGTGCGTGCGCGTAGCGCAAACATCTTGCTCACGTACCATGACAAGCGAACAAGATGCTCGCACTAACCATGTAAAATTGGGAGGCTTCCGAGATGATGTAACTCTACTCTCTTACGACATCGCTTTTAGCCGATTAAGTACCCGCAGAACATCGTACAGTTCATTCTGCCGACGATTCAACGAAAAATCCTCAGAAAAGCTGTACTGGGATTGATGTAACTTCACAAACATTGAATAGGCAGCATTACTCACCAAGCCAAAGGTTGCTTGCTCAGGCTGAGGATTAGCCGCCATATAAGCAAGTGCTTGAGGAAGTGCAGTTTCTACACTAAACGAAGTCCTTTTAGACTCTACCAAAACAATCCAAAGGTGTTCCTGCAAAATTAAGCTATCAATCCGACCCTGATAAACCTTGTTATTCTCATCCTCAACTTCCAACCTGATTGATGCTTCTGAACGCAATCGAAACGGCGGGTCGTAAAATCCTGCCATTTCCAACAACGGGGATATCACAATAAAATTGACCGCACCTTCTAACAAATGCCCATACTGGCGATGGTAAAGGTAACGTTGTTTGATCAGATCTAACCTTTGTTGTTGGGCAGCGCTTAATTCGGGTAAATTACTCGACCACTCAGAGAAAAATGCTGGGTCATCATTTCGAGATAGCCCAAACTGGGCTTCGGCTTCAGCCAAACTATTAATATAGTCGGTGACTGCCAGTACTTGAACCATACTGTTGATTCGGAGTCGCTTCACTTTATTCTAAAGTGCGATCGCACTACAGGCGGCAGCAAATTTTTGCAGCACAATAGACTCATTTGTATTGATCGCAGTGCCTTTATCCTTGGAGCGATCGGGCTAACAAACGATATGCCACAATTGCTGGTAAGGATAGCTGGAGACGAGAGCGCGATGCCCCCACTACTGAACAAAACCACCGATCAACGCATTGTTCATCATGGAACGTGGGAACAGTTCAAGTTCATTCAAAAGGGCTTTGAAGGCTCCCCCGGAGTGCGGCTATTTTACTATGATGGGGCGATCGAGATTCTCATGCCAGGACAAGACCATGAAACTTTTGCTCGTGTTATCTGTTACTTAGTGACAACCTTTCTTGTCGAACAGGGAATCTTCTTCAAGCCCACAGGGGCAATGACGCAGGAAAAATCAGGAGTTGTTTCGGCTCAAGCAGATGAGTCTTTCTGCATCGGGAGCGTAAAGCCGATTCCAGATTTATCGATAGAAGTTGTCTTTACGAGTGGAAGTATCAGTAAGTTAGAGCGGTATAAAGCTTTGGGTGTTCCAGAAGTTTGGTTTTGGGAAGATGGATTGCTCAAGCTCTATCATCTCCGAGACGGTAGCTATGAACTCATTGATCGCAGCCAACTACCTGGACTGAGCGAACTCGATCTCGATTTGCTGAGACGCTGCATCTTGATGGCAGAAAGTGATTCAGGGGAAGCCATTAGAGCGTTTCGTCGAGAGATGTAGCGTATCGCAATTGAGCGAATTATATATAGAGGAGCGATCGCGTCAAATTGCAGAAACATCTCAGAAGCTCTCGTTTTCCAGTTGAGCGACTGTCTTTGCCAAGGCTGTTAAGTTCAAGCTATTCAAGATGCTGGATTTGATTGGGCGCTTTTCGTCCCAAAAGATTAGCTCTGTAAACAGCGATTACACCTTCTTCTTGACCAGCACGCTCAATTACTCTTCCATACGGGAGTCGCCATTGTAAAGCATTGAAGATAGTCAAAAAACCTTGTATGGGAGGATTTCTCAGTATGTCATTCGCAATATTGGCTGCCTCAATTTCATCGATAGGTAGATTTCGGTCAAGCATAAAAGCAATTAAGTCATCTTGATTGCCTTCGTTCTCCAAAATATTACGAATCCCACGAGTCATTTGAAAGTCTGCTGTTCTCTCAGCATTCACATAGATTGTGTGCAGAATATTTAGAGTCGCAGAGCGGTTTTCACTATTGTCTGTTTTGTCGTACACAAAAATGATAAGTGAATATCCAAGCCCAAAAATCTTTTGTCGTGCAGATTTGAAAGGGCATGATGATTGAGGTTGCCTGATGCTGGTTACCTTGACATCAACAAGTAGTCCTGGAAAGTCTATGCCACTTGCTGAATTACCTTCAACAAACTCGTACCGCCCCTTCAGATAAAGTTTGAACTTTTGCTCCAAATACGTACCTACAGCTTTGCCGTCTGTGACACCATAAAGCAAGGGTTCTGGATGTCGAGATTCAGCGGCTGAAAATAGTGCTGCTTCAGAGCAAAGGGTTTCTACAGTCAAGGTTGGCATGGTTGCAGCTAAAAATTGTGCCAAGTATCATATCCTAGCCTTGAGTTATCTGTGTACTGCCACTGAACTTGATCGTAAAACTCTAGGGTGGCAAAATGGCAGCCGTTGTGACGCGATCGCTATGCCCTTGTAGGATAGGTTAAGGAAGGAGAACAACTCATGCAAATCACGCTCGAACTCCCCGACGACATCGCCAATCAACTTCAACTGTGCTGTTAAATGGCTAGTCGCAACTGTATAGCTTTACGTTCCAAGAGAGACATCGGTTCTACTACTTCACCCGTAATCAAACAATCCCGAACAACCTCCGCGACAACTTGCGCTAAGTCACAGGGAACAGCGTTACCAATCTGCCTATAAATTGAACTTTGTCCGCCAACAAACCGATAATTATGTGGAAATGTCTGTAGCCTTAGTGCTTCATCAACTGTTAAACGCCTAAGTCTCTTTGGTGCTGAATTACAAGGTAATGGTTCGCCCCCTTTCATCAAGTGAGCGTGATACCACTCAACCCAACTATGTTCACCAAAGTAGCAATGATCTTCATCAATAATTGGTGTTTTATTTCCACCCATAGAAGCATGAAGAGCGCATGAGTAGCTATCAGGGTTTAACGGTCTTCCTTGACCGTTGAACAACATACCCGCGTAGGGAGAACGTCGCATAATTGGTTTAGTGGCGATAGTAACTTTCGCATTGCATATTCGCTTGTTGTTATCGGAGCCTGCTACGCCTAAAGGTAAAATAATGTCTCGAACCGTTGAAGCTTGTTTCTTACGTGATAAAAACTGAATTTCCAAATGGCTAACGTCTTTAATGTCACGAAAACCAATCAAAAACATTCGCTCACGAGACTGTGGAACACCAAAATCAGATGAATTAAGTACAACTAAACTGTACGTGTATCCCAGCCGACTCGAAAAGTAGAAGAGGCGTTGACGAACATCAGACCACTTATTGAGAGTTGCTAATGCTTTGACATTCTCGCATACAAAAGCTCGAGGCTTGGTCAACTCTACAACCTTCATGAATACCCAAAGCAACTGACTACGTGGGTCATCAGGGTTCATTTTCCCTGCCACAGAAAAGCCCTGACAAGGTGGACCGCCAAACACAATATCTATTCCCTCAAAGATATGCATATCAGGCATAAACTAATGGATATCACCACATTTAATTGTTGTTCCTGGGTGATTTGCCTCGTATGTTAGGCAAGCATTTTTGTCAATATCACTGGCACATACAACACTGAATCCTGCTCGAATGAATCCAACATCCATACCTCCTGCGCCAGAAAAGAGTGAGAGTCCTGATAACATCGTTTCGTTTTTCATGTACGCGATTTTGGCATATCTGGATGTCCCGATCGACAAACGGATGCTGCTGGCTGTGGAATGGTGTTCACAGCCATCATCTCCTGACTCCTAACTCCTGAATTGGAGACTCCTAAAAACAGCTGTTACTTCATCCAACTGAGAATTGCCATAGCACAAAGTTAAGTCCTGATTCTCTCTATCAAGTAAGCAACTCCTGATAAAATCTTTGTGCATCGTCCGGTCGATGGCTGAGAGGTTGAAGTTGACAATTGTTGAGTTGATAGGCTTGCATAATCCCAATACGGCTCAGAAAGTCTATATCATGGGAAATGACCCAAAGAGCACCCTGAAAGTCATTTAATCCATCAACGATGTGATTGATTGTCTCTCCATCCAGATTGTTTGTCGGTTCGTCTAAAATCAGCAAGTCAATCTCTGCAATGCTGATTAACGCGATCGCTAATCGTGCTAACTCCCCTCCACTCAATCCAGATGCAGGCTGGTAAACATCATTATTGAAGAAAAGAAAATGTCCTAGCTGCTGCCGAAGCAATTGATAGTTCAAATCTGGATTTACCGCTTGCATATTTTCTAGGACGGTTTGCTCTCGATTCACTAATTCATAGGTTTGATCGAGATAGACTACTTTTATGCCAGATGCAATTGTAATTTCACCGGATTCTAAACTAGCTGGCGACGGCTTCATTTCCAGAATCGCTTTGGCTAAACTGGATTTTCCTGAACCGTTGAGTCCCGCGATCGCAATTCGATCGCCGACTGATACATGAAGCTGGATATTATTGATTAATAAGCGATTGCCCAGCCTCAAATCCGCACCTTGAATGTCGATTAAATTTTTGTGTTTTTGACTGCATTCTTCTAATTGAATCCGGGTTGCTTTTGTTGTTCTGATTTTGGTTTCCGTAACTTTCTGAGTTGCTTTTTCTACAGCGGCTTCATGTTTTTGTTTGGCAATTCCTGCGGTTACTTCAGCTTTTCGTTTCAATGAACCAGCTAGAATTTTAGGAATGCTACCCGCAAGTTGGCGACCGTGTTGACGAGATTGGGCGGCTCGTTTTTGTTCTTGCAATGCCGAGGTTTTTGCTCGTTTGAGTTCTTTTCGTGCTACTTCGTGGGCACGTAACGCTGCTTGATATTCGGTTTCTTTTTGCGATCGATAGAACGAATAGTTCCCACCATAAACCTTTAGTGCCTCCGGCGTTAACTCCCAAATTGTGTCTACAACCTGATCGAGAAAAAATGGTTTATGGGAGACAATGACGAAAGTACCTGAAAAGGCTTGCAGCGCTGTTCGTAACTGCTCTAAAGCCATCAAATCTAAGTGATTTGTTGGTTCATCTAGCAGTAAAATATCAGGCTGTTTCGAGAATGCGATCGCTAACCACAATTTCGTCAATTCTCCACCACTTAAACTGCTGATCGATTGAGACAAGGAGATTTCTGTTTCAAATTTCTCCTCTAACAGCGTCGTCACCGTCCACCATTCTTCGGAGATAGAACTGAGCCAATCTAGTACTGATTCATTTGACACAGACGGATTTAAAGTACTCACTTGAGGCAGATAGTAAATGCTGCCTGTTGTTGTTATCGTTCCAGTTGTGGGTGTTAGTTGTCCTGCAAGCAGTTTCAGTAAAGTTGATTTACCACTGCCGTTACGACCAACTAATCCGATGCGATCGCCTTTACCATCTCTCAAGGCATCGCCATCATGAATAGCGACACTAATATCTTTAAATAAGATACGTGTAGTTGCGAGTTCATAGCTTAAATTACTCGCATTGAGAATTGCTTTTTTAGGCATATTGTTGCTCCATCTTGGTTTCCTGGACAGTCCTTGTAGCGCTGGACTGTAGCGCAGTTGCATCAAGAAGTCGCTAACCATTTATAACTGATTGTCTGGCTCTAACTAATTCCTAGAGCGCAGGATGAACAAAACAGATTAAGTGAGAGTGGATTAGCGACGAGCAGTAATTCTCATAACTGTTGAGTTTAGTAGACTGTACGATATTTCACTAAGTTAACCTTGGATGCGATCGCTTTTCATCACCCAATCGGGTGATTTCTCCTTCATTGTGAGGGGAGTAGGGAGTAGGGAGTAGGGAGTAGGAAGATGATTTCTGATTTTTACAGGACTTACGCAAATTTCCTTTTGAACCACTATTTGTAAGGGCGAATGGCCTGACATTGGTGTCAACTTAAGGTGAAGCCCAAGTATGACAACACAGGACTTACGCAAATTTCTCATGACGAACCGCCATTTGTAGGGGTGAACGGCCG
>DALYIW010000204.1:0-15799 GCA_031970155.1 Coleofasciculaceae cyanobacterium CTOTU46601 | reverse complement strand
CCTCTTTTGGGAATTCATACTCACAATGACTCAGAAACAGCGGTGGCTAATGCCCTTGCTGGTGTCATGGAAGGCGTCCGCATGGTGCAGGGAACTATTAACGGCTATGGGGAACGGTGCGGTAATGCGAATCTTTGTTCACTGATTCCTAACTTGCAGCTGAAGCTGGGCTACAAATGTATTCAGGATGACCAGTTGGTGAGGGTGACAGAAGCTAGTCGCTTTATTAGTGAAGTGGTCAATCTTGCCCCCGATGATCATGCGCCTTTTGTTGGTCGTTCAGCATTTGCCCATAAAGGAGGCATCCATGTCTCAGCAGTTGAACGCAATCCCCTGACTTACGAACATATTGAGCCAGAACAGGTTGGCAATCGGCGTCGGATTGTGATTTCTGACCAGTCTGGATTAAGTAACGTTTTGGCAAAAGCCCGTAGATTCGGTCATGACTTGAATAAGCAAGACCCCGCTTGCCGCCAAATCTTAGAACGTCTCAAAGACCTTGAAAGTGAAGGATATCAATTTGAGGCAGCAGAAGCTAGTTTTGATTTACTGATGCGTGAAGCGCTGGGATATCGACAGCAACCATTTGAACTAAAAGGTTTTCAAGTTCATTCAGATATGCTGCGAGGGGCAGGTGTTAAATACAGTAATGCTCTTGCCACAATCAAAGTAGCTGTTAATGGCGAAGACATCCTGGAAGCAGCAGAAGGAAATGGCCCAGTTTCTGCCTTGGATGCGGCTTTGCGAAAAGCCCTCAAGAATTTCTATCCAGAGATTGCTCAGTTTTACTTAACGGACTATAAAGTGCGTATTCTAGACGGCGGTGCGGGTACGTCTGCTAAGACTCGCGTACTGATTGAATCGAGTAATGGTCAACAACGGTGGATGACTGTAGGGGTATCCAGCAATATTCTGGAAGCTTCGTATCAGGCAGTAGTGGAAGGTATTGAGTATGGTTTGTTGTTGCAATCCTCAAAAAGCTTGACTGCTGAAATGGCGGCTCAATAGGTAAATGCTGGCAAGAGCTGGTTAAATTGTAGTGCGATCGCAAGAACTCGAAGTCTTAAAAGCTCAACTCCTCAATCTTGATACCAAAGCCAACCCCATTACCTCAGTCTGTGTAGTTGGTTTAGCTGGCGTTGGCAAAACCACTCTTGCTAGTCAGCTAGTGCGTCAACTCCAGGAAGAAAACTCTCCTTTTGTGGTTGCCGCGTGGGAATCCTTGCGCTCTGCCACAAGCATTGCACCTCAATTTGACGGGATTATAGATTCCCTCTTATTTACTCTCTCCAATGGAAAGATTACAGCAGCCTTCACCGTTCAAGATGACTATCTCAAAAAAACAGAATCGGTAAATTTCAAACTGCAAATGACTGTCTACAACAAAGTTTGTCTACTGCCCGAAGAATTGGGTATCGTAAAACTGAGGCAACTGCTTTATCTTACGCAGCGCTAAATCATCAGTTTATAGGAAACCAACAAATCGCAATTGAAAATCTACGAGAGTGTTTAGTAATTGCTACTGAGATTCAGGATTACAACATTGAGTATTTAGCATTAGACTGTCTTGGATGTATCTACACTTCTCAGGGTAATTATCATTTAGCCATTGAATGTATTCGTCAATCCCTGGAAGTAACTCGTCAGAATAATTTATTACAAAAAGAGTTCTATATACTGGGAAATTTAGGTGCGACATACGTAAGGATTAAGGATTACGATTCTGCCACAAACACTTTAAAACAAATGTTATAAACGTATAATAAAATTAATCCAGTGCTACCTAAAAGGTATATACTGTCTGATATTTCTAATACTTATACAGGAATTAGAAACCACCTCTTTGTAACGGTTCAGAAACTAAGGAACTCGTAGAGCTAGCAAAAGTTCTTTTGAAAACTAGGATTGTGTTCCGGAAAACTCAATAAAATTACTTAAATCAAGCCGAAAAAACCTGTGTGGATCTACAACTTCCCTTGTTGAAGGAGATACAACAACTTAAAGCTGAGTTACCAACGAATTAGGGCTAAAGAGCGTGCGATCGCCAAGGGGAAAAAGTTCAAGAGCAGGACTTAACGCAAATTTCCCCTTGAACCGCTATCGGTAGAGACTCAGACTTCCGTGTCCCTACAATATATAGGTTTTGTGTGTAAGTCCTGAGGGAAAAGGTTAAAGGTTTTTTCCCCTTTCCCTTTTCCCCTTAACCGACAAGTATTAAGAGCTTTTTACTCTTTTCCTACTAAAACATTTTCCTTGACATCTTTTACCTCTTGATTTTGAGACTGTTCGAGCATCTGTCGCGATACCGCACGCATATAAGCAACCTCATTTTGAATGCCAGGGAATCTTGAAAGAATTTCCACTATGTCATCAAAATCTTTAAGAGTTACTTGAGCAAGTTTCAAAACTTCTTCATTCAGCTTTCCATACAACCCTTGAGCGAGTAACTCCAAAATACTTCGATGACTTTCTACAGAAATCTCCCCAGCTTTTACCTGTCTTGGGTTAATTCCCCATTTTAAAATCTTTAAGAGTGCCTGTGGGGATGCCTTGGCGCAAATAGAACTGGTGATTTCCCTGACCGCTTCTGCTAGAAATAGCTTCAGTTCAGGTTCTGGTAACTCGGTATCGGCAACTAAGGTTTTGAGAGCAGCAATATGCTTATCTAATACTTCAGTAGAAAACGGAGCCAGTTCTGCAATAATCGTGTCCTTGGATGGATCGTAGACTCGATAAGGGTCTTCCAGAGTATTGATTAACAAATGAATTTCTGTAGGACTGCTGTAGTCAAATTGACCCAAGAAGAATGGCTCTTCATATCCTGGTTGCAATCCTTGAAAGTAAATAGGTAGCTCTTTGCCTGACTGAATAATTTTATAGAGAATCATCTCTAAGGTTTCTGTCGGCCAACCTAAATTAGTAACCGTAAAAAACTTTAGTTTGTCAGGCTCAGAGAAAATCAAAGCATTTAATAGCAAATGACGTGCTTCGCTAAGATTCTGAGCAGTTAGGTAGCGATGGGGAGCATGAACGTTAACAACTGGCCCTACTTTGATTTTTTCATCGATTTGAAGAGACACCAGACTATTGTCTAGTGTATGGGTAAAGCGCACCATTGAATAAGTTACCTTACCCTTTTGTACCGCTTGAGCAAATTGCCACTCTGCTAATTTTTTGGATGCTGCGTATACTTCAGCGGTAAAGTATCTCGAAGCTTTACCTGTTGAAGAAAATATGCATTGCTGCACCTCGTATTTTTCACAAAGATTGATAATATTGTCAGTTCCTAAAAGGCTAGTTGAAATTGTTTCTCTAACTTTTTTTTCGGCTAGTCCAGGCTGACGTTGAGCTGCTAGGTGAAAGACGAGTTCAGGTCTTTCTACATCAAATATATAGTTGAGAGCTTCGTAGTTACGAACATCTGCTGCATAGCGGGTGACTAATTCTTCTTTTTCTGCAATTGGTTTAGGGTCTACTGACCAACCACATCGGGCATTATCCACAGAAATTACATGTTTGGCACCTAGTTCAACTAGCTTGTTTACTAAGTCACTCCCAACACAGCCCTCTGCCCCAGTTACGAGCGCAGTTTTTCCTTTAAGTTGTTCGCTAACTTCGGATGTATATAGGTGGATTGTGCGATTTCTTACATCAGAGAAAGGGTCTTCTTGCAATTGTCCTTCTGCTCGATAAGCTTGAATCAGCTCAGCAGTGAGAGTTTGTAGTTTTGCAAGAACTTCAGGAGCTTGTGGCTCTGGTGAACCTGGCGGGACTATCTGCTGGATACGTTGAATAACCTCAGCTTTTTTGGTGGCAGGCACAACTGTTAAGTCAGATTCAGACTTCACTTGTATTAGCTCCTAGAAGTTATTAAAAACACTGATACCTCTATATCTAATCACCTCAGTTAATACTTAAGCGATCGAGATTGATTACATCATAATCTATTCCTTTGAAAGTCTGCCAATAGATAGAGGTCATCTTTATTGAGTCTTTTCAAGTAGTTATATTCTTTAAGGAAATGATAAAGCTTAGTGCAGTAAGAAAAGCAATAAGTATGTTCTTAGGCTATCATCTGATTCTTCTCATCTTCCAGTGTGAAGATTTACTTGTTGTTGATTCTTTGTATCCGCACAAACAACCAACTACAAATAACAAATATTTATGCCCATGTACTGACTTTCTGGTAGGCTGATGTGCATTCAAATTGCCTTTAATGGACGGGCAAGATGCCCATCCCAATAGATCAAAAAGTTAGCTTTGTCAAATTGAATGCTTTTTGGCTGAGATGGCTAGAGAGGTATAAGATGTATTGTGATAGCAAGTTAAAAACTGACGCAATGACACCACTTATAGTCGGGGCGAATGGCTAGAGACTGCCTACAAATGGTGGTTTAACAGAAATAAGACTGACGCAGGAACACCACATATCGTAGGGGTGAACGGCTGTTCACCCCTACAAACGGCGGTTCAACAGGTAATTTGCGTAAGTTCTGAACTGCATGGACATGCGTCGATTAAGCACAGTGGTTGGAATACTTAAACCAGAGACCGAAGTTATAGTGATAGTAGTGAGCATTTTAATTATTCTTAACGCGCCTTGACGCTCCCAACCTGGCGATCGCTAAGATTTTTAAACCTTGATTTGACGCTGGTTACAGCAGTAGGATTTCCAGCCAACCGCTACACGTAGGGTCGTCACTGTAACCCTCACCACTAGCTGTAGGGTTGAAATCAGCCATTGGTGTAAGTCCTGAGTTAATCAAAAACAGGATATAGCAACAGCGGGTAGTAATTTCCGTACAATTACC
Organism: Coleofasciculaceae cyanobacterium CTOTU46601; assembly: GCA_031970155.1. Taxonomy (GTDB): domain Bacteria; phylum Cyanobacteriota; class Cyanobacteriia; order Cyanobacteriales; family Coleofasciculaceae; genus DALYIW01. Next base: position 10,988 of record DALYIW010000204.1, on the reverse strand, counting down.
CAAAAACACTTGCGCTTTCCCACCCAAATACGCTACAAGATATATGAATGCTTCCTTGCCGCGCAGAACTCTACGAACCGGCGAAAAATTAAAAACAGGAAGCTTTTTAGCTCAGGCATTTGCAAAAGTTATTTGAAATTATTGAGATATGACTCAGCAAGTTACTCACCCAATGGTGAAGTTTCAACGTCAGGTGCATTCACTTGTGGAATCTAAAATTATTAGACCAAACGACAGCCTTTGGAAGATCGCCCTGCTTTATGGGGATGAATGGTCTTACTGGAAGAAAGAACTACTTGACTTTGGCTTCACCATGCAAGACCCGATTGGCGACTTACTCGCCGTGGAAGCTTGGGACGAAGAATAAGCTCGTGACCCGCTTTTAGCAATTTTCCCTCTCATGGCCATTCATGAGTTGGGGACTATGACTAAAAGCTGAGTGTTCAAGCATAGCCAGCGCTCTATTTACAAGCCGCTAAGGCTAGTGATAACTCTTTGGCTGTTTGATAGCGATCGCGTACTTTGGGTTCACAAGTTCGCTCGATCACTTCCCGTAACTGGGGAGTGATTGTTGGCACACCTGACACATTAAATCCATATCCCGATTCGCGCCTTCGATAAAACTTCAAAGGTGTAGCACCTGTAAGCAAAAAGATGAGCGTCGGTCCGATCGCAAAAAGATCAGACTGAGTGACTGGGTTGCCTCGATCTTGTTCAGGGGCACTGTAGCCTTCAGCACCAATGCGTGTTCCTGGTGCTGTACCAATCTCTTTAACAGCGCCAAAGTCCAGCACCACCACCTTATTATCCCGATGGCGCACCATTAAATTGGCTGGTTTAATATCCCGGTGAATTAGTGGTGGATTGCAGGAGTGGATGTAGTTGAGGATGTCGCAGGTCTGAACCATCCAATCAATTCCCTGTTGCGGTGTTACTGGGCCTAAGTTAAGTACTCGTTGCTCCATGTCTTGACCATGGATTAGCTCCATTGCCAGATACTTCTTGCCACCTTCGACGAAGAAGTCATAATACCGGGGAATACCCGGATGATTCAGCATCTTTAGAGTGTGAGCCTCTCTTTCAAAGAGTTCTTGTGCTTTGGAAATTTGAGCCATATCGGCATTCATTTCTTTAAGCACCAGTAAGTGAGGGTGTCCATCAAAACTTCCTATCTTGTCCCAGGCAAGATAGGTCGTACCCATCCCCCCTTGTCCTAGAGTCCGCAGCACCTGATAGTGGCGGATCACTCGTTGTATGGGAACTAAGGGTTGACCACAATGGATGCAGAATAAGTTGCCTGGGGGATTGCCTTCATGGGAGCAAAAATTAGGCTTTGAAGGAGAGGCGATTGATGGCTGCTCCACCACCAGGGGCAATGGCGCAGGCGTAGGATTGACCGATGGCTGAATTTGGAATTTTAGCAACGGACCTTCTCGCGCCAGTCGGATCAGGGCATCGTTGGGCACTAAGCCTCGTGATACCAAAATACCGTTGAGGAAAGTGCCATTTGTTCCCTGATTAATGAGTTGCCACAGGTTACCTTCTTTGGAAGGCGTACACTTAAGTTCCAAGTGATGTCGTGAAACTAATGGGTCATCTAGAATGACATCATTATCAGGAGAGCGACCAATCCGAATGGTAGATTGGCTCTGAAAATTCCACTGTTGCAGAGGGGTGGATGCTTGGGGATGTAAGAGGGTCAGCGTGACCATATGTAAATCAGAGGTAAAAAGGTCGCTCTGCTTCGAGACAGGGACTTTGAACAGGAGACTGGGATGAGGAAAATTTCCTAGAGTCTTTTATAGTTTTTTCTTGTTTTAACTGTAAATGCTCCATGTCCAATTCCCAAGCTTTAATCCCCAACAACCGCCTTTTACTAGCTTCAGAGTGGTCGCTGGTGTTCAAAGTTAGGTCGAACCTTCACTCGGATTAGTATGGCAGTGATGTTGTCGTGACCATTATGTTCATTCGCCAGCTCAATTAACTGAAACATACCCTGATCGAGGTTGGCACGCGAACTGAGTAAGGGAGCTAGATGAGTCTGCCAGTGAGTTTCTGTAAAGTTATGATCCGACAGCCCGTCAGAACAGAGTACAAATAAAGTATCTTCATTAAGCTCCAAATATTGCACGTCAGGAATAACGAACTGTTCGCCTCGCGGTCCTAAAGCTTGAGTGAGCTGGTAGGCGTCAGGACGGGAGTAAGCGATGTCTGGGTCTACCCCTCGCGCAATTTCTCGTTGACCCACCTCATGGTCTACAGTTAGTTGCTCTAAGCCCCGTTTCCGAGTAAGGCGATAGACACGAGAGTCTCCCACATGAGCAATCACAGCTTCTGTATTTTGAACCAACATCATTGCCAAAGTCGTGCCCATGCGGCCGCTTCCAGAGCGGGCATTTTGTTGGTTAACATCGTAAATCCCCTGGTTGGCTAAACGCACAGCCTCACGAACAATGTCTTCTGTGGGTAATTGGTCGTGCCAGTGTTCTTGAAAGTAGCGATTGAGTGTCTCAACGGCCATCGCGCTTGCCACTTCCCCTGCCGCGTGTCCTCCCATGCCATCACACAGAACGTATAGACCGCGAGCCTTTACTGACCGACCTATGGGGTTTTCTTGCTTTTGGATCTGTGTATAGATGCCAAAGTAGTCCTCGTTGTGATCCCGTAGGTGACCGATATCCGTACAACCCGCGTCATCGAGACTGATCAACTGCATCGGCAGAATTACGGTGGCACCGCCGTCATCATCGTTGCTGCTTTGGTTGCTGTCATCGAGAAAAGATTTGGTGCCAGCTGTGGGATAATCATCTGCCTCAATGGATTGGTTTTCATCTGTGGCAAGAGGTACAGCTGAGTTACTAGAGTTTTGACCAGCTGCTGGGGCTGACGATTGTTGTTCGTGTGCGATCGCTTCCAACTGCTTGTGTAAGTCGCTAGTTGTCTTAATTTCGTTACTACACATCTGCCGAAAAACTCCTACCAAGGAAGAAAACTGTGTTTTTTGAGACTGAGCGAATAACAGCTGCCACATTTGCCCCAAATCCTGTAGCGTCAGCTGTTTTTCTGGTACTTCTGGATACAGGCATACCAAACCTAGGGCTTGGTCTTCATCTAGCCGCAGATTGGTCATCTCCAACAGACTCTGACGACATTGCCAGGGTTCTAGAGCCTCCCACAGTTTTGCCATTTCATCGAGCCAGTATAAAATCTGCAACGAGGAGAGTTCTTCTGTGCCCCACAAATCACTAAGCAGCGGCCAGCTTGTTCGGTCTTCTAGCAGCACTACTGCCTCTCCATCTTGTTCCCAAGCATCATGGATTTTTGGCAGAGTCTGGTCATTAATCGCTAAATAAGGTTGAGCGATCGCAGGAATACCCAGGCGTTTCCACGAATCTGGGTTGGAGGTCAATGATTGACTTGTCGGGTACTCCGATTGGTCTGACTCATCTTTTTGTTGCTCCATCAGCGCTTCTAAGGGCGACTTCTGGAATGGCTGGCAATCCAAAACTTTAACACCTATGCCGTAGCCTGTTGCTACGCTAGTCTTTAATTTTTCGAGCTTCTCAGGTTCTAGTAGTTGATAACGCTGTTGGTGGTCTATGTAAACCACCTTGGAAACTGGAGATGATGCCTCGCTTTTACTGGTTTCCTTGCTAGCACTGGCAGTGGAATTTGACTTGCTCGAATTGGAGGTAAGCGGCTGATCTAAAGATTCTTCAATGGGTTCTGGTGCTAAGGCGGGCAGAGTATCTGTATTGGATTGATTGTTCTCAATTGGTAGGGAACTAGAGACCGATGTTGCCACAGGTGAAGTTTCTAGTTGAGGCGGTTGACTCTGATCGGGAGTCATGGAGACCTCTTTGTGTAACACTTTTGCCTCCGCCGTGTCAGCGGCTATCTGCTGAGATTCCTCAAGCGGTGAGTCTTTAGAGGTTGTTAGGGGTATCTGAGAATCTGGGTTTTTCCAGATAATTGCCCACCACACCGTTCCCGTGAATGCACCACAATTGTGGCAAGTTTCGGCATTGAGCGGTACTTGGGAGTCACATTCGTGACAAGTTTTATGGATTAGGGAAGTTCCACATCTTTGACAAAAGTTGTTGGTGTTAGGGTTTTCAAACTGACAGTGGGGACAAAGTAACATAATGGAACTTCCTCAATTCCTGTGAGGGTTTCTAAATTTTGATATATATAACTGCCATCTAGTTTGCCACGTTAGGATTGGAGGTTGCAGCTTTCTAGAAGGCAGTGTAGAGGCTATGATTAAGGCAAATTAACAGTACGCTTAAAGCCACTGATTTGAGTTGGTCATAGCTGAAGCAGCGGTTTGAGTTCTGCTGGTGTCAGGTCACGCCACTGACCTGGCTTAAGAGTGTCTAAGCGCAGGTGTGCGATCGCTGCCCGAACAAGTCGCAAAGTAGGAAACCCTACAGCTGCCGTCATTTTCCGTACCTGTCGATTTCGCCCCTCAGTCAAGGTGATCTCTAGCCATGAAGTCGGCACCGTCTTACGAAAACGTATCGGGGGTTGCCGAGGGGGTAGGAGGGGTTCCGTGGGTAATAGCTGCACCACCGCAGGTCGCGTGTAGTAATTTTGAATCACTACACCTTTCCTTAACTGGTTTAAGGCGGCTTCATCCGGAATCCGCTCTACCTGTACCCAGTATGTCCGAGGATGACCAAACCGTCGATCAGAAAGTCGGTGCTGTAAGCGTCCATTATTGGTTAGTAGCAGTAATCCTTCGCTATCTCTGTCGAGGCGTCCAACTGGGTAGACTGAGGGTACCGGAATGTAATCTTTGAGTGTGCTGCGATCGCTTTCATGATTACTGGTGTCCTGATCAGTAAACTGGCTTAAGACATTGTAGGGTTTGTAGAACAAAATATATCTGTACACATTTGTCAATGGTCAGTTTTCAGTACCACACGGGTAGGGGCACGATATATCGTGCCCCTACAAGAACTAAATTAAGAACCCTTATATTTTTAGATAACTCCTTAATTAATTCTGACTCGGAAACGAATAAATCCTACATTGCTTGGGGAGGTGTTAGGAACATTTCCTAGCTGCAAGAATACTGACCCATTCGGGTTATTCGTGTCACGACAAGGAGTAGCTACAGGATTGAGAGGAGTGAAAAAGGTTCCTGGATCTGCATCAGCCGTATTAGTCTGGAGTGTCTCTGTACCCGCTTGATTCAACAAAATCCCGCTACCCGACCCAAAACTGTCAGGGAAAAATGTTGTTCCTGTAGGAATAGCGTCACAGACTTTCAGGTCAGTGGTTGCGCTGCCACCATCGGAGATGAAGTAGATGGTGTACTCGACTTCATCGCCGCTTTGCAAGAGAAACTCTGAACTGACGCGAGAAACTCCTACTGGCAAGAATTGAGACCAAATCTGTTGATTGTCATTTGGATCAGCTGGGTCATCTACATAGCTACTGAAGTCAACTGCACTGATGGGTACGCCGCCTCTAGTCACATTGGTAATTCGCTTGACAAGACGCAGACTAGATGGACTAGCTCCAACTGGAGTCAGTAGAGTGGGGTCGTCATCTCCAGTGGCAGGAAGGTTGCCCTGATTAATTCCATCATCTAATACTTGTGGCAAATCTCCTGGATTTTGCAGCGCATCAGTAATAGATGGATTTATTGACCCATTTGATGTTGCACTAGCTTGGTTACTAACCTGTATTCCAGCCGCCGCCGTTACTACAGCGCGGAACTTGATGATCACCTGACCGCCTCCTGCGCCCAGTTCCCCTCTAGTAGTGGGATTGGTGAGGTTAGTATCGGTTGTGCCGTTGTAGTTGGGGTTAGCTGTCACTGTGGTTGTGCCGTTAGTGACGGCAGAACCGTTAACTACACTAAAGCTATAACTACCGCTGACAAAACTTAACTTGCTGGTGTCTATCGGGTCAGTTACCAGGAAGTTGCCGATACTGGTATTGGTGGAGTTGGTGTAGGTGACGGTGTACTCTACCACATCACCAGTCGTGAGAGAACCGCTACTATCAGTGTCTGTAACTAGACGCACCGACTTAGTACCAGTAGGTGAGACGGGACTGACCAAGTTAATGATAGTGGGGTCGCTATTATTATTATTGGGTTGATTTACGTTGCCGCCAGTGTCAATAGAACTGGGGTTGCCGGGGTTGACTCCTGAACCCGGTTGAGTCGGGTTAGTCGTGTCACTAGCATCGGACAACGTTGGAATGCCGTTATCTCCTTGAAAACCAACAGTAGCTTGGTTGCTCACAGGACTGGCAGAACCAGGTAGGACACGAGCATTGAAAATAAGGGTCACAGCAGTACCGGGAGCAAGAGTTCCTGGTTCGGTGAAGGCGACAGAATTGTTAGCGCCAATAAAGCTAGTGCTAGGAAGTGTGGAGGCTAGGGTAAATCCTGCGTTGACAGTAATGGGGTTAGCACTATCCCGAAGTACTTGCAACTGGTTAGAAACGATATCGTTGATAACTACGTTGGTGAGGGCTACAGGGTTAGTGCTGGGATTTTGAACCACAATGGTGTACTGAATATCGTCGCCAGTAGTAGCTGTGCCGCTGCTGTCGTTGTCTCTCAAGAAACGCACGGACTTGTTGATGGCAGGAGGCACAAGAACCGGGGTGTTGTTGGTGGCTGTGTTGTTTCTAGTGTTGGTATCTCCTGCCGTGGCAACCGTAGCTGTGTTGGTGACGCCTGGGGCTGCCGCACTAGTCACGTTGACTCTGAGGGTGATGGTTGGAGCAAATGCTCCTGGTGCAAGGGCTGGGCCATTGTAGGTACAAGTTACCGCTTGCCCAGCTGCTGAGCAAGTCCAGTTGGTGCCAGTGGCAGAAATCAAGGTGAGACCCGTGGGGATAGTGTCAGTTACAGTAATCGGGTCTGTGGTTGGACCACCTCTAGGTGCATTCCTAACTCTCAACGTGTAGGTACCTGGCTGACCGACAATGAAATTGCCCACAGAGTTCTTCTGAATGCTCAAGTCAGGGTTAGCACGCACGACATTCAACGGGGCCACCAGCACGTTACCGGGAATAAAAGTCCAGAAATCAAGCCCTTTCTTATCCCCAAATCCATTAAAGCCTTGCTGTAATTGTCCGAAACGGCGTTGAAGATTGATACTTTCATAAGCTTGAAACGGACCGGGAGCACCACTGTAGGGTATGGGTGGTGGTGCAATTCCTGGTAGAACCTGACCTGGTGTTCCAACTTCCACACCACTTGTTGTCCGGTATCCCCGGTCATCGTAAAAGGCTCCGCTACAGCTAGGAAAATAGGGACAGTTTCCACCAGGAGGATTGAGCAAGGTAAATGCTGGTCCACCAGCGCTGTTTTCTATGTCCAACAGAGGGAAGTGGTAGTTACCCGTTTGGATTTCTATACGTGCTTGGTAGTTTCTGCCAACAGGAAAGGGTTGACCGCTGTTGTCTGTACCGTCCCAGGCAACCGTCTGTGTCCCGCCAGGTCTGAGCGCCCGTATGACTTTGTTATTGGGGTTAGTGGCGTCAAAATTTACCCCATCGCGGCTAATCACGATTTCAAAAGTGTGGTCTCCACTAGCGGTGTAGCTAAACGTTCCGCCAGTGTTGAAAGTACTGTTGTTATCCCCAGCTGTACCTGTGAAACTAAAGTTGCTCACAAGAGGAATGGTCGGCGCTAGGGGAATCGATGTTCGATCTGTAGCTCCTGGTACACCGGGAGGTGGTGGATCGATCGCGGACTGTGCCTCAGGATCGGGTCTATTGAAAAAGATTGGGAATTCTGGTGAAGCAGCAGTTACACCGCCTTGAGGTGCGGTCAATAAGTCAGGATTAGGACCGGTGCCAGCATCTACTAAGTCCTGATTGAGGGGTGTTGTGCCATCGGGATTCAGAAAGCCTACTCGATTCCCGAAGAGAACGAAGCCATTAGGGTCGATCCCAGCAAGGTTTGTTTGATATAGGAAACCATCAGTGGTCAACGTATATACAGTAGAGTTGACAGGTCGTCCATTTTGACCAGTGAACAGAGCCGCGTAGTAGGTGAAGAGCCGCCCATTTAAGTCTGTTGTAGAGGTGAGGTCACTCCGTACCGTTACATCCCAGGCAGCAACGCCAGAGCCTTGATTACCATCGGTTTGGACTGTATTAATATCTCCCGTGAGAACTCCTGAAGTAAAATCATTGCTTCCATCTGGTCCAAAGAGAACTACGTCGTAAACTCCAGTGGCAGGCGCTTGATAGAAGCAAGGGACATAGCCACCAGCCGTAGGAGCAGGACCGGCTAATTCTTGAGCGCGAGTGAGAATCTGACCCTGATTAGCGGTTCCAGTCGTTGTTCTTTGGGCTTGGCAACTGAAAGAAGGATTAACTGGTATCGTTTCAGTCCCAACTGCTCCTGTGACTAGACCAGGATTGTAAACGCGAATGTCGCTTTTAAGCACCCCATCATTAACGTCGGGCACCCCAACAGCGCTGGAGCCGAGGAAGATATACTCTCCAGCTCGGGCATACACTTTCAGTAATGTCCGAAATTCTAGCCTACCAATCCATCGCTGATTCGGGCTGTTGCGCCACTCAAGATTAGCTCTGGAGCCAGTAGCACCTGTAGGAAAAAGAGTGCGACTGCCTTCTGCTTGAGCAGGTTTACTTCCAAGGACGATCGCACTGGCTGTCAAGGTGAGAGCCACAGCAGCCTTGCTGCATCGGGTAAGAGACTCTAGAAGAGAAAGGTTTTTCCAGCGTGATGGCATTGCTATGACTTCTGGGATTGACAGGGGAAGGGTGAGAGGGAGAGAGAGGGAGAGGGGGAGAGGGGGAGAGTAGTTTAGCAACACTTGGTCAAGCCAATCACCTTTTCTTCCCCTGAGCGCTGCACTACCTAGTGCGTCTTGCGGGTTCTATTTGCAGGTCTTCTTCTTGCTCTTCAAAGATGATGTCCAAACCTCTGGCGTCCTTGAAGATGAATTCAACTCGGCGATCGCGTGCATAATCTATACGGTCATCACCAGGAGTTTTGCGCTGCGTTTCACCAAAAGAACGAATAGTCATCCGTTCTGGGGCGATACCTTGGCGCAACAGGTAATTCCGTGCCGCTAGTGCCCGACGATTGCCCAAAGCTTGGTTATAGGCATCACTAGCACGGGGGTCAGTGTGACCTTGAATTTCTACCGTGAGGAACGAGTATGACCGCAGCACTTCCGCAATTTGGTCGAGTACAGCTGCACTAGCAGGACTAATCGTGGATTTGTCGAGAGCAAAGTGGATATTTCTGGGTACCCGCAGTCTCAGCTGTTCTGGTGGTGGTGCCGGTTCCGGTGGCGGTGCTGGTGGTACTGGTTTGGTGGTGCATACGGGGATAACTGGCTTTGGTTTGTCTCTGCTGGGAGTGACGTTACCCTCTGGAGATTGAATTAAGGCATTGAGAGCCGGTTCAGAAGTACCGTACTTGGGGTTGGTTGCGATCGCACTTACCCTATCCCCTGCTTGCAAATTTTCAACAGTTGTGGTAAAGGCACCCTTATCATCTGCATTAACTGTTGTGAGTAACTCACTTAACGGACCATAAGGGGTATCCGTATTTTCACGGACTCGATAGATTTCAATCGTCGAACCTGGATCAGCTTTGCCAGAGAGTTTGACTTGAGAACCTAAGACAAAAAACTCAGGACTGATAAACTGAGGGGCATTGATGGCTGAGTTGCCCGTATCCTGGCGGCGATTGGGCGAATTACGTAGGGGATTCGGGCCATCCCCGCGCTGAAAATCAATAGACTCAACATTATGTTGCGCGTTGAGGTCGATGCTCAATCCTTCAAGTCCAGCAAAGCGATTTTTTTCTATGAGGTTGCGATCGCTTTTAGGATAAGACGTAACGACTACACCTGGCCCCGACTGATAACTAATTTGGTTCTCAATAACTTGGTGATTGTCTCCCATCAGGTAAACCGCAGCCCGACGGAGGCGTCTACCATTAAAGGTGATTTGGTTATTCCGAAGCTGTACAGAACCTTCCGGCTTAAACAGAAACACACCACTGCCATCGTTTCCACAAATCAGATTGCCATTAATCTGTGAATTGTCGATCGCTCCTTCCAAGCGAATCGCATCCGGCATTCCCGCAACACCATTGCCAACAATAATGTTTTCTGTCACCAGTAGATTTTTTGCCTGAACCGAAGTAATGATGGCGCTGCCCTCGTGATTAGCAATTCGGTTCCGTCGAATTGTTGTACCTAGACTGTTAAACACTGACACTCCAAACGCCGATAGCTTACTCGGCATTTTCTCATCCGGTGGGATACCCAACCAATTTTGTTCAATCACAATATCTTTTGGGGATGGGGAAGAAGAGTGTTGAGTGTTGAGTGTTGAGTTTTGAGTTTCTTTTGTGGATTGAGAGTTTATAAGTGAGGAATTAGAACGTTCACTGGTTCCTAGTTCCCAGCGCTGGTTAGCAATAAAAATATCAGCTGGTGGAATATTGAGTGTTGGAACTTGCGGACGATCGCCAAAACCGTAGATGCTCAAACCTCTAACTGTAATGCGATCGCCAACAATCGTTAATCCTCGTAAAATTTCACTCTCTGGTGCTGGCGTAATCTCTACAACAGGAATGGGTATAGCAATCTCAGCGGTTGCAGACTGCGTGGCATCATAACCAGGCTGAGTAGTACCATCAACCACCACACCTGGAGTGGAAAGGGGCGGCAATATTTCCTTGAGGCGGATAGTCGTTTGTTCAGCAGGTAAATTGAACTCAATCCGGGAGGGTTGATCGGGACTTGCGGGTTTTACTAGCGATTTTTCAGTGTTACTTAGGCGATCGACACTCAATTGACCATTAACTACTTCAATAGCCTCTCGCAAAGTCAAGGCATCGTCTGGAATGGTTCCATCCTGGTTACTATTTACTACCACTACCACGGGAGTTGTCGGCTGAGTCCTTGCTAATGAGGGAAACCCAACGACGCCAAAGACGCTAAGGAGAATAGATAAGAGTGAGG
>DALYIW010000203.1:0-15811 GCA_031970155.1 Coleofasciculaceae cyanobacterium CTOTU46601 | reverse complement strand
GCTATCCCTCTCCAGGTTGCTTCGCTGAACCTGGAGTCTCACGCGAAACCGATGAAATAGACTTTGCCAGAGATCTGTTGGATCAGATCATTGAGCAAGCCGATTAGGTGCTTCTACAACTGGCTGCCCGTTAACGTCTACCTCTAACTCTTCGCGACGAAGTGTTTCTGTGGCATCAATCGTATCCCGCTCAACTTCTTTCCTAACGTTGACTTCCTCACGCACAAACGCTTGCTTTCTGATATCGGCAGTCTCTTCGTAGACTTTCATGTGAGCTACTTCGCCTTCCCTGAAGTCATGAACACCAGGATTAACTGTAGTGCCAATGTCTTCGGGAGTTCTACGCTCAATGACAACTCGCTCTTTTTCTACAGGAACCGAAACTCGTGCTGTTTCTGTTTCAACCCGCTTACCAATTGCCACCTCGCCAGTCTGCTGACGGCTTTTATTAGCTACGATTCGTTCTTCGTATAGTCTGAGCTTTTGATGCTCTTGGTCATTCATTTGATACAGTAAAGGCTCTTGCTCGTAGCTGTAGGTATGGCGGTCATAAGTCGCAGGGCTAGGTTGATGTGATACAGGTAGTGGCATGGCAGCTGGAGAAGTGCTGCCGACAACTCCTGATGCCTCTACTGGAGGTGACATCTCTACAGGTACTGATGCAGCTGGAGTACGATAAATGCGTCGCACTCTCTCTTCGTAGTCGTAATCAACCGTCATCCTGTCATCGTACTCAGGTAATTGTTGTGCTTGCTCTTTACTCGAAATTCCTACAGCATTTATACGTTGCCCATCTACATCGACGCGGCAACGACCAATGGGAAGAAGGACTTTTTTTCCAAAAATCCAAAAGCCTGTATCGATGACAAAATATCTAAAACGCCCTGTCTGATCGACTAGCACGTCATGAATGGAACCAATTTTCTCATTAGTTCTCCCGGCATAAACATCAAGACCTTTGACATCTCCACCATCAAAAGCGTCTTCGCGGTAGTTTGGATTAAAATCTCCAATCTTGAAAAGAGGCATGTTCCCATCTCCAGATTTGTCTATGTCTAAGTACGCTCATACTAAAAATCCACAGACTTTGATGCCTCTGGCTAATGAATGAGAAATCAGCAATTACCGGTCAGCCATCTGACTACTAGGTACCGCTGATGGGGGATTGCTTTTTTGAGGCCACAGGTAGATAGCACCAGATATCCAAGTCAGGACAACAGATACCCAGAAAGCGGCTAGAGAGGGAATTTTCCAAGTGTCGGGTGTTGGTGCAATCAAAAGTGCGATCGCCAAAATCTGACTCACCGTTTTCAGCTTGCCCCAGATATTCGCCCCACTGATACTAGTCGTACCCGTTAAGTTCGGGTTAACCCGCCAACCTGCGATCGCTAATTCCCGCGCCAAAATCAGAAACACGCCCCAAGCTGGTACTTGATTAAGCCCAATCAACGCCAACAGAGGAGCTAATACCAAAAATTTATCGACTAATGGGTCAAGAAACTTACCTAATTCGGTGACTTGGTTTAGTTTTCGAGCCAAATAACCATCTAACCAATCTGTTCCAGCAGCCACTAGAAATATAGCCAAACAGATCCACCGCTGTTGGTCAGTTGGGTTATTCAGACTGTATAAGATAAACGGCAACGCCAGCAAACGAGAAAAGCTAATCCAATTGGGTATCGTCATAAAAAAGCTATAAGTTAAGATGCTGCTGTCTTAACTCATAGCTTAATACTCACCGAGACTGCACACTTTAAATCGAACCTTTAAATCAATTGGTTAGCTGCTTAATTGTACTCAGCAATTTATCTCAAAGTTTTTGATACAATTTATACACTTTCCCAACTAACACAAAAACTTTTAGTAAGCGCCATCTTTACTCGCAACCGCTCTCACAGTCCTCAAAATCAGGCTCAGGTCGTAGCCAATAGACCATTTTGTCTGATAATCCAAGTCCATACGAACAATATCTTCAAAGTCTTTTACCTTAGAGCGACCCTTGGTCTGCCATTCTCCAGTGATACCTGGTCTTACCATCAAGCGCTTATAGTGATGGATATCGTAGAGATTGACTTCATCTGGGGTAGGAGGGCGGGTTCCTACCAAGCTCATATCTCCTTTCAAAACGTTCCAAAATTGAGGAAATTCATCAAGGCTAGTGCGGCGTAGAAAGCGACCGATGCAAGTCACACGCGGATCATCTTCATTTTTAAAAATATGACCGGATGCTTTATTTTCTACTAAGTGTTTGAGCTTGTCCGCACCTACAATCATCGAGCGAAATTTCCACATCCGGAAAGGTCGTCCATTCAGACCACAACGAGTCTGGCTGTAAAGTAACGGACCTGGGTCATCAAAGTACATCGCGATCGCAATAGGAATTGCGATAAGTCCAGTAAACAATAGTCCAACCAATGCCCCAATAATGTCAACGAGGCGTTTCAGCTTGCTGTTAGCTGAATGATGCACCGGTTGGTGGAATGTATGCACCGGGTTCGAGCTACTCAGAACTGGTGAATCATCCGATAGGGAAGCAGAAACGTTTATGAAGGTAGACACGGTAGGCAGTTTTTTATTAACAAAACATTACTCGTTCGTCAATTTACTGCCAATAATATTCACAATTTTTCGCAGCTGAGTAGCACAATCTTGCGACTTTATCGAATCTTTAAACTTTGACCCTAGTTTTTTAAAGAATTTATATAGTTGCCTAGAAATCATTCCTTCGGATGATGTAGCATTCCCAAATCATAAAAAGACAGCTACCCCGCCTGTGTCGTTGTAAATCGTGGAGAGTATCCGCCGTCTAGGACGATGAGTTGTTAACTTAGGACTTACGCTTTCTCAAGGCTCTTGGAAGCCGAAGCCTTGACCCTTGAATCACCATCTGTAGAGGCGTATAGCTATACGCCCCTACTCTATGTCGTGTTTGTGCCTAAGTTGTGAACTGTCAACCGAGCAGTCAACAGTTAACAGCTAACGTAAAGTTCCCCGGAAATGAGAGTCCGAGGATGAGCTTAATTGAATAGGCGAATAAATTTTATTTTAAATTAACAATTAGTGGCTCATTGAATTGCTGATAAGTTCTAGACAAGACAAGCTCTACTAGGTACTGGCGCAGGACGTGTTGCTGCTCTGGATTTAGGCGATAGAACTGATGGCTCTGCTGAAAAAAAAGTGGTTGATTGGCGATCGCCGAATAGTACAAATTTTGCTTTGACGTTTGAGATAGCCAGCCTCCATCCTCACTTGAGGGTATCAAACCTGGAGGCAGGTGACCTTCCACTAAGCGGACAAGACGCTGGTAACAAGCACCTGTGTTTAGTCCACGACGCTCTAATTTGTGCATGATTTCCCCAAGGTTATACTCTGCTAACTCACCTTCGGTTTCAGAGAAAGCACGTAGAAGTTCCAACAGCAGAAAATAATCACTGTACTGCTGCTGCAACCGATTTAACACTTGAGGATAGAGAGGCAAGCTAGCAAGTCCCCTAGCCACCCAACTACTACCGGGTGAATCTGGTTCATGAAGTAGGGTGGCATTAGGTAATTTTTGTTCTAACCACTGATGCAATGTGTTTAAAGTAGCGGTGCCACCGATACACAAGACTTGATAGATTCCTTGTTCTGATATACCTGTTGCAATCAACAGGGCGTTCAGCTGTTGATTGAGTTGTTGAATAAATGGTAAAACCACCTGGGTTTCTAAGTCGATGCGCTTCAATACCCAGTGTTCAGTGTCCAAATCCAAGGTAAATTCGTCTTGGCGTTGCAGAATCAGTTTTAGGTATCCAGAGGCTTTGAGAAGCGATCGCCCCATGGCAGAACTTTGCAACAATAAGGTCAAGCGATCGCGTTTCAGCTTGTCAGGTTGTCCTGGTAGCGGTAGTTCTAAATCGCTGCTAAGTGCAAGCTGCTGACGTTGTACAACAGACAGTTGAGGATACAGTAGCTGACAGAAGATATCTTGATTAATCGCATTGCCTGCATAAGGCAGACTACATACACCAAAATCGCTGTGGGTTAAATCTTGGGGATCGTCGGGCAAATCTACCAAAGCGAGTTCCGTTGTAGTTGCACCAGCATTGATAACTAAAGTACCACCTTGCCAAGAGGGACGTGAAGGGGTGAAGGGGCGATGCCCTCTTGGAAGTCGAAGGGAGCTGGCCGTTGGGTGAAGTTTCTTGCCTCCTTCTGGGGAAAGAGTTGATAAATTCTCTCCCTCTCCCCCTCTCCCCCTCTCCCTCTCTCCCTCTCTTCCCTCCTTCAGAAGGTCAGTATTAGAACGTGGTAAACCAGCAAGGATAGCTGCGATCGCATCTTCAAGGAAGAAAATTTGCTCTGGATGCCTTACTAGCTTGGCTTCTAGCACAGCTTCTCGCAAATTGAAGTGATAAGTATCTCCCCAATCCGCTGGGTACCCCAAAACAACACCCTCTAATTGCTGCAAAGCACCTTGAAGAGTTTCTGGTTTTAGACCCACAGCTCCCACTGCGATCGAGGCATCTGGTAGGGTACTCTTTGGCGTTAATGTTTTTAAAAGTACTTGTAAAGCCCGCCGAACCTCGTAGAGAGAAACTAGCTGCCGATCAGGCAATTGAAATATCGGTTCCCACTGATTACCCTGAGGACAATAGTAGGGAATAGCAACATTTAAATAAGGTTTAAAGTTCTGTAAAAATATTTCAGACTGATTATTTGCTGATGTGGAAGCTAAAGAACCGACACCTGATGCTACTGGCAGCTGAACAAACAGTTCACTTGTCGCAGAATCGGAGTAGATCGCAGTAGGTAAACGAAAGATTGCCTCGCCCGAACTACGAGTTATGAATTGAGAACTTACAGTTTTTGATGGGTTAGGAGTTACTGCTAATTTATTTGACCAATAAATTGGGTATTGCTCAGCTGTCGCTTGGTTCAAAAGAACAGCTGAAATACCAGTAGTACCAAAGTCAATTCCCAAGTACCAGACGGCGTTGCTACTATCCACCTCTGGATGTTCTGAATGTGCAGGCATTAAGTATTTATTTGGTAGACGCAGATTCTGGCTAAAACCAGCTGCTTGTTGACATTTTGGGTTGTGTCCTATCTTATCGACTAAAGCGAAAGATTCAGGGATTAGCGTCTGAGTTGTTCTTTTTTTTTGAATTCTCTGGTCGCTCTGGATTCATGCGATCGCGTTGGGGTAAGTCTCGATCCAAGTTCGACTGATCTAGTGTTTGTCCCTCCTGTTTCAGGTTGTTTGAGTGCTGATGTTCACTCAACGTTTCACCCTCAGAAGATATCTCGTCTTCTTGCTTGAATTCTTGACCGTTTTGTGATATGAAATCTACTTCATTGTCCGATATTTGTGTAGGTAAAGTTGTTTCCTGGGCGTCATCTAGTGACTGCTTCTGAACATCTTCAGTTGAGGCTTCCTCATCAAGATTGTTCGTGCTATCTGGCTGTAAGTCAGGCGTTTCTTGTAAGAAAAAATCCGATTCAAACTCTAACTCAGGTGAAGTAATCATTTCCTCAATGGTGCTATCGATTTGCTCCTCCCACAGCATCTCAAGAAATGCCTCATCTTCCGGTGCTGTCGGTGTGGAGTTATCTAAAATTTCCTCTTGTGTCGAACCTGTAGTACCTGCCTCTGGATTAATGTCTATCTCAACGGGTAAGTCGATTGTCGATTCAATCTCTAGGCCTTGGGACATAGAAGCTTGCTCATACCAGTCATTGAGCAGGAATTCTTCCCAATCTTCTGCTAATAACTCCTCCCAAACTGGGAAGCGTAGGTTCTCTAGATTAGCTAGCTCTGCATCGTCGGGTACAACTGGCAGTGATTGTGTATCATTACTAGGTGGTCTGTGTTCTTCCTGTCTTTGAAACTGTTGACTTTCCGACTCCTCAAAGCTGAACAGATCTTCACTCAGCTTCTGTAGTGTGTTTTCATCCAGTACAATTTCCCGGTTTAGTTCAGGCTCTAATTCATTGGTTAGGAGCAAATTCTCGTCGGGTGAGGCAGGAATGTAGGTGTCTTCAATTAGATTAGTTTGGGAATTAGTTTCAGAGGATGGATTGGGCGATCGCTCCTCAATTTTCACAGGTGGTGAGTCTGCTTCTACTATCGGCACTGCCTCACTCAAACCCATCTCCTCAAACAAATCCGTCAACGCGGAAATAGTTTTAATCCCTTCTTGAGCGCTAGCATTTTCGCTTTCGGATAGGGAGTTATCTAACAGTGAAAACTCCTGTTCTTGTTCTACTAAAGCTGTTTCAATGGGTGGTTCAGCTACTGAATCGTCGCTTTCGGACAGGGAGTTATCTAACAGTAAAAACTCCTGTTCTTGTTCTACTAAAGCTGTCTCAATGGGTGGTTCAGCTACTGAATCATCAAAAAATAAACCCTCCCAGGACTCAGGCGACTGCTCCTCTAACGCATCTAGTGCCTGTGATTCAGGACTCTCAGCAGCGGGATCTACAAAACTTTCAAACAGAATCTCTTCAACCTGAGCGGATAAGGGATGTCCTGAGTCTGTATTAGATGGGTCATCCCTAAGCATTGGTAAATCCGTTAGAGCCTTCTGTTCTGGGGTATCTGACTCAGTAACGGTTCCTGGCTCTAATTCATCAGGCAATGCTTGAGCGCTGATAGCGTTAGTTCCGAAAAGACTTTCATATAACTCATCGATTTCCTGGCGGTGGAGTTCAGAGCTAACGTCTAGTTCAGCGGATTGATTGGGATGATCTAATCTTTCTACGTTATCGATTCGTGTGTACTCTGTTAAGGGCGTAACCGTTGGGAATTGCTCATTCAAAATCTTGGATAGGAAATCTAGCTCCTGAGTATCTGAGGAACCTGGCGTCATCGTCTCATCGACTAAGGGGAGTGACGCTTGAGAGTCGAGATCTAACTGTATAAAAGTTTCTACTCCTGAATCATCTGACTCAAATTCCAGACTGCCAAAATCTAGGCCTTCAATGATTTCCCAATCTGGCGCGTTGAGGTTTTCCTGCAATTTGTCTTCAGCAGTCGGCTGAGATTGGGTGTTGAGAGTTGGCGATCGCATATCCGTCAAAGGCGGCAACTCGTCACTGTGAGGTGCGTCAGGCATAGCTGTCGCATCAGGAGTTTTCTGTTGAACCTCCGCCGCCTCCAAAGCGCTTACTGGTTGGGTATCAAGTTGCTCTGGTGATTGCAGGGGTTGAAGTGGCGTTGGCGTCTCTGGTATTGGATTCGGCAGCAGCGTTAGCCCAGAAGCTTGGGACGTATTTGACTGAGTTCCCTTGAGGGCATTAGTTGGCAGCAGAGTCTCTGGTGTTGGTGGACTGGTTGGGGCTTCATTGGGTTGATCTGCCGAATCAGATAGTTGTAGTGATGATTGCAAAAGTGTTGAAGCTTCTCGGCCTAACTGTTGCGCTAGGCGATTCACCAAGGCGGTAAACAGCGTTTCCCCTTGAACTCCTAAGCGGTGCATCTTGTCCAATCCTTGGGACAAAGACTCTTGATAGCCCTGAATATTGCGCTGTAGTGCTTCAAAGATCGCCCGTTGGTTAGCGTCCAAATTGGTCAAGAGGCGATCGGACTGCTCTTGTAGTTGCCGTAGTTGATCTAGGCGATCTTGCGAATGTATCACACTCTCAACTGAAGCCTGCTTAAAAGAAGCAGGAGCGACTTCCTCCGTCAAGTCCAGATTCGCCAAGCTTACTTCCCAATTGGCAAGAATTTGACCCAGCTGTTGCGTCAACTTTTCACTACAGCGCTCAATTAAGCCCTCGGAAATCTCTGAAATCAGTTCCTGCTCGTTGTTTTGTCGATATCTAATAGAATCAAGCTGTTGCTTGTTGCGTTCCAGCTGTCGAATTTCTTGAACCAGAGAATTCCGCTGTTGATGTAGGGCTTCTATCTCTGCCTGCATTGGCTGCATCAAGTTGACGCGCATAACGTCCATTTCTTGAGTAACCGCTTGCACAATCTGCTGTAATACTTCTTGTTGTTCTGGTGCTGCGGGAACCAGAGGATGTTCAATCGATGTCCCTATATTTTGCTGCTCAGAAGCCAGGTAACTACGAACTCGCTCTAGAACTCGGCGTTGAGCGGCGACGTCACCAGGCTTGGACCAGGGGAGGCGAGCCTCAGCTTTAGGGAGAATCGCATCAATATCATCGATCAGAGATTGAATATACTTCTGAGAAGTCACGGTGAAACCCTTGACAATAACGAGTGTAGTAACACAGGAGTGAGTATGAGTCCCCTGCCTTTTATGTTAGATGGCGAGAGTAACCAAGCTATACACAACGATTCATCTTTCGCCAATGAATTTAGCTTGCCTTTGGCAGTTGGTAGAAGACACATCCTTGTCCCAGTTCCCCACTGAAAATCGAGGAAGTACAAAAATCAATCGAAACTTAACTTGATTCTCATCATCGTGAATTACCCCTAGTTCCGCTACGCTAAACTAGGGGCTTCCCAAGCCCAAGGAGTAACCCCCTTGGTATCCCTGTCTTTCAACAGGCTCTTTGGGCGTAGATTCCGGCAATTCCTGCCGTATTTGTGGGAGAGAAAATATCAGAATGTTAGTCGATGCGTTGATGTCGCGGTCATGGTGAGTACCACATTCTGGACAAGTCCACTCTCTGATATCTAGCGTTAGACTCTCGTGGATGTATCCACACTTTGAACAACGCTTAGAACTAGGGAAAAACCTATCTAGCTTACGAATTTCGCAGCCATAGAGCTTCCCTTTGTATTCCAGCATTGTCAAGAATTGACCCCAACCAGCATCGAAGAGGGCTTGAGCTAACTTATGATTCTTAACCATCCCCTTAATATGCAAATCTTCCACAGCCACAACTTGGTTTTCGCACGTTAACTGTAGAGAGAGTTTGTGTTGCATATCTCGACGCTGGTTGGCTACTTTCTGGTGCGCTCTAGCGACAAGCAAGCGTTGCTTATTGCGGTTGTTTGACCCTTTGACTTTACCAGACAAAGAGCGCTGCAACCGCTTTAGACGCTTCAATGCACGTTTGTAGAACCTGGGATTAGGATATTTCTTGCCCTCACTTGTAATCAAAAAATCTTTCAATCCTAAGTCAGCGCCAATATGACCACCATTCAAGGGTGCTTCTTTTGGGTCGTATTCCACCAAGATAGACGCGTAGTACTTACCTGTAGGCGTTTTACTGATGGTAACACTGCTCTTACTTCCTTCCATTTCCCTATGTTGCACCATCTTGATCGGTTGCATCTTAGGAAGCTTCAACAGTCCATCGGGAGTAATACTCCAATGTTGTGGAATACGAAACGATTGGCAATTACGTTTTTTCTTAAATACTGGGAAGCTTCCTGTACGCTTGAAAAAGCGACTAAACGCTGACTCTAAATCTTTAAGTGTCTGCTGTAGGGACTGACTATTGACTTCTGTTAACCAGGAATACTGCTCATCTTTCTTCAAGAGAGTGAGTAGTTTAGCTGTGTCAGCATACTTCAAGTGCTTCTTAGATTCAGCGTAAGCATCAGTAATTAACCGCAAAAAATGGTTATATACAAAACGGCTACAGCCAAAACACCTAGCAAGATATCGCTCTTGTTCACGTGTCGGGTACAGCCGAAATTTGTAACCTTTGTTTGCCATTAATTACTGGTTTTATCTATTTTTTTGATTTTAGATAAATCTAGGTAATTTGTCAATTGCGATCGCTAGCGTCCCGACGCAATTGACCGCATGAGAATCCCCAAGCTCAGCAATCATACGCATGGGGTCTTCCCGGCGAATCAGATAAGATAACCTATTTAGAAAAAAGGGAGTCGGGAAAGAAAGATTTTCATTTCGCCACGAGTTGTAAGCGTAGCTCATGGCGTCTATCTAGAAAAAAGAGAGTAGACAGTGGGGCCGAGAAATTTTCATTCCTTCCTTATGGGCATCGCCCATGGATCTGTTTTGCCAGCAGAAATTTTTGAGGTCGATCAAGATAGCGCATAATAACTGTGTGCCCATTACCCGATGATTACCTCAAGCTCTGGCAGGATTCGCAATTGAAAGCACCTCTAATGTGGTAAAGCCTTCATGTATTATGATGAACGACTGCGGTATCAGCCTTTCTAGCTTGTCTTAAGAGGTGGGTGAGGTGCCTGAACCACAAGTGTTCAGTTGCTCAGACTGTTGCTCTTGTTGGTAAAAACGGCAAAAGCCTCCTAGCTCGATTTAGTGGACAGCTGAGCATCTATCTGCCCACTGCGTTTACAATGTGCTTTGCCCTCATGGAAGACCGATACAGCTCACACGAAATGAACTCCAATATTAATGAGTTGATTTGCGCGGCTCCTCTTTTTTCTGGCTTACCAGAAGCTAGTGTGGAGCAAGCCACTTCTCATGTCGTCACCCGTAGCCATCCTGCCAACCGCGTAATTTTGTTGGAGAATGACTGGGGTGGCTCTGTATACTTCATTTTGGAGGGTTGGGCTAAGATTCGCACCTACAACCTAGATGGCAAAGAGGTGACCCTGAATATCTTAGGCAAAGGAGAACTCTTTGGTGAAATGGCGGCGTTGGATGAGGTACCTCGTTCAACAGATGTCATTACCCTAACTCCCACCTTGATTGGCAGTATACCAGCTTCAGATTTTATCCAGTTAATTCATACAGAACCTCTGGCAGGTGTTCGCTTGTCTCAGTTGATGGCCAAGCGTCTGCGTCAAGTTAACCGACGTTTGCGCTTGCGAGAGTCGGATAGTACGTCGCGAGTAGCCGATACTTTATTGTTTCTAGCAGAGGGACAGGGAAAATTAAAACAGCAAGGAACAGAGATTCCCAACTTACCCCACCGAGAATTAAGCAGCCTCAGTGGACTAGCACGGGAGACAGTTACGCGAGTGCTGACTAAGCTAGAGAAGAAGGGGCTGATTGTACGGGAAAACGATATTATGTATATCCCTGATGTGTCTGCCTTAGAGAAAATGATCGCGTAGCTACAGGTTTGCCAAAAGTAGTCCCAGACGCTTTTAGCAGTGGGATAAAGGGTGTAGTTGTTCACCCAGTAATGGTAACCCTTACAAACTAATTTCCCTATTGTTCTGTGAAATTAGGAACTAGAGAGCGTCAAACAAAGGCTGAAGTATTATTTGTTAACACACTTACATACTTCTTTAAGCGGTGATTTTCTTGAACACCTCTACTAACTTAAAAAGCCTATGAGTTTTCAGAGAATCCTGGTTGCAATCGAAGACTCGCCCTTAGACTCT
Organism: Coleofasciculaceae cyanobacterium CTOTU46601; assembly: GCA_031970155.1. GTDB lineage: Bacteria > Cyanobacteriota > Cyanobacteriia > Cyanobacteriales > Coleofasciculaceae > DALYIW01. The sequence continues at coordinate 4,587 of DALYIW010000203.1, read as the reverse complement.
TGTGTCTTCACGGCGGCGGTAGAATTAGCTCAATCAAACAAAGCAATACTCAGGTTGCTGCATTGCATTGGTAATGAGGTAGTAGCTGAACCAATGTCTAGCACGCCGTTTGAAACAAATTTCTCCCCAAGCCTGTTGATGGATAGCTACCAAAATCAGCAAATTATCATCGACCAGCAGATTGAGGAGGCTCAGTCGATACTACAACGCTATTCTCAACAGGCCATTAGCCACGGAGTACCAACAGAATCTGACTACCTAGTTGGCGAAGTCGGTTATCAGCTGTGCGAAGCCGCTAAAGATTGGGCGGCAGATTTAATGGTTGTTGGTCGTCAGAGTCGTTCAGGATGGGCGGAAGCTTTAATAGGGAGTGTGAGTAACTATGTTGTACACCATGCTCCTTGTTCAGTGTTGGTGATTCAGGCAGTAGAACTTAAGTCACCCCCGGCACCAGTGACTGATAGTTTGTCAACGCTAATTAATCCTGATCCAAGTCAAGAAGCGGTTTAAAAATAGGTCAAATGTATAGTTTATCGGCATGAGTGATTCTTTTAATGATGCCCAAGCTTCTGACTCAGATGCTTCCAAGGAACCTAAAAACAAGCTTGTGAAATCAGAAGCCGAGTTGCTGAATGATTTTATAGACTCAGCTCATGAAGCCGATCAAGACACCTTATCATCAGCTTCGACAGCGGAAAATGACGATCAGTTTTCTCAGCAAGCACTGAATGTTACGCCAACGACAAAGACAACTCTACCTAGTAAGAGTTCCCCACCTTTAGTCATGGTGGAAACGGCTTTTCTTGCCAGTACCGCTAGCTTGATTTGGCTGATTAACTATTACTTTCCTCTAGGGCCACTGCTGCGGATATTTTTCCCTGTGCCGATCGCTTTGGCGTATTTGCGACGGGGAAGCAGGGCATCTTGGATGTCAGCATTGGTTTCTGGCTTACTACTGTCGGTGCTGATGGGCCCGCCCCGCAGCATTCTCTTTCTCATTCCCTATGGTCTCATGGGCGTCCAGCTAGGAGCCTTGTGGAGACGCGGGGCTAGCTGGTTATTCTCAATTTTCACGGGTACGCTGCTGGGTACGCTGGGGTTCTTTTTCCGGTTTTGGCTGCTATCGATTCTCTTGGGGCAAGATCTCTGGGCTTATGTGATAGCCCAAATTACCGAATTGCTGGAGTGGGGGTTTGTGAAACTAGGGTTGCTAGCTCATCCAAATCTAGTTTTGATTCAGGTGAGTGCTGTGGTAATGATCGCAATTAGCAATGCCTTTTATCTATTTGTTGTGCATCTTGTGGCTTTACTGATGCTCGATCGCTTAGGTAACCCAATTCCTCGACCACCCCAGTGGGTGCAAGTTTTGCTGGATTATGATGGCTGATCAAGAACAATGATCCACATCTATACTCAATTAGCACAGGGGCATCAGTGGTTGCAGCAGTATCAGGGACGCCAACCGATACTGGCTTGCATTTTAGGATTTACCGCTACAGGTTTAATCCCTGGAATTTCTGCGGCGGGTGCTACGCCGGAGGATCGAAAATATACTGCGATCGCAGATGCCGAATTTTTAGTCAATGGAGTCAAACCACAGCCTCAATATCCCCTGCCACCACTGGAAGCTGGGGCATCACCTGTACTAATTTCCCGTGCTGTGGTCGAAGCGTTCAACCTTCCCGTGTACCTCTTCAATGCTGGTTTACCCCATACTCCATCTGTACCAGCAATTGACTTGGGCGGTGCACCAGCCAAGTGTCTCAGTACAGGAGATGCCTTGCCCCTAGCAACGGTGAAATTTTTATTTGAGCAAGGCTTAAAGTGGGGACAACACCTGGCAGACACTACGGCTGAAGGGTATCTGATTATCAGTGAGTGTGTGGTAGGGGGAACCACAACGGCTCTGGGTGTTCTCACTGGCTTGGGTATTGCCGCCTCTGGCAAAGTTAACAGCAGCCATCCTCGTTGTAATCACGCCCAAAAGTGGGAAGTTGTGCAGACGGGGTTGAGGAGAGGGGGAGAGAGGGAGAGGGGGAGAGTGGGAGAGGGGGAGAACTTCCCAACTCTAGTTTCAGGCCAGGGAATAAACCTTCACCCTTCGACTTCGATCAGGGTCACAGGGTCATTTTCTATTGACCCATTCCAGGTAGTAGCGGCAGTGGGAGACCCGATGCAAATTGTCGCGGCAGGGATGGCGATCGCCGCGAGTCGCCGTTGTGGAGTCTTGCTGGCTGGTGGGACACAAATGCTGGCTGTTTATGCCCTGGCGCAGGCGTTGGCAATAACACAGGGGGATGCACGCCAGTCAAGAACATCGGTAGCTAAGTCCTCCACAGGCGTCAATGAGCAACATTCTTTGGTATGGCATCCCAAACAGGTTGTGGTGGGAACGACTCGCTGGGTTGCAGAAGACCCTACTGGTGACACAGTTGGATTAGCGCAGGATATTGGCAGCGTGCCTCTTTTAGCAACAGGGTTGAGTTTTGCTCAGTCTCGCTATCCTCAGCTCTTAGCATATGAGCAGGGATATGTCAAGGAAGGTGTGGGTGCGGGGGGATGTGCGATCGCCGCACATCTTTACAAAAGCTGGGACTGTGTTCAATTACTTCAAGCTGTAGAAGGCTTGATAGAGCGATACTGCCAAAATTAATCAGTGTCAGTCAAAGTTAGAGAGAATAGTTTTGCTCATACACAATGTAGGAAAACTCTTTAAATCAGCACAAAGTCGGCCTTTATTTACAGTTCAAGTACATTTCACTTGGGTTTAGCTGTACTAGCGCTTAATACCGTGCAAATCTTTGTGGCAATATTTTTACCAAGTACTCTACTGACTTGAAGTAAACCTTATATAGGCAGTAAAACTGTATCCTCAAGCTTAATCTAGCTTGAGCACCTCTATACAATAGCTTCTAGATAAGCGTCGAACCTAAGAATGGATTCTCCGAGCTAAAAGCTGTTCTTCCAAGGCAGCAATGCGATTGTATGCCGCTGTTAGTTGTGCGGTTAGCCGTTGGACTTGAATATCGGCAGACAGTACTCTCTCGCTACTTTGGTGAGAATTGGAAAAGTCGTTGTGATTCTCTGTCAGGACATCTTTATGTTCCATCACTGAATCAAGAAGGCTTGGACTTTGATACCCATAAGGTCTGACACTTCCAGCTGACTGAGAGTAGTCAGAGTTGGGTCGTGGCATTTGTTTGATTTCAGAGAGTGATTCTGAGACTTTGCCACTAAGCTGCTCGATTATTTGGTAGAGTTCGTCAATTTTATTACTGAGAACGATGATTTGCTTTTGGACTGAATCCATAGTAGTCCCAATTTCCATAACTTCGATTCCTCTTATGCTAGTCACCTTCTAGGTGAAATCAACCATTAATGCTGATTCATTTAACTATTGAAAAAAACAAGCTTTTACAGCAGTTTAGTCGCTTTTTAAATGGTAAATTGGGAAAATTTGACTGGGCACTCAATTATTTTGAGTCGATCTTGGTTTAATGGTATTTTCGCCCAAGTCTCATCCCCTTGCTAAGCAGGTTTAACATTTCTCATCAATATGAGCATTGAGTACTCATAAAGTAAGTATATCTACTTAACAATATTCCAACGCACAAAATTTACTGAAAGCGATGCACTCAGGACTTAGCAAGCGCTTTCTCTTCAAAGTTTTCCGTTCATAGTAGAGCTGTCTCTGGAACAAAGCGGAGTCACTTTACCCCAGGCTCAGCTTCTGGCTTTAGCTACAACTGTGGGAGCTTAACTTTTATATGGAAAAAACATACCCGAAAGAGGGATTACTGTTTGTCTAAGAGATAACAAAAATTATGTTAGTTTGTTGAAAGCAAGCTAATTTCTCGTTAGCGGTGTAATTTCTGGTTATTCTCAATGAAATGCTTAATTTTCATGATTTTTTTTACAGCTTGCACAGGTCTCTGGAAAACAGAAAGAACTTACAATTCAATTCTCCAGGGACAAATTGAACGCTCTTATACAGAATATCGAGTGGAATCCTTAACAAGTGAGCAAAAACAGCAAATTTTGTCTATTTCTCAGCTGAAAGAGATTAAAGTTGATCCGGCGCAAGTTAAGTCAAAGGAGAGCGTTTGCCCAGGATTTGCGATCGCATTTGATACCATCTCAGAAACTGGTCAACAAATCTCGATGAGTCTGAAGGCACTGTTTATCCCTGATATCTATCTACTCTCAGACTCAAAGCCAGCAAATGCGCCAATCATGCCAGATGCGGCTCAAGTTTCAGTAACAGATGAGCTGATTCAGGGGTTATATCTTCGAGATGAAGGTTACTCGGAAGCGGGAGCCATTGCTAGTCGCTTTACCTATCTGCCAACACGTCAAACGCTGGAGATGACCACATACTATCGGCGATCGATTGCGGTTGACCAAATGCGATTGGTAGCACCAGATTTACGATTACGCACAATTATCACCTATCAACGACCGGAAGCAGGCGAAGTGCCAACGGTTATAGACCTTGTGGGCTTTGGTGTTGAGCGACGACAGATGGTATAGAGACTTGGGTAATGGGTAATGGGTAATGGGTAATGGGTAATGGGTAATGGGTAATGG
>DALYIW010000202.1:3188-15846 GCA_031970155.1 Coleofasciculaceae cyanobacterium CTOTU46601 | reverse complement strand
CCCTCAGTCTAGAAGACTGGGGCTACACAAACTAAGCCTGTCTGCACAGGCTATTCAGCGCATCTTCCGTGGCGATCGCATTTTCAAATTTTGATAGTTTACGCCGTTATAGCCTCTTCTTCTGATTCATCTCTGACTCTGAAATACCAGTAGAGATTAGCAACCGCTAAGTTTGAGGCTTTTTGTAAATTCGCTGGGACTAATGTTTTGTAACCTGCGATCGCAGATTGCTGACTGATATATGATTCAAACTCTTGACGTAAATTCGGTGCCATCATCAATTGCAGCTGATCGCGCAGGGATGCAGGATGAGATTTTTGCTTTAAATTCTCGTAGAGTAACTGTTCTGGTGGAACTTCCAAGCTTATGGTAGTGGCGTTAGTATCGAGTTGAGCTGCGATTTCTGAGTTGAGGATCGAAATCTATCCAAACAACGTCTCCCTTTTTCGGAACGTAGGACCCAGAACTACTAGTAGACCTCACCAGCTACCGCCTCTTCAAGACCAATTTCACCATGCAACTGATCGGGAGTGATTTGAGCCAGTTTTTCGTCAAGTTCCTGCACTTCTCTAGCTAATGAAGGCACTCTGCGAGCGACAATCCGGATTGCTATGGTTTCAATAGATTCCTCAGTCAACTCAGCAATGCCTTCCAGTTGCTCAAAAAGAGCTTCAGAGATTTCTAATGTCAGTTTTCGGGTAGCCATCTTGTACCTACTTGGGTTGTTACACAGTTATTAATATTGAAGCAATTCTCCTTTCCTAAAAACTCAGCTTAATCTGAATGTATGATAAAGTCACCCAAAGTCAGGAGGGTCGTGCAATGTCAACTGAGACGACAAAAGTGTTGGACTGGGAACCCCCCATGCCCCCCACTGACTTAATATTTGACGACGGTGAACCCTTGGAGACAAACCGCCACCGTATTGCCATGAATACTTTAATTCGATCGCTTCAACAAGCATGGCGCGATCGCACAGATTACTTCTGTGGTGGCAATATGTTCGTTTACTACAGCAGCCAACAAGCGCGGAACCGAGACTTCCGAGGGCCAGATTTCTTTGCCGTCTTAGACATTGATGGCAGCTATCCCCGGCAAGGCTGGGTGGCATGGGAAGAAGGCGGTCGTTACCCAGATGTCATAGTAGAATTGATGTCCTCCTCCACTGCTGAAGTAGACACAGGAGTCAAAAAAGACCTTTACGAACGAGTCTTCAGAACACGAGATTACTTTGTGTTCGACCCCTTTAATCCGACTTCGCTGGCAGGATGGCGTTTGAATGGAGACTTTCGTTATCAACCCATAGTGCCAAACGAACAGGGTTGGTTGTGGTGTCAGACTCTCGGCTTTTGGTTAGGTACTTGGGAAGGAACAATAGACCGAGAACCTGCGGTATGGTTGCGGTTTTATGATGAGGCAGGTCATCTTGTCCCCTTACCAGAAGAGGCAGCCCAACAGCAAGGACTGGAGCAAGGTCTACAACAAGGTGCGCGACGACAGTTGCTGCGTTTACTCACCCTTCGCTTTAACTCAGTTCCAGAGGATGTGGAGACTTGCTTGCAATCCCTTGACCTCAATCAACTGGAAGAATTGGTAGAGGTAGCACTGACAGCAGAAACCCTCGCTCAATTCGAGAATCATTTGTCTTGAGTAGGCGATTTGATATCTTGCACCATTTACAGGACGGGCAAGATGCCCATCCCACAATCAGAGATGTTTCTTGTGGGGTAGGTCGAAAAGCCTGCCCCATAAAGGTCTTTAGTCCTCTTAAGAGGACTTGAGCTATTAGCCAGGGATTTGAATCCCTGGCGGTTGAGCATGGCGGCGCAAGATGTAAGTTTTACAACAAAAATCAGATAGCTTTTGAAAGTCTCTTAGCCCCACTTCTCCTTGTCCAAGTATCAAAAATAACCGCAATATTCCTAACCAACAACCTGCCAATCGGAGTAACATCAATTCGGTCTGCGGCTAACTCAACCAATCCATCTTCTTCAAGAGGTTTCAGTTCCTCTAGTTCAGTAGAAAAATAGTCATCAAAGCAAATACTGTACTTTTTCTCAATCTCCGACTTATCAAGCTGAAAATTCGACATGATATGCATAATCACATCTCGCCTGAGCATGTCTGCACGACTCAACTTGATACCTTTACTAACAGGTAAACAACCAATCTCAATTGCCTGGTAATAGTGCTTTAAAGTCTTGTGGTTTTGACTATAGGCATCTTGCAACATGCTGATAGATGTGGCACCAAACCCAAAAAGCTCAGTTTCAGCTTGAGTGGTGTAACCTTGAAAGTTGCGCTTTAAGGCTCCTTGTCGTTGTGCGATCGCTAAACTATCATTAGGTTTGGCAAAGTGATCCATCCCAACCAACAGATACTCACTATTCGTCAGTTCCTCAATCGTCATCTGCAAGATTTCTAACTTCTCCCGCGCTGCTGGTAACGCAGACTGAGGGATATTCTTTTGCACCGGCTTCAACCACGGCACATAAGCAAAGTTAAAAACAGCAATTCGGTCAGGATCTAACTCAATCGTCTTTTTCACCGTTTCCTGGAATGTCTGTAAAGTTTGAAACGGTAAACCATAGATCAGGTCTACATTAACACTATGAAACCCTGCTTCCTTAATCCAGTCCATCACATCAAAAAGCATTTTTTCCGGTTGTACCCGATTCACCGCTTCTTGAACTCTTGGATTAAAGTCTTGAATGCCAAAACTAATTCTGTTAAAGCCTAACGACCTTAAGAAGAAAATATAGTTTCTGTCAACATACTTAGGGTTAATCTCAATTGAAACTTCAGCATTTGCCTCCAGAGAAAAGTATTGATTGATAGTTTCCCAGAGAGAATCTACTTGCTCCAAGGATAAGTAATTCGGTGTTCCTCCACCCCAGTGAATTTGAGATACCTTTCGGGTTAAATCGATTAAATTTGAGGTTCGCTCAATCTCTCTGTTTAAATACTGCAAATAAGTGTTTGAAAGGGTTTTGTTGTTTGTAATGATGACATTACAACCACAGAAATAGCAGGCACTTTGACAAAATGGCAGATGGAAATACAGTGAGAGAGGAGTTTGGCGCTGATTTGAGGCTGCGATCGCAAATCGAAAATCTGGCTCAGTAAACTCTTCCTTTAACTCTGTTGCAGGTGGATAGCTGGTATATCGAGGTGCAGGAGTATCATACTTTTGAATCAAATCAAGATCGAACGTAACATTTTGGGAGACAAACCCCATTGATAAAGCCTCCTATAAACAAACTAATTTGGTTGTAGGTTGTTGGTTGTTGGTTGTTAGTTGTTGGTCGTTGGTTGCTTGTATTTCTTTAACAAACAACCCTTCGACACTTCGGCTGCCGCTCCACTTCGGCAAGCTCAGCGACCGTGCAGGCAAGCTCAGTGCAAGCCAAACAACAAACAACAAACAACAAACAACAAATAACAAATCTTAACTCACGACGGTAGCAAAACTTCCCTCTAGTTCCTGAAGCATTTGAATATTCAACTTAAATGAAGTATTAGCTTCAGCTACAATTTTGTCTGCTGTTTCTTCATTCACTGGTAACTCATCCAATACTTGACGATATTTATCTTTAAATGCCTTCAAATCAGAAATTTGCTCGAAGTCATAAAAGGCTGTACCTTGAGGCTCTGGAAGATTCATAACTGACTGAACAATTTTTTTCAGACCTTGACCTCCTGAAAGATCTCCCATGTAGCGCGTGTAGGCATGAGCTAGTAATAAAACAGGTTCCGTGGCAGATACTTCACAAATTCGGTTGATGTAAGCTTGAGCGGCTGATGAGGGTGTAACTTTCTCTTTCCAGTCACTGCCAAAGTAAAAGGCGAGGTCTTTCTCCAAATTGGCTTTGCGGTTGAGTTCAGGGAAGTAAAAATAACTCACCAATGGATGCTTTTGATGGCACTCTAACTCTGATTCCAGTTGGCTGTAGACACAGTATAAGTTGCTGAGTAACTTGCCAAAGGAGTCTTTATCGACACAACCTTTCAAGAAGCCTTGCATAAACCCCGTATGTTCAGCTGCTGCGTGAGAGTGTTGGGTTCCGGCTCGCAATTTGGTTGCTAAATTACTGGTCATATTTCAATCCTAGAAGCTTTGGAAGGGGCTGTATCACTCCTACAAGAGTGTCTCCCGTACAACCCCAACGTGATAAATCACTGAGAAGAACTATACAACGTTAATTATTTACTGTCTGTTTTGTTACTAATGTTTTAATATTTGTTTTTAACCTGTATTTCATAATTTTGCCTAATAATAAAAATTTACTAGAATTCTTTTAAATGTTTAATTTATTTGGCATTTAAGCTTTAATACTGACTAAAAGCAACCTTAACTGTGATAGATAACTTTTAATGACCAAGACTTACGCAAATTTTCTTTTGAACCGCCATTGGTAAGGGCGAACGGCTGTTCGCCCCTACTATATGTGGTGTCCATGTGTAAGTCCTGTAATGGCTATACAGTAATTAAAAATAAGAGGGTTGCATGGTTAATACTCTTCAAGCTCCTGAACTTGAAATGCTTCGACCTGGAATTAAAGCTCCAGTGAAAGAAACGTTGTTAACACCTCGGTTTTATACAACGGATTTCGAGGCAATCGCTAAAATGGATATTTCTGCTCAGGAGACTGAGTTATTAGCGATTTTGGAGGAGTTACGAACGGACTACAATCAAAAACACTTTGTACGCGATCGCGAATTCGAGCAGTCGTGGGAGCATATTAGTGGAGAAACTCGTCAAGCATTCATTGACTTTCTAGAACGTTCCTGTACCTCAGAGTTTTCAGGATTTCTCCTATTCAAGGAGTTATCGCGCCAACTCAAGGACAAAAATCCTATCCTGGCGGAAACCTTCAAATTGATGGCACGGGATGAAGCACGTCACGCAGGGTTTCTCAATAAAGCAATGGGAGATTTTCAGCTTTCCTTGGATTTGGGGTATTTAACGAGAAAGCGCACCTATACTTTCTTTAAACCAGAGTGGGTGATTTACACCGTCTATCTATCTGAGAAAATTGGCTACTGGCGTTACATTACGATTTTCCGTCATCTTGAAGCGCATCCAGAACATCAGTTCTATCCTCTATTCCGCTATTTTGAGAGTTGGTGTCAGGATGAGAATCGGCATGGTGACTTCTTTAAGGCACTGTTGCGATCGCAATCCCACCTCTGGAAAACCTGGCAATCTAGACTCTGGGCGCGTTTCTTCCTATTAACCGTATTTGCCACCCACACACTCACCGTTTACGAACGGGCCGAGTTCTACCACTCCCTCGGTTTAGACCCGCAGGAGTACAATAACCATATCGTTCGCAAAACCAACGAAACAGCCATCCGAGCATTCCCTGTAATCTTGAATACAGAGCATCCGGACTTCTTCCATCACCTCAACAAGTGTTCGGACAACAATCTCAAGTTAGCGGAAATTGAAGGAAGCGATCGCCCTAAAATTGTAAAATTCTTCCAGAAATTACCTGTGTTCTCCTCCATCATCTGGCATCTATTGCTGGCTTACCTGATCAAACCCATTGACGCGGAATCCTTACGAGGACAAGTTGATTAAAGCAGCTTGACAGACAGCACAGAATGTTGGTTGTTGGTTGTTGGTTGTTGGTTGTTGGTTGTTTGTAAAAAAATACTCGCCAACCCTCGTATCCTACGTCAAAAGATTGGGTGGAACGAGTTAACATCCCGACTAGAAAGGGGCGAGTCACCCGATTGGGTGAACTGATTGGGTGAAGTCTCATTTTTGTAGAACAACCTATTATTTGATTGAGTCTAGTTTCATCAGAAAATTGGGTAGAAACCCCGTCCTTCTAGGACGGCTTTACACGGTGTCGTAGTATAATCTCAGTGGTCAATGACCCACCCGCGACGATGGAGACATAAACCCTAACACCAAAGTTTGCTTTCACATGGCAACGGGGAAGAAAAATCGGTAGACCGGGAAAAGAGGATGGGGCAATGGAATATGCATCCCTTGAATCAAAACTACAAAGAAATTCTTTTGTTGAATTTCGATACATAAAAACCGCTCTCGCTAGCGGGGTTAGTCTGTGGAGCGAACATAAGACCATAAAACTCAATATGCAGGGTAGAGGCAGTTGCCATGAAGCAGAAACCTAAATCGTGAGGTTTAGGAATCACCGCGCCTTTAGGCGCGGTGAGGATGTCAATACAAGCTAGTTCCCCATCGCAGATTGCTCGGTGGGGCTTTTTTGCGAACCGTCCTTGCTCTCTCCTGGTGTGCCTCTACACAATCGGCTCTAACATGAATCTTCGCCTATCAGCAGAGATGGAGCAAGTTACTAGGAAGGATAAAGGATGAGAGATGACGAACGTTGCGGGTCGTGAAGCCGGGATGAGTACCCCATCAATAAATATAAGGGTTTGAGACTATTAAGACCAAAAATGTTAATACAAATATCTATCTTGAAGTAGAGAAGAATATTGCCTGAGTCTAGGTACGGTTAACTAACAAGAAGATATTACTACTTGACTTACAACCCCGCGTTAACCTCTGTGGGGTTTTTATTTTGAGGGTCTGTTGCACCACAGAAAGTCAGCGCAGTTGGTTACTTTTTGTTACTGATTTGATAAAAAATACAAACAACAAACAACAAACAACAAACAACAAAATCTTTTTAAGGAAGTGTCAAATTTCACCTAAACTGGTATAAGCATTTTGGTGAATTGGATGATCGTCACTCTGGTCGGGTTAAAGGGTGGGGTAGGAAAAACAACTTCGGCTATTCACATCGCGGCCTACCTGCAAGAAAAAGCAACAACTCTGCTGATTGATGCGGATAAAAATCGTTCAGCATTGGTGTGGGACAGGGAGAGCAAACTTCCTTTCAAAGTCAGCAGTGAGGCAGCTGCCCCCAAGTTCATCAAACAACACTACCACATTGTCATTGATACTCAAGCCCGACCTTCTGAAGAGGAATTGAAAGATTTAGTAGAGGGCTGTGATTTGATGATTCTGCCCACTACTCCAAAAGCTCTTGATATGGATGCCTTAGCCAAGACTGTCGATTTGTTGGAGGGCATGAACGCTAAATATAAAATTTTACTAACTCAAGTTCCTCCTCGTAGTTCTGCGGCTCGCGATGCTAGGAAGTCTCTGGAAGAACTAAACTTACCCATTTTTAAAGCAGAAATTCCGCGCTTAGTTGCGTTTGAACGAGCGCCTTTCAAAGGAGTGTTAGTTAAAGATTATCCTGATCCGCGATCGCAAACAGCCTGGGACAGTTATCAAGCTTTGGGTAGAGAGATTCTGGCTTAACTTATTTGTTGTTTGTTGTTTGTTGTTTGTTGTTTGTTGTTTGTTGTTTGTATTTTTTCTTGTCTCCCTTGCCTCCCTTGTTCTCCTACCTACTATCTTTGACTGCAACTTGCTATCAGGTATCGCGCTAACTCACAAAATCCTTCCCCTTGGGCTATTGTGGTGACGTAACTGGGTTTGTATACTAGCTCCGATGCATAATCCAGGACGTTGGCAACTCCAACGGAAAGGGGGAATAACTCACGATTGAACAGACTCGCATCATTCGGACTATCGCCAACCGTCAGTACTTGCTCAGATTCATACTGGGGGAAATAATCCTGTAATACTTGTATCAACCCAGTTGCCTTATCCTGGGATGCTGGTTTAATGTGGCACTGAACAGAACTATAGGTGAAGCCCCAACCCAGTGAAGAGCATAGAGCGTCTAAACGTTCCAGTTGGGATACGGTTAGGTCGCGATTGTCAAATGTCCAGTCCGTCAGACGATAGCAATTGTCCGTTGACTCTTGTAAGTGAGGAAATTCTAACTTGAGGCGTTGAAAAGCTACTTCCAGCTGTTGTCGGTGTTTGACAGCATCAGGGAGCGGTGTCAAAATTACAGGTTTGTCGCTTTGTGACGGGTAGAAAAGACCTCCATTTTCGGCTATAGCTCCCATCACAGGCAAGTAAGTGGTCAGTCCACTCATCCAGCCCGCCGAGCGACCTGTAACAATTAGTACAGGGATATCTGCCGCACTCAAATCCTCCAAGGCTTGAAGCAAGCTTGCAGTAAACTTTCCGTGTGTCGTTAGGGTGCCATCCATGTCGGTAGCAATTAGGCGAAGATTTTTAAAGCAAGTATGGGTTATTGCCTGTTCAATCGGTGCAAAAGCCATAGAGTAGTGTCTAATGGGTGCTGTAAGTTGGTTTTATATAATCTGCCATGGCAACACTCTCTCCAGACCAGCGTAATTATTATTACCTTTTAGAAGCTCAACGATCAGGTATTCATAAGCCAATTCTGGCAGCACTGTATCAAGCTCATTGTTCACCTTCTCTCCCAGATGAAGAAACGGGCTTAGGTGTCTCTCCAGCTAATCGGATTGCACTGGCACAGGTTAATACCTTTGCCTCTCAAGTTCAGTATGCAGCGAATGCGATCCGCGCTCTTACCAATACTTTAATAGCTCAGGGCTGGCAAGGAGGTGATTTTTGGAACACACTTCAAGGTAGCTATACTGACCAATTTCTGCAAAAGGTGGCTAGTGGGTATGCACCAGGGCCAAGTGAATCAACAATAGCGTGCTTAGAAGCTTGTAATTTTGAGCGGCTACGACAAACTTACCTGGCTGATCTGGAAACTGACTTGAAAGCAGCTGGTTTACCTCAACATCTCAGCTATCTGGATCGATCGCTACTAACCTTTGTCGATGGAATTCCTAATCACTATATGGGATTGCCTTACCAACGGGATGCTTTGCTAGAGGCGGTGCGGGTTTGGCAGGAATTGGATACTCGCGAGGCGGCGATCGCAACGTTAGTTCCGGCGGCAGATGTCGCCTCCGTGAGTGAGGATGAGTCTGTGCTAGATATTCCCCTCAAGCAGTTTATTGGACAGCTTTCTACTGACTATGGAGGATACCCTCAGCAACGAGAGGCGCTGATTCGGATGACTCAGGTGTGGCGTCAGCTGAGGACACGAGAAGAAGCGATCGCATCCCTAAAAACTAACGCCTCCCCAGAGGAAAACCTCAGCTTCATCGATTCAGCGCTAATCGCCTTTGTCCAGCAAATTCCGGAGTCTTACCACGGAAAAGGCAGTCAGCGTAATGCCCTTACTGAAGGGTTTCGACTCTGGCATCAGCTGGACTCTCGTTCTACGGCACTTACCAAGCTTGGCATTAATCCCGAAGTACTCAAAACTAAAGCCATTGACAAAACGGCAATGGTAAACCTGGCAACTCAGCTAGATCGAGAACTTCTGAGTTTTGTACGACGCCTGCCTGGGGACTATCAAGAACTCGATCACCAACGAGAAGCATTAATTCGCCTGATTCAACTATGGCGCAATTTGCCGAACCCAAACCAAACCATTCAATCCTTACTTGAAGACCAAAAACACCTAAATCAAGCGAGTTACTATGTCCAAGAGGCACCACTAAAACCCGTGCCTGTGGTAATGCCCAAACGTCCTGCTCATTGGACACCTGAAAATATTCAGATTTGGGCTTCGATTGTTGAGGATGGAAGCTTTACTTGGGCCCAGGCAACTCAGGGCGGTATTTTGATGCCGCCAAACCAAGAGACGGTTGATGCGATCGTTCGTATGGCCAAGCTGGCACAACGAGCACGCGATCGCATTGGGCGGTCTTTTTTTGTTACTAGCTGGTATCGTCCACCCCACATTAATAGTGCCGTGGGTGGCAACTCAACAAACCGCCATCTTTTTGGCGATGCGATCGATTTTACTTGCCAAGGTCTGACTGGCAATCAACTTTACTGGTTTCTCAACCCCTGGTGGCCTGGTGGCTTAGGTCGATACACCAAATTCCCCCACCTCTGCCATATTGATGCAGGCAGTTACCGAGTGCGATGGCGCAACTAAGGAAGGGCGTTGGGTGAACAGATAGTTAATTGTTAATTTCTAAACAGATGTCACTAAAATTCTCAACTTTAACCGTCAACCCTTAACTCTCCCCGATCTAATTGATGACCTTCAATTACGCTCAGAAAGCAGAATGCATTTCAGGGAGGCATTCTAAAAATAGACGTTAAATTTTATCTAGCAGCCAATATGTCCAATTCTACTATCCTTATACAACCCTTATTAGCTCAAGCTCGTAGTCAGCAGAAAACCTCATCTACCCCCTCACCCATAGCCGCCTCAGAATCTCAGTCCTCTGGGCAAGTCTGGATATTTGTCTCCAGTGGATTATTTTTAATGCTTATCGCCTTAGCTGTGTATGGCAAAATTAAGTTTGATGAAATGGCAAAGAAGCTCAAGTTCGAGCAGTATAAAACGACTGATTTTCAAAAAAAATTAAAGTTGGCTCTTAGTACTATCCGGAAAATGGAGACTAATCCAGATTTAATTCATTCCCGTGAATTTAATTTGGACTACCTCAGAATGCGAATGGCTGAAGAGGTGTTTCATTTTGCGATCGTCAACCAAATCAAAATTAAAGTAAAACAGTTAATTACTGTAGCTCTTAGACCTGTTCAGGGAACTCAAATTGCTGTTGGTATTGCCAGTTCAGGAGCGCGTCAAGTTGATGAAATTTTTGATGTCATGTACGAGACAGAAAGCGGTGGAAAACGCACCATGCGAGTGCTTTTCCGAGTTCAGATTATCTTGATGAAGTTACCCACTCAAGCCACTTCTGCAACAATTAGCCAAATTATTGACTGTATTGAAACCTTTCTTAGTCCAGATGATGAGCATGACAGTTGGCAACCTACGATTCAAGGTCGTATTGTCTTAATTCGCTGGGATCAAAAGGCAAAACCAACCCCCTTGCTGGTGCTACAGCAATCTAGTGAAGGCGTGAATGTCACATTAAAACCAAAGCGGGCAGGTATGTAGAAACTATGAAAAAAAAGGATGAAGGATGAAGACTATGCTGTCCTTGGCACGGGTGCATCCCAATGTTGCAAATTTATTAACAGGACTTATGCATGGACATCATATATAGTAGGGGAGAACAACCGTTCACCCCTACAAATAGCGGTTTAACCGGAAATTTGCGTAAGTCCTGATTAAGTAGTGTGAGCATCTTGCTCACGCCCAGCCACAATTACACCGAAAATTACACGGGATGATTAAAAAAGAAAGAATATCGCTGATACTTCAGCAATGGTAACGAAGGAAAACATTCGTTATGTTTCGCTCTCCATTAACGCAAGTAAGACGAAGAGTATAGTTTTTCCTAGTTATAGCTCAGTTCTCTATCCCAAGCAGATTAAGGGCACGACAATGCCGTGCCCCTACAGGAGCATCCCATTGACAAAAATATATATCGTACTTCAAGCAATTCCAGATCGAATCATCCTTAGGGAGAGAATAGGCATCGCGCTCAATTACAAAACCGGATGCTAAAATTAGCCGACAGACAAGGGCATATGAGAGGCACATAAGGAGGCGATCGCTTACTATTTAGATGTAAGGACTAGCAATCAGTTGAGTTAGGTACAGCCATCATCTCCTGACTCCTAACTACCAAATTGTAACAGGTGTACTTCATCCAACTGAGAACTGCTATAGTTGTTATTTCTATTTTTAGAGAAAGACTTTTATATGCTCTCTCAAATTTTAAAAAATACTGTTAACATAGCCTTGCTTTTCTCGTTGAATGCTTGTGCAAGCGGAAGTTTACTACTTAATAGAGATGATTTTCCAAAAATTGTACTTCAAGAATCTTTTACATCTCCATCTAAATTCTGGGGTATACCACCTGGTACAGCCATGAAAAATGGAGGTTTATTTCGGAAAGAACCTACCCAAAAAACGCTTAGATCTTCACTTTGGTATGGTCACAATTTTAAAGAAGTTGATTTTTCATCAAATGTTTCAAAAATTAGTGGACCAGATGACGTAGAATTCGGTCTAATTGCCCGCTATCAAAATGGCAATTTTTATTACTTGCTAATTAAAGGTGAAGGGAAATTTGCCATGGGCAAATACTCAGAAACTAAAGGTTGGGAGGATAAACTAAGTTGGCAAGAGTCTTCGGCAATTAAGCCACGTAAAAATCAGAATCGATTAAGGATTGTCTGTAATGAAAAAATGGTGATGGGATGGGTGAACGATCGCAAGGTTGGAGAATTTGAAGATAGTTCCTATACTTCTGGACAAATTGGACTTGCTTCAGCGCGAGGCAGTGGTGAAGCTGTTGCTGTATATTTCGATAATGTCCTTGCCAAGGAAAAGCCTAAAACGAAAAAAGTGAAAGAAAAAATCTAAATGGCTCTCTCATAGATATGGCGATAAAACAAACTGATTAATCAAAGCAAACGCGTACTGGGTAAGGAATTACCCATTACCCATTACCCACAAATGCAGTTTTTCACCACAACTATGGGAGAGCCACCTTATTGTTATCGGGGTGTTTCGTTTTGCTTAACCCACTCATCTATCAATCCTGATGCAACCTGACTCATATCCTTGTCTTGCAAAGCACACATGGATTTGAATTTTAGTTTGAGGGCTTTATCAATGTAAATCTTTAAAGAATCTAGGGACACATCTTTCTCAGGCATTGTTTTTCCTCTCAAATATTAGGAGTGATTGGATAGTAGGGATTCACTTTAGCGATATCTTGGGCTTTCCACAAACCTCTAAGGTAAACCCGCCCCTACAACCATATCAATACA
>DALYIW010000202.1:0-3099 GCA_031970155.1 Coleofasciculaceae cyanobacterium CTOTU46601 | reverse complement strand
ACTCCCGACTCCCGACTCCCGACTTTCAAGTTAGGCATCTCCAACTGTTGCCCTAACTCCTGCCGCAGACGGTAGAGAATGGTGTTTGGTTCTACTTGATTGAGAATGTCTTGAATGACTGTACTAGGGCCGAGTGGTCCCCAAGTGCAACCTTGTTCTAGATAAACCTGCGCGGCTTGGCCAACTACATACGCGCCGTAACCTGCAATACCCGCTTGTGCGATCGCAGCCCCAGCAAAAGCCGTTATACTCATTGGATTATCAACAGCAGAAGCAACAGCCGAAGCACTCTTCCCCAACCCCAAAACCGCACTGCTGCCCAGTTCCCCTAGCAATAAACCTCCAGAACTAGCCATAATCTTCTTCCAAAGTTTACCCGCTTCATAGCTAGTCATCGGTAGACCATATAGCCGCGAGAGAGAACGAATTAGCGTTAAATCTGCGATCGCACCTGCCAAGACATCCAAAATACCAATCGGATTGATGGCTACTACTACAGCCTTGTACTTGGTGAACCGCCAGATTAATTCTTCAGCTTCGGCTTTGCGTAGTTCCAGGGTTTTTTGCGCGATACTAGCTTCAGCATTGCGAGCTTGAAACAGGGCATTGAGGGCAATAAGCGATCGCCCCTCCCGGTTGAGTATATTAAAGATTTTCTGCTTGAGTTCATCCACTTGAGGCGGCGGCGTCTCCCATTCATAAGTCACCTCACCATCAGGCCACTCGACGCGCACTTCTAAAGGAGCAGGTTCTGCTGCTACCATGACAATCTCATCTTCTGACAATATCTTTTGCAGGCGTCGATCTTTCGGGCTACCCGTGCCCAGTTGTTGCAGTTGTCGGTAAATCGCCTCACGGTCTTGGTCTGGATAGAGGTCAATTTTGTTAAACACTAAGATGAGGGGCTTTTGGGCTTGCCGCAGTTCGCAAAGCGCCTGATACTCGGTGCGCGTAATATCACCAGAAACCACAAACAAAATTAAATCTGCTTGCGAGGCAACCTCCCGCGCCATCTGCGCCCGTACCTCACCTTGGATTTCGTCTAATCCTGGCGTATCAATCAACTCTACCTGCACTTTACTGTCGCTGCTTGGCGTCCAGCGTACTGATCGAGGCCATTGAGTGACACCATTAAGAGGGCCAGTTTGCAGAAATTTTTGTCCCATCAAGGCATTGACGACGGCTGATTTACCGCGACTGACTAGACCAAAGGTAGCAATGCGAATCACGGTCTGATCTAGCTTGTTGAGAGCAGATTTCAAGACCTCCAACTCTTTTCGCATCGCCGCTTGCAGTTCCACATCTGGGATATGGTTCTGGTTGCGGCGAAAGTTGGAATACCAGGATAGTGCTTGCCGCAAACTGGCGCGGGTGCGGTTGAGTTGGGTTTCCTGCGCGTTGTTACGTGCTGGGGATGTCTGGCTTTCAGCAGATGGATTGGGTTGGGAGGTTTGGGGATAACTCAAGGCTAGACCGGGAGAGACAGGCTATCTTTCTATTTTCCCTCATACTCAATATTGGTTTGGTTGTTGGTTGTTAGTTGTTGGTTGTTAGTTGTTTGTCAAAGATACAAAAGCTGTTGGAACGCTTAAAAGGACACCCATCACTCAGGAAAAGCGCCCACCGCTTGATTTTCCAGTGAGGTGGAATTACCCCTAGGGATTTTTGAGTTGCCAGTTAGGAGCGATCGCCTTTTGGTTGTCCTGCCTTTAACCAATCAAACACTTGTGTAACTGTTAGTTCCAGTTCTAGAAACTCTGGCACGGGTAGCCTATCGTCGCCAGTCATTTCAATGGGTGTGATTATGGCTGAAATTGTGAGTCTACGTGAGCAAGATGCTCACACTACTTAATACATTTACAACATGGGAATGCACCCAAGGTGCGATCGCACTTCTGTTTTTTATCCCGATTCACTACACAATTGCCTGAAATATAGGCTGTAGGGGCACGGCATTGTCCTGCCCTTAATCTGCTGGGCATAGAGAACTATCACTAGGAAATAGCCAATGGAACCCTTAACGGCAGGCGCGATCGCAACTCTGGCTTTCACAAAAGTTTTTGAAACCTCTATCGAAAAATTTACGGAAGCTGCGATCGCTAAAATGAACGAGTTGCGTAAAAAGATTTGGGACAAGTTTCGCGGAAATGTCAAAGCCGAAAGCGCCCTCACTGCTGCTGAGAAAGGCTCGAAACCCGATTTAGAGCGAGTTGCTGCATACTTGCAAGTGGTGATGAACGAAGAACCAGAGTTTGCCAAAGAGGTTCAGTCACTTGCTCATGAGATTCATCAAGAGATTAACATTGGCAAAATGCAAGGTCAAAATGTTCAGAATGTTTTTGGTGGTGAAGCTGAACAAAATAATGCAATTGGCACCAATGCCCCAGTGATTCAAGGTGGCAGTGGTCATAACATTACTTTCAACTGACTACAGTCGCCCAAACGGGAACGGGCAAAGTTAAATCCCCCAAACAACATTCCTTATAGAGGTGTCGGCAATTTTGTTGGACGACAGCAGGAACTCCAAAAGCTGCATGAGGAGTTACAGAACTGTGCGAATGTGGCGGTTTCTGCTGTTGCTGGCATGGGCGGTGTTGGTAAAACTGAACTGGCAATACGCTACGCACGGCAGCATGAGGCGGATTACCCTGGTGGGATCTGCTGGCTAAACGCGAGAGACTCGAATCTGGCCGCTGAGATTGTGCTGTTTGTCCAGAGTAAGATGAGTCTGGAAGTGCCGCAGAAGCTAGGGGAAAGACCGCTCAATCTCAAGGAACAAGTTGAGTGGTGCTGGCAGCAGTGGCAACCTACTAAAGGGGTAGTTTTGGTGGTGTTGGATGATGTCACCGATTTGAGGAGTTGTCGAGAGGTTCTGCCAACAGCTAACCGCTTCCGTGTCTTGATGACTACGCGGCTACGACGGTTAGACACCAATTTTGTTGAGCTACCCCTGCATGTGCTGTCACCGGAAGCCGCTTTGGAACTGTTGACGGCTTTGGTGGGTGAGAAGCGGGTTGTAGGGGCGCACAGCTGTGCGCCCCTACTCTGCGAATGGTTAGGATATCTGCCTTTGGGTTTGGAATTGGTGGCGCGGGATTT
>DALYIW010000201.1:15657-15922 GCA_031970155.1 Coleofasciculaceae cyanobacterium CTOTU46601 | reverse complement strand
GAGCAAAGCCGAGGTTGTTATGCTTTCCGATAAATTTTGTCGCCAGTTACGTCAAGAAGCAGAGCAATGGCGAACTGAGGGATTAATTGATGATGCGGTGTATGAACAATTATCCCAACGCTATCAATTTACTGAGCTTGAAGCTGCTGCCCGGAACCGCTTTGTTGTGATTTTGTTGGGACTGGGCAGCGTTCTATTAGGCTTAGGTATTATTACTTTTGTTGCCGCCAACTGGCAAGAATGGTCACGGGAGTTGAGGGCGGTG
>DALYIW010000201.1:8955-15592 GCA_031970155.1 Coleofasciculaceae cyanobacterium CTOTU46601 | reverse complement strand
TCGTTTAGGACAGGGATTATTACTATTAGGGGCGCTGGCTTTAGGAGGAAATTTAGCTCTGATGTCTCAACTGTTTCATCAGAGTGGCCTGCTTTATCAGTTGTATCTGGTTTGGGGGTTGGGCGTTTTAGCGATGGCTTATAGCCTACGGTTGACGTTGTTGGGGATGCTAGCAGCTTTTTTGATTGGATTGGGGTATTTAACGTATTTGTGGGTACAGCCAGAATTTGGCGCTATCGGAGAGTTTTCCTGGCTGCGGCTGATGGTGCAGCATATGCCTGTACTAGCAGCTTTGATGTTTATTCCACTGGCTTACTGGTGTCGTTCTCGGTGGATTTTTCGAGTCGGCGCGATCGCAGTAGTTTTTTCTCTAGAAGCCAACTTAATACGTCTCAATCTATCGGGTTTCTCGCCTTGGATGGCTGCGATCGCTTGTGCTTTACCCCCTGCTCTTTTATGGCCTTACAGTGATGCTCTTTGGAACGTCCCACCAGCAGCCGAGTCATTCAATAGAGTAGCTCGCACTCTCGCCATCACCTTTCTTAGCCTCCTGTTTTATGTTTTATCCTTCAACTTTTTGTGGAACACCTCACCAGTGCAGTCAAACACAAACACCTCTACCTCCACACTCCTTTGGCCTCTCCTAATAGATATTTTGATCTTGGGTGGCTTCACCCTCTGGGAATGGCTGCGAGTGTTGCGTCAAGTGAATGTAATCACCTACCTTGTGGCTGGCTTGATTGGCATTAGTGC
The DNA here is from genome assembly GCA_031970155.1 of Coleofasciculaceae cyanobacterium CTOTU46601. Lineage (GTDB taxonomy): Bacteria > Cyanobacteriota > Cyanobacteriia > Cyanobacteriales > Coleofasciculaceae > DALYIW01. The sequence goes on along the minus strand of DALYIW010000201.1, from coordinate 14,839 downwards.
CTTAGTCCCCTTTTGGCATCTAAGCATCAGCAGGGCAATACTCCCTACCTCCGGAGGAACTGCTACGCTAACAGGTGAGAATTCTGCGATCGCAGCTGTATTAATCTTCAACCTACTCTTATTCCTGCTCGCCGTTGGTTTAGTTCGCGAGGGACTCAAGCAGAGTCAACGACGCTTATTTTGGGGTGGAATGGTACTACTGACTCTACAAATTTTCACCCGCATGTGGGAATACAACACCGATTTACTATTCAAATCTTTCTTCTTAGTTCTGTGCGGTTTTGGCGTTATTGCCGCTGGACTATGGTTTGAGCGCCATATCCGCACAACTGGACGGTCAAGGTAGATTTGAGAGGTAGATATTAGGCAATTCTCCCTTGTCTCCCTTGTCCCCCTTGTCCCCTCCAAAACCCACCCCCATCTGGCGATTCTGGGTACCTCTTTTATTTCAAACTATCCTGATTCTTGCCGTCCCAGCTCAAGCCCTTTACACCCAACTGACTGGCAAAACCGTCATCCTCCAAACAGTGCCAGTAGATCCATACGAACTGTTACGAGGCTACTCTCAGACGCTGAGATATGACATCTCCAGGCAGGACAACTTACGTAAGCTTCCCGGCTGGCAGGAATTACCCACGCAACCATCGGATGGCAATAAACTGACCTTTATCAAGTCAGGTACTCGCTTGTATGTAATTTTGCAAGCGCCTGCTTCTCCTACCTCTGGTGAACTGCCACAAGCCTGGAAACCCATAGCTGTCACTCTCAAACGTCCTTCACAACTGCCTACCAATCAAGTATCCCTCCAAGGACTTGCCCAGCATGGCTTAGTTGAGTATGGACTAGAAACCTACTATATTCCTGAAGACCAACGGGAGCAAATTAACGCTGATCTCGGTGAAGCAAGACTTACCAACCCAAGTCAATCACAACAGACACAGGCGTCAGCTAACTCCACTCAATCGCCACAAAAACCGCCAGTTGTCATGGAAATTCGGGTGGATGCTCAAGGGAATGCTGTACCGATAAGTCTATGGGCGCGGGTTGGTAAAGCCTCGAAACAGACAATTCGCAACTATCGTTTCTAATCGGAAAATAGGGAGTGGGGAGTAGGGAGTAGGGAGTAGGGGAAGAGAATTTTCATTCTTTCGTGGTGAGATCAGATCTCATGGAGTCTAGCTTGAAAATAGGGAGTGAGGGGAGTCGGGACAGAAAATTTTATTTAACGTTCTTGACGCTTCAGCTGCCAAACCGCACCCGCTGCTGCACCCGCACCTGCAAACAAACCAACACTCATTCCCTCAATAGTTTTAGTAACAGGGTCTTGGATTAGACACTCACTCGTCAGATTCTTGGCTTGTAAGCATTGAGTGCTTTGTGCCCAGCTTGCTGTCCCTCCGAGAATGACACCAGCAACACTGCAAGTTGCAATCAGAATCAGAAGGCGGTTGTTATTTCTACCCATAGATAGATGTAAAAGATTTCATCAGTTGTTAGGTCTTCTCATCTACTTTACCTATCTCCTCACAAAATGTAACCCTAATTCCACCTAATTTTTATTGAATCTTTTAGGAAAATAGAAGTGAAGAGTCAGGAGGGACTTTCAAGATAGGCACCATGAGCGATCGCTCACCACGAAGAAAGAAAATTACCCGCTTCTGACTCGGAGACTTGGAGACTCCTATTTTCCAGACAGGCATCATAGCCCAGAAAGCCGCCACCAAAAATGATGCATAGCCTTTCTTCTCCGACTCCCTACTCCCCACTCCCTACTCCCTATTTTCATAAGAGGTCTACTCGATATCCCAATGGAAGGGCAGACGCGCATAGATGCCTCTGGGGTCATTCATAGACTTGAGAATCGCTAAATCTGCCTGTAGTTTCTGAAATTCTGCGGTTAGTGGATCGAGTGGCGTCTTATTTTTGGCAGTTGCCTCATCAGTCAATTTTTTAAAAATTCGTTCTTCTAGACTCCTTACTTTGGGATATTCTTGCAGTTCCCAATTATTCCCTAACTTGGCTTGCTTAGCAGCATAATCAATAGCCTGATTGATTCCCCCAATCTCATCAACCAAACCCAGCTTTTGGGCATCTCTACCAGACCAAACTCTGCCTTGAGCAATCTGTGCAACCTTCTGTATGGGTATTTTCCGGGACTGTGCCACTTTGTAGAGGAATTGGTTGTAAATCTGGTTCACCGATTTCTGTGCGATCGCCAACTCTTGTGGTGTCTTCGGCCGAGAAACCGTAATACTGTCGGCATAGCGACTAGTTTTAACCACATCCCAGGCTAAACCATTGTTATTCGCTAGCTTCTGGACATTAAACTGTAGACCAAAAACGCCAATGGAACCCGTGATAGTATTCGGCTCTGCGAAAATACGATTAGCCGCCGTGGCAATCCAGTAGCCCCCAGAGGCCGCATAATTCCCCATAGAAACAATTACTGGCTTCTTCTGACGGGTGAGTTGCACCTCTCGCTGAATGACATCAGACCCTGTGACGCTACCTCCAGGACTATTAATCCTCAGCACCACTGCTTTGACATCTTCATCCTGACGCAACCGCCGAAATTGTCTAGCAAAGCTGTCACCACCCACTTGCTGGACGCCGCCTAGACCATTAACAATTTCACCTTCGGCATACACTAAGGCAATTTTGTTGCCAGAGATACGATTTTTAGTGTCTTTGTTCCTTACCTTGGCGTAGGTAGTCAGGCGAATTTGCCGGAATGAGAAATCCTTTTCGCTGCTGCCAGTTAGTTTTTTAAGGTCAGTCACTACCTCGTCCTGGTACGCCACCTTATCGACCAAGCGTTGAGTTAGCGCCTCAGACGCCATCAATTTACCTTGATTATTGGCGATCGCTTGTAACTGCTGAGGATTAATTTTGCGACTCTTGCCCACTGTCGAGAGATACTCACCCCAAAGATTGCTCAACAATGTTTGAGTCTGTTGTCGATTCTCTGGAGAGAGTTTCTTGAGAATAAACGGTTCAACCGCTGACTTGTACTTTCCTACCCGGATAACCTGAACACCAATGCCAAATTTTTCCAAAGCCTCAGAATAGAACAGTTGCTGAGAGCTAAAACCATTGAATTCTAGGCTTCCCATCGGGTTAAGAATTACCTGATCCGCCACAGAACTTAGGTAATATTGTTGTTTCCCGAAATCAACATTGTAGGCAATAATCTTTTTACCCGTAGCTCGGAAACGTTCGAGTGCTTCACGTACTTCTTTGAGCGTGGCTAAACCAGTACCACTGATAGGAGATGACTGACTTCCGTCTAGGTAGAGAGCGACAATACGCTTGTCTTTAGCGGCGTTGTCTATGCTATCCAACACTGTACGTAAGGTGACAGAATTACCCTTGTCACCCGATAGTGCTTCTTCAATCGCCTCGCTGGTGCTGGAACTGGGATCAGTATCGGTGATATCCAACGACAAATCAAAAACCAACACTGACTTGTCCCTAACTTGTGGGCCTTGATCTCTAGACGCCGCCGCAATTAGTAAAAAGAGCAGTCCACCTGTGCTTAAGGTAAAGAATAAAATCAGACCTGCAAGGCTTCCAACTGCGCTAGCTAAGGTTTGCTTGAGAAATTGACGCATGTGGGATGAGGAGTAGAGAGTGAGGAGAAGGAAACAGGGAATTGAGGGATGGGTGGGTTAGTTTGAGCTAACTGAACGTACTGCACGCCCTTATTTGTAGATGGTTGAGCTGATTTTTGGCGTGCGAATAATTCTCAACCCCTAACACCTTTATGCTAACTTCTGCAAGATGTTGGAGTGCTTAAGCTGAGATAGAGTGGTCGTGCCCGTACAGAATAGTACTGTAGTAATTTCTGCCATCAACAGCTGTACTAGGGCATCAACGGCATCTGCTGACTCGGATGCCGCCTGTAGGAAAGGCCATGCTAAACCCGAAAGATCGGCTCCTAATGCGATCGCTTTTGCCACATCCAAGCCATTACGCAATCCCCCAGACGCGATCAAAGGAATCTCCGGAGCAATTGCCCGAATACTGGTAATGCACTCAGCCGTTGGCAAACCCCACTCCGCAAACGTCAACCCCAATCGGCGCTGCTTTTCATTTAAAGCTCGTTCACTTTCCACCTTTGCCCAGGAAGTGCCACCCGCACCAGCAACATCAATGCCAGCCACACCTGCTTCCAGCAACTTCTGTGCGATCGCCGCTGAGATACCATTCCCCACTTCTTTAACAATCACTGGTACTGGTAATTTGCTGCACAAATTGTGTATTTTGTCAAATAATCCCCGGAAGTTAGTATCACCATTCGTCTGAATGCACTCCTGCAATGGATTGAGATGCAAAATTAAGGCATCGGCTTGGCAGAGGTCAACGACGCGCAGGCACTCATCGAGACCGTAACTGTAGTTAAGCTGAACAGCGCCTAGATTAGCCAATAAGAGAATATCAGGAGCCAGCGATCGCACCGCAAAAGTATCAGCCACCAGGGGGTTCTCCACCGCTACTCGCTGGGAACCAACGCCCATCGCTAGCTGGTAATGTTGGGCAACCTCAGCCAGACGAAAGTTAATGGTTTTAGCTTGTTCTGTACCGCCAGTCATTGAAGAAATCAACAACGGCGCTCCTAAGGATTTCCCCAGAAATGTTGTTGTAATGTCAATCTCACTGCGGTTTAGTTCTGGCAAACAACAGTGGGTGAAGCGGTAGCGTTCCAGCCCATTGGTGACACCATGAAATTGTACGTCTTCATCCAGACAAATCCTGAGGTGGTCTGCCTTCCGGGTCTGGGTTTCTTTCATAACTCAAAACTTGATTGACAATCTTGATTGTCCCACTGAGATTGCACATCATAGCCAATTTCCCACTAATACATAAGGTGCCCAATAAAAAGGTTGCTGCCTGTACTTGGGGTCTTGCAAGATTGAGTGTTGGGCACGACGCAGGGCTTCGGCTTTTGTCACCGCAGCATTAGCCAGCTCTTGGTAGAACCGACGCATGAGTACTGCTGTCACTTGATCATCCACTAACCACAGCGTTGCCAAAGTACTACGTGCTCCAGCTCTAACGGCCACACCAGCAATTCCCAGAGCCGCTCTGTTGTCACCTTTAGCGGTTTCGCAAGCACTGAGAACCAGTAACTCGATGGGATTAGCTCGGCGTAGGTCTGTTGTCTGTAGTAAGTTATTTAATTCATTGACATTAATGCGATCGTCCCAAGTCAGGATAAATGTGTTTTCAGCCTTAGAACTAAATTGACCATGAGTTGCTAAGTGAACTACTGGAAACGAAATTGTATCAATCGCCTTTTGGATATTAGTTTTGGTAAATTCCTGATTAAGTAGTATTTCTCCAGACGCCAGAGATTGAATTTCTTTTAGTTCAACTTCTACAGCAGGCAAAGCATGAAAGCCCTGACGGCTTTGAGAAAGTCCACCCTTTAAAACCTTGAGCTGTCTTCGTGACAAAGGCTTAGGTTCCAAAATTTCTAACCCTGGAGTCAGAGAAATGGCATAGTTTTCTACTAAGTACTGCTTGCCATCATGGAGTGCCGCCATCGGAATATTCCGCAAAGAACCATCAAGGACAAACACTAGAGTTTTGACTTTACTCTCAACTAAAGAAACCTCAGCCGGTCGGATTAACCAGTCATACACCTGCTGAGAAAGTGCAAGAAACTCCTGAGTAGTACGCTGAGTTAAGTATTGACGCAGCCGTATCACGGTACGTTCAACTCGCTCTTGAGGAAGAGAAGTAGCGTAGTGGCGTAGGGGTTGCCCAGGGAGACTGAGGATAACTTCTAGACGATCTGCCAAAATAATCGGATAAATGACGGCTGCCTTCTGGTCAATCGAGTCGATCGCTACAGCCGTTGTTTTCAAACAAGCAGCCCGAA
>DALYIW010000201.1:3296-8945 GCA_031970155.1 Coleofasciculaceae cyanobacterium CTOTU46601 | reverse complement strand
ACAGGTTGGGCTTCGATACAGGCTTCCCGAAAAAAGTTATCTAGTTCAGCCACCTGTAAAGACTCAATCACTTTGCGGGCTTGCTCAAGTTGGTTGGGACTAGGTTGATTGCCCTCCGCTTGCAAAAGTAACCCAACAAGCTCTCGGTAAACAGGTTCTACACCTTCCCGAAAAGAAAACTGCACCTCTGAGTTAACAGCAACGAGGTCACTACGTAGAGACTGAAGCGTTTTGACAGCTTCGGTGTAAGCTGCGATGCTGGAAGAGCGAAGCGCTTGCGACATCCTACCTTTTTTATCGCTTTGGGCTTTGAGTAGGCGTCCGAGTTGCCATTGCCAACGGTAAGCAATATCTGGCGCATTGATTGACTGAGTTAGGATTAAGGCTTGTTGAGTAAGCTCTTTAGCCTCTGACCACTGCTGAGTTTTTTCGTAAAGTCCACCGAGACTGCCGAGGGCATAGGCTTGGGCTTGCTGATCTCCCAATTTCTTAGCTTGCTCGACGGCGGTGGCGAGGATTTCGGCAATTTCTTGGAAGTTTGAGGCGTTATGTGGGAAACCTGAAGCAGAAGTTCTGGGTTCAAGTTTTTCTCCTTCTTCTTCGATCTTCAGCAGGCTTTGAGCTAAGTTAATCCTGGCATAAATAGCAAGGCGACCTAGAGGTAAGTTAGCTAGCTGAGTTTGAATTTGGGGTAGTAAAGACTTGGTGAGAGACCATTGCTTTCTTTCGACAACTAGACTTAACTGGTTTAATTGAGCTTGAATCTGGGTTTTAGGTGAGCCTGCTGTGGTGGCTGCTCTTTGATAGAACTTAAGTGCCGTTTCCATGTCCTCTTGGGCACGGGCGGTGTTACCTAAACTGAGCAAAGTGGCACCGAGTTCTAACGGTGAGGGTAAAGTTTCGGCAATGACCAAGCTTTGCTGGAGGACTTTGGTAGACTGCTCTAGATTGCCAACTAACCGTAGGGCGTTACCGAGGTGACGCAATCCTGCTGCTTTGAGAGGGGAGTTAGGTTGCTGCTTAAGAGTTTCGTTGACTTGGGTGAGGGTTGCTTTGACACGCAGATCAAGCCCTAACACCCGCATAATCTGTGCTTGGTTGATTAAACTACGAATTACCCCTGCTTCATCGCCAACTTTTTTATAGGTCTCGGTTGCTTGTTGTAAGGTGATTAGAGCTTGTTCCGCTTGGCCTTGCCCCATTTGCAAGCTGCCTTTGGTATTCAACGCTTGAGCAAGAATTCGCTGGTGTTCAGGCGTATTGGGTTCTGACTGGAGTAGTTCTAGGGCTTTTGCGATCGCTTCTTTTGCTTTAGCCCATTGCCCTAGTTCCTGATTGGCCAAAGCTAGATTACTCAATACCATTGCCTGATTAAGGCGATCTCCCTGAGACTGGTAAATTTCAGCCGCCTGTTGCCAAACCTTAGCGGCATCAGCAAATTGTCCAGCTTTGTAATGTTCTCGACCTTGTTGCAGTAACTGAGAAGCCGCAGGTAAACTTTGTACTATTTCATGCCCAGTCCCCTCTCTAACAGTAGAAAGATGGGCAACAACAGGTGTGCTTACGATACAGAAAAAGGCACTCAGACAGGCAAGAAAGACAGGCATCAACCAATCCAGATGAGCCAAGCGCCTTCTATCTAGACCAACACGTCTGAAATAAACAAGTTTTAGCAGAGATTGGTGACGAAGAAAAAACAAACACCATTTGCTAAACCTCATTAATCCTAGTTCTCCTAACAGCAATTGAACTCAATTTGCAAGAGTGAAAAATCATCATCCAAGGCTTTGTTAGCATTTAATTTGTGAAGGTGATGTAACACTTGATCCAAGTTTTTGGTGTTCTTTTTCTTATAGTCAGTTAGAAAATCTATGAAAGCCTTGAGTCCCCAAATTTTGCCATCAGGTTGATGAATTTCGTAAGCTCCGTCGCTGAAAATGTATAAAGTGCTGCCTGGTTGAATCTGGTGAAACTCATCATGAAAATCCATATCAGGAAGCATTCCGATTGGGATGCTCCGGCTTCCTAGCTGTTTTACAGGGGTAGTGGTTGAACCTTCGCTGAGCAAAATCGCGGGTGGATGTCCAGCACAAGAGTAAATGAGGCTGTGCTGAATCCGGTTATAAACGCCATACCAAATTGTAAAATAATCATCCCCACTTTCGTTCATCTGGAAGACACGATTGAGGGAAGTTAAGACGGCACTGGGGTGATGAAAATTAGTGTTGAAGAGGGATTGCGATCGCAAAATATTCATCACAGAAACAGACAGCAGCGCAGACTTAACTCCATGTCCAGCTACATCCAGCAAATAAATTACTAAATTGTCATCATCAAGCCAATAATGGTCAAAGGCATCACCACCTAACTGAAGTGAGGGAACAAACTTGGCATCAGTGCTAACGGTTCCAGTAAAGGGGATGGGTAAACGCGATCGCACATATTGTGCTGCCTGATTTAATTCTGCTTGCAAAATCAAGTTTTGACGCTGTAAGTCTTCTTCTGCCTGTTTACGCTTCATGAACTGACCGATCTGACTACCAATTGCCCCCATAATTTTGAGTAAATCTGGATCAGGCTCCTGTAGCTCGCGGCTGAAGAAGGTAATCACACCTAGCGTTTCATCCCCAGCCAGGATGGGGAAACCAAAAGCTGTGGACAGCCCAACTTTAGCGGCTACCAAGGTACGCCGAAAGTTGGTAGCTTCAGCAAGATTAGTAATCCAGATTGGTTCACCACTTGCCCAGACTTGGCCTGGTAGTCCGACTTCAGGTGCAAAAGTCATCTGTTGAGTCACTGCCTTAAACTCTGAACCTTCAACCGTTGGTAACGGCCAGTTTTCAACACAACGCAAGACATTAGCTTGAGTGTCCACGCTCCAGAGTTCACCAAGAGTCCATCCTAAATTCTCACAGATAGCTTGCAGGATTTTCAAAGAGGCTTCGCTCAGGGTAGCGGATTCTGCCAAAACACGCGTGGTAGCATGTTCTGCATTTAGATGCTTTTCTTGACGCAGGCGTTCAGTAATGTCGTTGAGGGTACCAGAAATCCCGATTAAGGTTTCGTCTAAAGCCGACATCACGCGAGCATAAACTTCCATGTACGCTACGTTACCTTTTTTTGTTATGTAGCGAACCTGGTAGCGGCAATCTTCTTTTTTTCCATCAATTAGAGGTCGAAATTGTGAATCATGGAGTTGCCGATCATCTGGGTGAATGAAATCTAAAAAACGCTTGCCTAGGCTTTCTTCTAGAGAAAATCCCGTAATTTCTGTCCAAGCAGGATTGAGAAAAATCAGTCGCCTACCTGTATCCGCCTGGAAAATAACTTCTTTGAGGTTGTTGACAACTGAGCGATATTTTTTCTCGCTTTCTCGTAGTGCCTCTTGTGCCCATTTAGCTTTAAGGATGCGACGTAAGCGCTGACGTAGTACAGGTGGGTGAATGGGTTTAGTTACGTAATCAGTGGCACCTGCTTCAAACGCCCGATCAACCGAAACCTGGTCATCGAGTCCAGTGATCATCAACACTGGGGTGCGAACACCGTCTTCGAGCTTTTGCAGTTGAGTACAGCAAGCAAAACCATCCATCACTGGCATCATCCCGTCTAGCAAAACCATATCAGGTTTATGCTTTGTAAAAGCAGCTAAACACTCTTCTCCATTTGTCGCTTCTTGTACCTGGTACCCATCTTTTTCTAAGATCTGACGTAACAGCATTCGTGTGAATTTGTCGTCATCTGCTAGGAGAATTAAGGGAAAATCTTTCTGGCTAGTAGTGTTCATCTAGTGTTTCCGTTAAAGATGGTGTAACGAGCAATAGTGATCAATCAGGACTTACGCAAATTGCCTTTTGAACCGCCATTTGTAGGGGCGTATGGCCATACGCCCGTACTATATGTGGTGTCTATGCGTAAGTTCTCAAATAACAGAGACCTCAATAGTGCACCTGCTGCGGAAGTCCTTTCACAAGTTATCTTCCCGACTCCCGACTCCCGACTCCCAACTCCCGACTCCCTATTTTCAAGACAGGCATCATGAGCGGAAGCTCACAACCAACAAATCAAAAGTTGTCTTCTCTACTCCCGACTCCCGACTCCCGACTCCCTATTTTTTGCAAAGCCACCTTAACTCTTTCATACTCTGACTGAACCTGTGTTATAATATCCAGGCAATTCAACGTATTTTGAGAAGTTCCCAAGTTTTCCAGCTGCTCGCAAAGTTGTGACAAAGTGAGGGCACCGAGTGAAGCACTGCTCGACTTGAGGGTGTGAGCCGATTGTTTTATAGTTGCTGCATCACTTTGAGCTTGAGCCGCCTGCATCGCTTGCACAATTAATGGCGTCTCTTCCAGGTAAATCTCGATTAATTGGGATAAGAATTGGCCAGCGTCGGGTCCCATCGTATTCCGAAAAGCTTGCAGTACAGAAGTATCAATAGTCTCCTCAAGTACTAGCTCTGGCTCTGAGTTCTCAACAGGAGAGGGAGACTCAATCAGGGAACGGATGAGATCTTCCACTCGGATCGGCTTGCTGATATAGTCATTCATGCCAGAATCAATGCATTTTTCGCGATCGCCTTGCATAGCATTAGCCGTCATCGCAATAATCCAAGGACGCGCGATGGGCGGCCATTCTTCGCAGATGTGCTGCGTCGCACTCAACCCATCCATTTCTGGCATATGTACATCCATAAACACCACGTCATAGTGCTGACGGTGCAAAGCAGAAATCACTTCTAAACCATTAGCCGCTATATCTGCCCGGTAGCCCATCCGTGCAAACAGTTGCAGGGCTAACTGCTGGTTTACTTTATTGTCCTCAGCAACCAAAATCTTTCTCGGCAGTTTTTGAGCCATTGTGGGATCCAGTTGCAGGTGTGGAACGGATGATGGCTTGACTTGGATTGGCTGTCCACCCAGAATCTGGATCAAAACATTGTAAAGCTGAGATTGCTTGATAGGCTTGCTCAAGAAAGCCGCGAAATCTACCTCAACTGTTTGGGCTTGAGTATCGGGCTTACCCATTGAAGTCAACATCACCAAAGGCAATCGTTGGCAATCAGACAGCTGGCGAATTTCTGCTCCCAGAGTCATACCATCCATTCCAGGCATCTGCATGTCTAGAATCGCCAGGTCAAATTTTTCTCCACTAGAAAGCCACTGTAGCGCCTCATAACCCGACTCAGCCGCTTGGGGAACCATGCCCCAAGACTGGGCTTGCAGGGTAAGAATTTGTCGATTAGTGGCGTTATCATCCACAATCAGCAACTGTTTACCAGCTAACTGAGGTTGATACGTCAGTTGGTTCACCTGTAATGAATCAGGAAGTGACTCTACAATTACAGTGAAATAAAAAGTAGAGCCTTCGGATTTTGGATTTTGGATTTTAGATTTTAGATTATTTGGTTGCTCGTTAAGAGAAATAGTCTCTCCAGCATCCCCCAATATAAAATCAGCTGGCGGATTTCCTCCTAAGACGCCCCCACTCTCAACCCACATCTTGCCGCCCATCATTTCCGAGAGGCGTTTGCAAATAACCAAACCTAAACCTGTGCCGCCATATTGGCGAGAAGTAGAGGAATCAACCTGACTGAAAGACTTAAATAGACGGTCTATCCGGTCGGCAGGAATACCGATACCCGTATCCTTA
>DALYIW010000201.1:0-3286 GCA_031970155.1 Coleofasciculaceae cyanobacterium CTOTU46601 | reverse complement strand
TTTGATGGCGAATTGAATTTCATATTGTAGTTGGTTGTTGGTTGTTTGTTGTTTGTTGTTTGCTTGCCCTGAGCTTGCCGAAGGGTTGTTGGTTGGTACTGACGATACAGAAACTAAGACTTCTCCAGCAGGAGTAAATTTAACGGCATTACCCACCAAATTTACTAAGACTTGGCGGAGGCGAGTGACATCCCCTACCACTCGATTGGGAGTGCCAGAAGCAAATTGGTAGGCTAATTCCAGTTTTTTCTCAGCTGCCCTGGCTGCTACTAGGTCGAGGGCTTCCTCAATACAGGTTCGCAGATCAAACGGTTGTTCTTCCAAATCCAGCTTTCCTGACTCTATTTTCGAGAAATCCAGGATATCGTTGATGATGGTCAGTAGCGCCTCACCACTACTGCGAATCGTTTCAGCAAAGTCTTGTTGCTGAGAGGTCAGTGTTGTATCAAGTAGCAATCCGGTCATGCCGATCACCCCATTCATTGGAGTACGAATTTCATGGCTCATCGTTGCCAAGAATTCACTTTTGGCTTGGTTGGCTGCTTCTGCTGCTTGTTTAGCTTTCTCTAAGGCAGAATTTTGCTCGATCAATTGCTTGCGGGCTTCTTCAATCGCCGCTACCTGGGGTAGCGTCGTCCAGCAAGCAATAGCCAGCGCGACAAAGGCGAGGGTGAGGAGCACTATAACTAACAGATTGTTGCTAGTACCGGGATTAATTTGCTCGAACTTGTCCCTAATAACCCAGCTAAGTGTGGCAGCACTACAAACCAAGATAATTAGAACTACCACCTGAAGTGCTACGAAATCCTTACTCTGATGGAACGCTTTTTGCTTTTTACCCTGAATCCACCAAGCTTGCTTATAGGGTCGAAATAAAAGGCGATCGATCGCAGCATCCGCTACTAAAAACGGCAAGGGAAGGAGAAGCCCTGTGAGCACACCTTGCCAACCCCAAGCTGAACTACTGATGACTAAGACAATTACTTCTACTACGAAAAAGCCAAGCGACCACCAAGGCCATCTTACTTCTGGTCTGCTCCGACGCAGCCAAAGTGCCAGATGAAATATGATAAAGAACACAAACCAGGTAGCAGCACTCACTACTACTATCTGGTGTATATCTCCCCAAGCTAGATATAAAAGACTGATTATAAAGGTACAAACTAGGCTCGGCCCTAGGACACCCTCACGGTTCCCAACAGCAAACAAGGGTGACAGATGCCCGTCTAAGGAGAGTTGATACAAAATACGGGGACAAACAGCCACTGTCGTAGCGCAAAGCAGCAAAGCGCTAGAGGCGATTAAGAGGGTTACTAAAAACGAAGCGGATGGCCCCCAGAAGGATTTAGCCGTTGCTAAAAGGTTATTGAATGAGCTGTCACCAAGTTTTGGATCGGTGGCTAACCGTATCAGTACCCAAGTGCCGCCCAGAGACACAATAGGCATTAGCCAGGCCATGAACGAAAGACACCGCAAAGTATGAGACGGTTTTCGGCTATCGGCGACAAACATAGCAACCGTTTCATAGCCGTAACAAATAAAGGCCCCACCAATGAAGTACCACTTTGCCCATTCCACAACAGACAGGCTAGACCAGTGGGAGGGGAAAAGTCCAGGACTGGCGGGCGAGAGGGCTAACCATCCCAAACCTTGGATGCAAAATACCAGTAGGAATCCCACCGCTGGAAGAACAAACAATAAGTGCAGAATCGCCAAGGCACGAGTGCCGCTAAACGCTACAACATAGGCTATACAAGTGAAGCCAATTCTCAGCAATGTTTCGGGACAAGTAATGCCTAGGGGGTCAAGGTTGTCCTTGATCGCACCGGTGAGGATGAAGGCGTTGATCGGCGGAATGGCGCTCCAAGAGATAAAGTAGGCGATCGCCCCATAGCGCCCAAGAATTGGATAGTTTTTGAGTAGCCTTGCTGTATAAGCAGGAGTTCCTCCTGACATTTCTGGCCATTGCTCTCCTAAGCGTTTCACCTGTAGGCTTACTAGAATTCCCACGAGTGTTCCCGGCAACAATACCCACATGGCTTGAAGTCCGAGGGCTGTATTCATCCCCGGAGCTAAGCCAATCCACACCAGAATCGAGATGAGACCAAAGCCCCAAGTTTCAAGGGGACTCAGGGTGCGGGGAAGACCTATGACTGAGGGGGGATTACGATCTATACCTAGAACAGGCTGAGCTGGCATTGTTTCTCAGATAAGGTGGTGAGCTGGGTCACAAACACATTATCTTTGTTGCTCTTTTGGATGAAACCGTGTAAATTCTGAAATTTGAAATTTGCCGAGAGCCAGAACTAGGTTTTCTCAGTAATTACACAATTGACAATTTCTAGTGCAGCTTGACGCCAATAGTTCAAAAGTTTTGAGCATCTTGCCTTTCGGCCGTTCACTCTTACATCTGGCCCTTCAAAAGGAAATGTGCGTAAGTCCTAACTAAGCGATCGCACCATTACCGCCAATCTCCCTGCACTGTAAACGCTGCCCAATAATAAGGAGACTGCCAATTCTGAGATTTCCACATTTCCAGTTGTGCGGCTCTTAATGCCGATACCGGATTTTGCCCTTCCTTGAGCATTTTCTGGTAAAATTTCGCCATCACCTCAGACGTGGCGACATCATTAACACTCCACAAACTCACCACCACTCGCCTTGAACCAGCATACATAAAGCCTCTTGTCAAGCCCACCAACCCTTCACCTTTCACGTCTTTCCCTAATCCGGTTTCGCAAGCACTCAAGACCACGAGTTCCGCAGGCAAGTTGAGGTTGAAGATATCGTGAAGGCGCAGAAAGCCATCTTGGGTTTTGCCTTTTTGGTCATAGAGAGACAGCACGATTCCTGATAATTCAGGATTGATGGGGTCGAGTAAGCCGTGAGTAGCAAGGTGGATAATTTGGTACTGGGCTAAATTGGGGTCAGTGGCGGTTGCACGGGAAGCATTAAAGTCTAAGGCTTGTAGACGTTGTTTTTCTGGGACGAGGGCGAGTATTTTCTCAGCTTCGGTGCGAGTATATTGCAGACGGTCAAATACCTTGCCACCTTCCCCTAAACCTAAGTTACGGCTGGCACGAGTTAAGGCGTAGTTGTTGAGTGTATCGGGGGTTGGTTGGGGTGGAGTCCCGGCAACACGAGTGTCGTTGAGAGCAAAGACGGGATCGGCAACAACGGCAATGGATTTGGCAGCAGTGGCACGGTTTTGCAGTTGTCGGCGTTGAATGGCAACGGTTGAGGCGGAGGGGAGGGTGATGATTTCGTTTTGGACTAAAAGCGGGGT
>DALYIW010000200.1:0-16275 GCA_031970155.1 Coleofasciculaceae cyanobacterium CTOTU46601 | reverse complement strand
CCGGTGCAAGTATCCCAAATTTGAATTTCACCTTTGGGGTCGCTGGTAGCTAAACGCTGTCCGTCTGAGCTATACGTTACACTGATTACGCCGCCAAAGGTTTCAGCAAAGACTGTTTGGCTAATTTGGGAATTGGTAAAATCAACGTCGTGCAGTACGGCATTGGCTAAGTAAGCTTGACGAATCACCAGATGAGAAAAATCAAAGCCTTTGAGTTCTGTTTTCAGGTAACACAATAAATTCAGCAGATTTCCCCCGGCATATCCTGTCTGTGCCGCTGTTTGATGCCGCATTGAAGCTAAAATCTGGCAGAGTTGATTTTCAAGTTGAGCTTGTGTTGCAAAGTGGGTTAAAAGTCGCTCGATTAAGGGATGTAAAATCAGTTGAATTTGGGCATCGCGCAGGTAGTCTTGTGTCTGGGCTTCAATTAAGGCATGGGTTCTAAATAGATTAAGGTTGCCCGTTGTAATCTCTTGCTCAATGGTTTGGATGAATCGTTCGGTGACATACTCCATAATCACGGGTTGTTGCGTTAGGTTCCCGTTTTCTGTTTCAATATGCGATCGCTCATCGAAGATGAGCGATCGCGCCTGAAGTGACTCCAAAGCTTCTAGAAATTCCCGCCAAGGCGCTTTGAGCAGGATTTCTTGGTGTAACTTTGCTGGCGTTACCCCTTCCCGGTTAATTGCCAGCCAGTACATAATTTGTTGTTGTAGGGGAGATAAGCGCTCAAACTGTTGATCGAGTAAGTCCCACAAATCGCTAAAAACCGTTCGACCTTGAGCTAAAAATGCCTGACTATTGCCGCCAAAGAGGGTTTGAATGGTTGTTGCTGCAATTTTGAGAGCTAGGGGATTTCCACCGAAGTACTTGACAAGAGCTACTCGTTGTGATTCAGTTGCATCTAAGCCTTTGGCGATGAGGAGTTGCTGACCATCTTCTCCTGAGAGTCCTGGGAGATGGAGCGATCGCACCGGAAAATTTTTTCCTTCCCGTATAGCAAATCCGCTGGGTTTGTCTCGTCCGGTTAAAATCAGGCAACTTTGGTGAGGTTCGTCGCAGATGCGATCGAATAGCTGCCGATAAGATTCTAATCCTTGTTGGTATTGTCCACTGCGATTTCCATCTTGCAAGATCGACTCGACGTTATCGAGGACTAACAAACAGCGTTTGGAGTGCAGCTGTTTCATTAGGGTATTAATTGAGCAGTCAGTTAGGACTTCTGTACCCGCTAAAATCGGCAAAATTTCGCTGAGGATGAGTTCTAAGGGTGGTGCTTGCTGCAAGCTGCGCCAAATCACATAGTCAAATTGAGATTGTACTTGTTGAGCGAGTTTCACCGAGAGGGTGGTTTTGCCTATCCCACCGAGGCCTAAAATTGCGATCGCACGGCAGCAGTCTTCTAGAATCCAAGTCTCTAGGGTTTGCAGTTCCTCTTGCCGTCCGTGAAATTGGGATACATCGATCGCTTCTCCCCAATCTTGCTTCGCTTGTTGCGATTGTTGGTAGCGACGCAAAACAGCTTGCAGATTGCGTTTGGTGACAGGTTCACCTAATACCTGAGAAAGACTGCGCCACAACTGTGAACCGACTTGTTTGATGTAGTCGTATTGATATCGATAATCTAACTTCTCGACAATCTGATTGTAGGAATTTCCAGACCAAGTTTCTAGAAAAACTACTGATTGAACATTGTTGAGTCCTTGCTTTTGGTTAGCAGAGTGTAACAGCGTATCGACTAAGGTGAGTGCCTCTTGTCCCGTCATTAAAGTGCGATCTTGATCTATTGGTTAAATTTACTGAGTTCTTCGGGCTTCCGCTTATCAACATTACAGGAAATTTACATCTGTCTCCGGAAGGAACTCACTTTTTCTCACCGACAGTGCGATCGGGGGTGAGTTATCACTGGAAAGTCAGGGCAACATCTATACCATTTGAATTCTCATTCACCCTGAAACTATTAGGTCATGGATATTTACGAATTTCACAAATCTGGACAGAAATATACCATCGCTGAAATTGCTGCTGATGAAGAACTAACAGCAGACATCCAAAAATGCCTGGTTTGGCTCAAACTGCTCGATTCATCTGTTGACGGTAAGTTTGGCCCGATTACTACAGAAGCGTTCAAAGAGTTTCAGGAACTCATGGAATGTCCTGAAATTGGAGTCTTGGATACTGAAACGGCTGAAAAATTAATCGAAACAGATCCAACAGAACTGCCGCATCCAAAACTAAAACCAGGTGATGACCTAGCCGGTCGAATCATCAAGTATATGCTAACCAAAAACTACTATGTTGCTATAAAGCCTGGTGAGTATAACATTATCTACGTAGAGGGAATGAACGCTGACGACACTGAGAACAATGATGCACGCAATCAGTTTAATGATCGTCGAATAGTAATTGAGATTTTTGATGGCATACCAAAGATTGTTGGTAACTGGGAAGCAACAACAGAACCAGGAAATTTTTATACTAACAATCCCATGAATCCAAGAGGAGCTGCTCGCATTAAATTTGATCAGTACAAAGCTTGGCGGGTTGGACCTCATATAACTAAGTCTACAAATCAACCAAAAGCTCTTGTTCAAGTAGAAAATGTTACAGTGCATCGAGACTTTGACCGTAATGGTATCCGTACAGGAGACAAGCTAGATACAGGACTTTTTGGTATTAATCAGCATCACGCTAATGGTGCACCACATCATGACATTGGTAAATGGGGTGCTGGCTGTTTTGTGGGACGAACGGTAGCAGAACACGATAAATTCATGAATCTAATCATGCAAGATCGTCGCTACAAACTAAACAAGAATCATATTTTTTGGACAACCATTATTCCAGGAGACGATTTGGTCAAACAATTCCCTAGTGTATAGTTGTGCTGGGTATCAATGCTGCTGAAAAAAAAGCAGTTATTAACTATTTTCAAGGAAATCAAAAATGCTTGTAGAAATTACCAACCCAGCAAATTTATCTCAATTCAAACTAGGAGATGCAGTTTCTTTCCAAGGTCGTGCTGATGCTACGGTAGTTAGAGTAGAACTGTTTGCAGAACAATATCTACTTAGCAAGATTGCTGTCATTAATAATAGTTGGTCAGTTTTGTATCCGTTTAATCGGGCAGGAAAGCGGCGAATTATTGTCAAGGGTTTTGATGCTGCTAATAGACAAGTAGCTAGTGATGCTATTGACATTTTGCTAGTGCATTCCAGTTCTTTAGGAAACCCCAATGCTTCTGTTCTTGGCATTGATGTGTCTAACCATAATCCTCCTGTGAATTGGCAGGCGGTCAAAAATGCTAATATCTCATTCGCTTTTGCTAAGGCAACGGAAGGTGCTACTTTCAAGGACAAAACGTTTACTACCAACTGGTCAGGAATGAAAGCAGCGGGTATTATGCGTGGAGCTTATCATTTCTTTCGTCCAGCAAGAACTGCTGAGGAGCAAGTAGATAACTTTCTCCAAGTTGTTAAAAAAGTGCTTGAGCCTGGAGACTTGCCGCCAGTTTTGGATGTAGAACCTTGGCCTAAGGAAGTTGGAGAAGCTTGGAAAACTCTTGCTTTCAAAGACCGTATTAACCGGATCATAACTTGGTTAGAAAAGGTAGAACAAGCAACGGGAGAAAAACCCATTATCTATACCAGTCCCTCCTTTTGGAGAGAATATATGCGTGACTCTCAAGAGTTTACAGATCATCCTCTGTGGCTGGCTCACTATACATCCAAGCCTCAACCTGATGTCCCTGCTAATAACTGGGGAGGCAACGGTTACACGATTTGGCAACATACAGAAAGCGGTAGAGTAGCCGGAGTCAGTGGACCTGTAGACAGAAACCGCTTCAATGGTTCTTTTAGTAAATTAGTAGCTCTGGCTAGCAGCGAACGCCTAGGAGTTGCGTAAATTAACTAGTGGCGTGGCACAGCTAAAATAGTGCATTAAATAAATTGCCGGAAACTTTGGTTCATCATGAGTTGCAGCCGTTTTCTATTGCATCAAATTCGCTGTGCCACACCAGTAGGCTGCGTTAGTGATAAGCGTAACGCACCTAAAAAGATTCTCGAATCACACAAAAAGTTCAGAAATCTAGTTACAAGACAACAATAAATTGAGGTTTCAACATGAAACAAATCATTTGGTTTGTGCTAATGCTGGCAGCTCTAGTAGCATGGCTACTAAGCCCTGATGCTGTCTGGAGATATCTTTTCTTCCTACGTCTACCTATTTTGATGGGCTTATTCCTGCTGCTCCTCCCTAAACTTGCTAAGGATTGGCTGCCAGCTATGCTGAAGAATTTATTTGTGCTTCGTGGCATGTGGCAACTGGCATTCGTGATTGTGAGCGCAATTGGAGCAGGAACGTCAGTGGTTTCAGTTGCCTCGATCATTCTGCATAACGCACCCGTTCGTTTCGGTGTACCAGTAGCGATAAAAATTTCAGAATTTTGGCAATATGGAATAGCTATTGCCTTAAGCTCATACATTTGTATCGTTGCATACGATCTATCTCAAGAGAAGCTGACCAACAAGGAAAGACAGTGGGGAGCAATTGTAGGCGGAGGATTGACTATCGGGCTATTATTTCTTGTTAGTTTGCTCAGACAGTGGTTGAGTTCAAATACTTTCTTAAAAAAGATACTCGTTGATATCATTTCTTTTGTAAGTAAATCTGAGACAGATGGGTATATCAATCCTCAAACTGGTGAACTAACGACGGAACATCTGGCAGCAACGGCTTTTCTTATAATTGGAGTAGCTATCTACATTACAGTTGGTTTACTCTTCAATCCGAAGTCAGAGCCACGTCGAGCCGAGGCACCTGCTCTATTGTATTTGTTGCTGATCATCTCGACAGTGACAACTTTATATGGAGGTGCAACCTTCTATTTTGATTACTTCCGCATTCCTATTTTATTGCTATTTCTTCTCTTCTCAGCCTTTGCTTATTTGATGTTTGATGTAAATCATGTCTTTCAACTCAACAATCTTAAGGCAGAGGCAGACAACAAGAAAGGAGTGGATAGTCATTCACGAGACTTTGAACAAGTGCTAGAGAAACGTCTTCAGCATCAAACCGGAGAGCGTACTTTAGTGATTGTTTGTGCTAGTGGTGGCGGAATTCAAGCAGCAGGATGGACAGTGAAAGTATTAACTGGTCTCCAGGAATTATTAGGGGAGCCTTTCACCAAAGCGATTGGTTTGATCAGTGCTGTCTCAGGCGGTTCAGTAGGGACAATGTACTACCTGGATCGATTCGCTGATGACGGTTATCCCAAAGCCAATGAACTTGAACATATCTTTGATAGTGCTACTAAGGATACTTTAGATGCGGTTGGTTGGGGACTAGCTCATCTGGACTTATGGCGATTTATCGGGCTTCCCTTCATCATTCCCCAACGATTCGATCGTGGTACAGCAGTTGAAACAGACTGGCAGGGGGAAATGAAGGAACCGGAAAATAAAAAAACCTTAGCAACATGGCGAAAACAGGTTTTTGATGGCGAAATTCCTATTCCTATATTCAATGCCACTTTAGTCGAAAATGGCTGGCGGTTTTTGATTACTCCAGCGACGTTTGGCAAGGTTCCTGAGAAAAAGTATGTAGACTTTAATACTCTTTATGGAACCTATGATATGGATGTTGTAACGGCGGCAAGACTATCAGCGACCTTTCCCTATGTGTCTCCTATCTGTCGCAGCAGTATAAATATTCAAAATAATAATTATCATGTTGCTGATGGAGGCTATTTTGATAACTCGGGTTTTGTAACAGCAGCAGAATGGCTGGATGAACAGCTCAATGACTGGATAAAACCTGAAACTAATTTGAATATTAAAAGAGTCCTTTTATTACAAATCAATGCTTTTCCTAAATCTCCTTCAGTCGAAAATGTGCAGGGCAATGGCGGCTGGTTTATGGCAACAATAGGACCATTACTTGCAATGTTCAAGGTACGTGATTCGGTTTTGGCATCTCGAAATGCCAAGGAAGCAGATCTTCTTGCTAAAAAATGGAAGAACCAGGTAGAGATCCAATACTTTCCCGTCTTCTTTCCCTCTGAATCTGAAATACCTCCAGAATGTGCAGTGTCTGAATTTTACAAAGATGGTCGGTATCGGCCACCTTTATCCTGGAGGTTAACTGATAGGGAGAAGCAAGCTATTAAAGATGGCTGGACAGCGATAAAAACAGGAGAGAGCATTCAAAAAATTAAGCACCTGTGGCACGACACATGGAAGATGCCAAAAGATTAGGTGACTTACCTGAGTTGCAGTTGTTGGCTGCCAGAAGTTGGCTTGTTACAAGGCAACCAGAAATTAGGTACTCAGAATAAATCGCTCTATCTCTATGCTCAACAACTTGCAATTTGACCAGGGTCTACAACTAACAAATTGACCAGTTTGTTTCATTAGACAATAGAAAATGAGGGTTGTAGATGCGAGCGCTCTCAAAAAAATGGTCATCTCTTCACAAGCCAACAGAAGATGCGGGGGAAAGATGCGATCGCTCCTCACTTACTTCACCTTCAGGGGAGGCGATCGCACCTCAAAGCTTGGTCATCTCGTCACCCGCTAACAAGAGATGAGGGTGAAAGATGCGATCGCCTTTTCCCCATCATTCAACAACTTGCAAATTTACAAACCCTTACAAAAGTAACTCACTTTTTCTCACTGACAGAGCAAGTGGGGGTAGGTTATTCGTTATTTAAGTTCAATAGTTAAGTTACCTGATGCCAGAAATACCAGAAGAAATTGAAACTCAAATTAAGAAATGGCATCAATATGCCTATATATTGCATTCCATTTATCTGTTCTTGGGAGTGACTTCAATTGTCTCGTCCTTACTTGTTGCTACCTTTGTTGAGGAACTCGGAACCCACCGGACTAAAGTACTTTCTGCAATAAGTGCAATTTCATTAGCCTTGATTAACACAACAGATGTTAAACGAAAAGGCAATGGATTTCGTCAAGCTCAAAGACACTTAAGAGCTGAATCAATGAGATTTCATACTGGTAATAGCTCACCGGAAAAATTAGTGGCAGCTTTCGCCGAAGCAGAAGCGATGATAGGAGATGTAAACTTTGATCCACGAAAGTCATCTGAAAATTAGAAGATATGCTCACAACCATTCTAACATCTATCATCACAGCTTTCGGAACAGCAATTATTACTACTTTGGCGTCTTTTCTTCTTCAAGAACGCAGGATGAAGTTTGAGTTTGCCCAGATGCGAACTGAATTTATGGCAGAACAAGTAGCCAGACAACTGTTGGAGCATGAACAATGGAAAAGGCGTAGCTTTAAAGCTATCAAGCACAGGTTAGGTGGTTTTGATGATGACGAACTACGAAAGATACTTGTGAGGGCTGGTGCTATCAGATTTGAGGATCGAAATACTCAAGAAGAATTTTGGGGATTAATCCATAGAAATCGAGATGTTTTGAATTCTTAAGTAGGATGAGCGCTCTCAGGTTATTCATTACTTAAATAAAGCAAAGGAGACTACAATGCCGAAGATTGCAAACATATTCGTAGCCTTTGTCGCGTTAGTGCATATTACTCTTTGTGTTGTCGAGATATTTTTCTGGAAAGAGCCTTTGATTCATGGAAGGCTTGGTTACTCTCTAGAGGAGGCGATAAAAGTAGCGCCAATCGTTGCCAATGCAGGACTATACAATGGCTTTCTTGCTGCTGGCTTAATTTGGGGCTTGATTTCCGGCAGAAGTGGTGACGCGATTAAGATTTTCTTTCTAGTTTGCGTCATTATCGCTGGCATCTTTGGTGCTGCAACGTTGACGCGGACTCCGTTGCTGATTCAGACTGCTCCTGGTGCGATCGCTCTATTCCTACTTTGGATATCGAAGCCCAAGGATTCAGCTAGTCAAGAGTACCAGGCAGTTAGCAAATGAGCCGCCACAGGCTTTGTTTGTTCTAAAAGTTTGAGAATCTGATGAAAAGATAACAGGAGATGGGGGTAAAAGATGCGATCGCTCTTTCCCCATAGCTCGACAACTGACAAATTTACAAACCTTTGCAAAAGCAACTCACTTTACTTTTACGCGCTGACGTAGTACTCGGATCTATGGCTGTGTGCTGCATGTGGATATTAAGGATGGCAAAATCTGGGTGCAGCATGACGGAACAGAAAATGCGATCGCAGATCAACTTGTGGTGCGAGGAGTTCCAAAGCAAGACATTGTGCTAGCCTATCACGCGCCTCATGTGCGACAGTACACAGAGTTTGCGGTGGGGTAATTTTGACAAGATCACACAAAAAAACCTCTCCTGGAGAGAGGGAATTTAAACGGTTATATATCTCACTTACTTTACCAATGGGGTGACGATCGCGCCTAGTCCTGATACAATCGCAGCGCGATCGCTTTCAGAACTCTCCATATCTACGTCCTAACATCGAGATAAAACAAAGATATAAAATCATGCAAAATCTCAGATTTACTATCGAAAAAGAACTACAACATTTTGGCTGTTGTGACGCTTCTGCTTCTGTGGCTTTAGACGACAATAGCTTTATCGTTGCCAATGATGAAGATAATCACTTAAGAGTTTACTCTGCTAATCAATCCGGCGTTCCGTTGCAAATGATTGATATCAACAATTACTTTACGAATAATCCCAAGAAAAAAGAAGTTGATATTGAAGCGGCAACGGAACTAAATGGACTCATTTACTGGATAACTTCTCACGGCAGAAATAAAAAGAGGGAGCGTAAACCAGCACGCCATCAATTTTTTGTCAATAAAATTACTAACTCTGGACAAGAAATTTTAGAACAAGTTGGTCACTCTTATACCCAACTGGTTTTTAAGGATATGTTCCAAGATGACCAACTTAAAAAGTATGAGCTTGAGAAAGCAGAAGAGTTAGCTCCTAAAGAAGAAGGTGGCATAAATATTGAAGGATTAACTGCTACTCCTAATGGGGAGTTATTAATTGGTTTTCGTAATCCCATTCCTCAGGGAAAAGCTTTAGTTTTACCTTTAACTAATCCTCTAGATCTAATTCAAAAAAATGAAAATGAAGTCAAAGCAATTTTCGGTGAGCCAATTGAGCTTAATTTAGGAGGATTGGGTATTCGGAGTATTGAATATTGGCAAGTTTACCAAGTCTATTTAATAGTTGCTGGAGCTTACGATGGTAGCGATGAGTTCGCTTTGTATTGGTGGTCAGGCAATTGCCAAGATACTCCCCAAAAAATTGAATCAGTTAGTTTACCACCTAATTTTCGTCCAGAAGCGGTTTTATTTTATCCTAACCGAATCAATCAATTTCAACTCCTCAGTGATGATGGAACAATCATCAGAGTTGATGGTAAGGAATGTAAAGAAATTGAGGATGAAAATCATCCCGAAAAATATTTCCGTAGTTTGTGGATTAGTGTCAGTGAAGGTTAAAATTTACTATCAGCCGCTTCAGAGAATCGATTACAGTTTGTGGTGCGATCGCTTTTTTTCAATAACGGTCAAACTGCAATCTGCTTGGCAGCAGCGCTTACGCGATCGCAGATGACTATTCGTTCATCTCATTACTAGATAATGGAAGAGCAGGCTTTCAGAATCGCTGCGTTCTGGATTTTTACTCTCCTGAACTCACGCTAGCAATAGAAATTGATGGTGAAAGTCATTTTCAAGAAGGGGTTGCACAATATGACGAGGAGAGGCAAGTCTTTATTAAATTAGCCCTGCCTTGCTAAGGGGGAGCAAGAGTAGTAGGTAGCTACCCAAACAGGAGTTGCCAACTGACGATCGCGAGCGCTAAATCTGCAAGAATATGGCTGAAGTAACTAGGCCAGATCGAACGGTACATTAGATAACACCACGACCATACTGCCCCAGCAAGGAACACACCTAATGACGCTAGCACCACTACCAGCCAGTTGTCGGTGTAAGCGACTAAGTTAATGATGTGATGGAGTGTGAAAAGCAGACCACACAGCAAGACTGCTCCTTTTCCCGGTATCAACACCTCACACTTGCTGTAAACAAACCAACGCCAGATGTACTCTTCAAACAGCGAGTTAATAAAAGTCCAATACATTGCCCCAACTAAGTAAATAATGGGGCTGTTGATACCAACTTGTTGTGCTTTATTTCGGATATCTTTAACATCGATCCAGTGCTGACCGAAAAGCCAATAAGCACCGAGGATGATGCCGAACATCAATACTCCCAACACGGTTCCAGCCAACAACTCGCGTCGCTTCGGTAGCGATATACTGAGCTTGCCGCGATCGACCCAAAAAAACCACGCCAGAGGTAGCACCAACAACCAAATTTGGCACAATAAAGACGCTATCTGTCCTAATGAACCTGGAGCGTATAGTGCCATTACCCGACCAAGGCAGGCAGCAGATACGAGTAGTAGCAAAGCTGTTAGTGCATTGCTGCGGGAGCAAGTCTTGAGCATCTGACATCCTCCACCGTTAACTTTATATGGTGCTTAACGGTAAAAGCTTGAGTGCGGCTCTTAGGTAAGTTTTGTGCCACTTTTACAAGTTGTCAGATTTGGGTGACGCTGCGCGTGAAGGCGACGAGGATTGTCTAATCCTTGCTAGAGAAGCAATTCGGCTATAGCTGCCAAAGACAGCGATCGCACTTGCATATTGAGATATAACTGCTTCTAGAAATAGACAATCTGATAAGTAGCACAAGAGCGCTTTACTCACAGCCAGCATTACCGAATTTATTTTCCAACCTGAAGCACCTCTTCGCAACGAGGCAAAGTTTCAGTGAAAATCACCTCTGCTTGTTGTTGTTTTGAAGCCAAATCGGCAAGATTCATTACACAATAAAGTGGCTCCACACGAGCAATAACCTCAGTTGGAAAATCTCGATAGAAATACTTGGTTCTAAAATCGTATCGTTCTGGTCGGTACACCATTCCCAGAAGTTCAATTAAGGGCTGAAGTGTGTAGGTGTGGTAGTTGGATATCGCCGATACCAAATGTCCGCGATTTATCTCTTTTTTGATAAGTATTTGGAAAAAATCAAACGTCTTTCTCAAAGTCGCCAATCGTTCTTGCATTCTTGAGAAATGCTCACTCCGATTTAAAGAAGGCTGGATTAGTAGCTTAGATTTATCGAATTCGATCGCTAATTTTCCATGTCGCTCTAGCTCTAAAAAGTCATTGGGAGAACTTTGCTTCAAAACAGCAAAATCAATAAATAAGAAGGGACTCGATTCTTCTAACTGATAAAAGCATTGAGAATGACCATGCCATGTCGGTTCGGGAACTCTCCACTTGAATCGAATCTCAGAGATAGTTTTGAGAGTTTCTTCAAGGATGTCGAAGGTTTCTTGAACGCGATCGTCTTCAACGATTACCTGAATATCGATATCCGACCACTCATCTGTAGCCCCGTGTGCTGCCGAACCTCCTTGCCATAAAGCTAAAACAAAATCTTTTGGCTCTAAGGTAGCAATAATTAATTCTAGAATTCTTTGCCTCATTGTGTGAGAATCAACCCGAACAGTGGATTACTGTTAGTTGAGTGGTATATCGAGCGATCGCACCAAGAAAGCCCACTCATCCGCAATTTCCTCAATAATCTTCGCCGTTGGCTTGCCAGCACCATGCCCCGCCTTAGTCTCAATTCTAATTAACACAGGTTTCTCACCTGCATGAGCCTCTTGCAAGGCAGCAGCAAACTTAAAACTATGAGCAGGAACTACGCGATCGTCATGATCAGCAGTTGTAATCATTGTCGCCGGATAAGTCGTTCCAGGTTTCAGATTATGCAAAGGCGAGTAGGCATATAAAGCCTTAAACTCCTCCGAATTATCAGGGGAACCATAATCAGAACACCAAGCCCAACCAATCGTAAACTTATGAAATCGCAGCATATCCAATACACCAACAGCTGGCAGTGCTGCACCAAATAAATCAGGGCGCTGAGTCATACAAGCACCGACTAACAAGCCGCCATTACTACCACCGCTAATAGCCAATTTTTCAGGTTTAGTGTACTTATTATTAATTAGCCACTCAGCAGCAGCAATGAAATCATCAAAAACATTCTGCTTATTCAGCTTCGTTCCTGCTTGATGCCATTCCTCACCATACTCACCACCTCCACGCAGATTCGGCACCGCATAGATACCGCCCATCTCCATCCACACTGAATTACTAACTGAGAAATAGGGAGTTAAGGAGACATTAAATCCGCCGTAACCATAGAGTATAGTCGGGTTATTTCCATCCAGCTGCAACCCCTTTTTGTGGGTAATAAACATCGGTACTTGCGTACCATCTTTACTGCTGTAAAAGACTTGCTTCGTCTCGTAATTATTCGGATTAAAGTCTACGTTAGGTTGCCGAAATATTATACTTTCACCACTCACCATGTCGTATCGATAGATGGTTGCTGGTGTTGTGAAGCTAGTAAAGTTATAGAACGTTTCTGTGTCGTAGCGCTTGCCACCAAAACCACCAGCAGAACCAATTCCGGGTAATTCTACTTCCCGAACAAAGGCACCATCTAGGTCAAAAATCTTGATGGATGATTGGGCGTCTTTCAGGTAATCTGCAACAAACTGATTATTCAGTAAGCCTACACTTTCCAGGGTTTCTGTCGCTTGGGGAATGATTTCTTTCCAATTTTCCCGCGCTGGGTTGTTGATGTCGATCGCAATTACACGAGCACGAGGAGCCTCTAAATCTGTGCGGAACCAGAACACTGAACCATCATTATCAATAAAACTATAATTAGCCTCAAACTCGCTAATCAATTCCACTACTGGAGAATCTGCTGCTTGCAAGTCTTTGTAGAAAACCAGGTTCTTCGGGTCAGTGCTTTGGCTAACTGAGATAATTAGGTAACGACCATCCTCTGTCACACCGCCGCTGAACATCCATTCTTTCTGGTCGGGACGATGATAAATTAGGATATCCTCTGACTGTGGTGTACCCAGTTTGTGATAGTAGAGCTTTTGGTAGTAGTTAATGTCTTCTAATAATGTCGCCTCATTTGGCTCGTCGTAGCGGCTGTAGAAGAATCCTTTTCCGTCATGAGTCCAAGATGCACCAGAAAACTTTACCCACTTGATATGATCGGTGCGATCGCTACTACTTTCAACATCACGTACTTTCCACTCGTTCCAGTCAGAACCAGAGGTAGATAAACCATAAGCCATCAACGCACCATCTTCGCTAATTGCCAAACCAGAAAGAGCGATCGTCCCATCTTCTGAAAGAGTATTAGGGTCAATCAACACCGTTGGTTCAGCGTCGAGAGAGGTTAATGTGTAGAGAACGCTTTGGTTCTGAAGTCCATCGTTTTTGAAATAGAAGTAGCGGTTCCCCTGCTTAAAAGGAATACCAAACTTTTCATAATCCCACAACTGGGTTAGTCGTTGCTTAATCTGCTCTCGTGTTGATATCTCACCGAGATAACCAAATGTGACTTGGTTTTGAGCTTCCACCCAAGCTTTTGTTTCTTCTGAGTCTGGATCTTCCAGCCATCGGTAAGGATCGGCTACCTTCGTACCGTGGTAGTCATCCACTTGGTCATCTTTACGGCTGGATGGGTAGACAAAGGCTTTAGGGGAGGATTCCATAAGAGGGATTATTCGCAGCACTGTCTAGTTTAGCGCTCTTACCAGTTGGCTTTTTACTTGGCTGTACCCCTACAATCTCTCTACTTGCAAAACAAAGTCATAACGACTATGATTTAGAGGTAAGGAATTGGAACTGAGGTAGCAACTCGCAAGATGGTAGATATAAGAGAGATTCCTTTGGCGCAAATTCGGCGTCCCCTGCCGCGAGCAAATGACCCAAATAAGGTAGCAATACTGATGGAGTCAATTAAGGAAGAGGGATTGCACGAACCCATTGATGTACTGGAAGTCGAGGGACAGTACTATGGCTTCTCCGGTTGCCATAGATTTGAGGCTCACCAGCGTCTAGGCAAAGAAACCATCAAGTGCCGAGTTCGCAAAGCGCCTCGTTCTGTTTTACAGCGGCACTTAGCATAAGCACCATCACTTGTTGCTATAAACCGCTTCCCCCAAAGGAAAGATTTACAGGTAATTGCTACATGCCTAACATCAAGAAGCGTGAAAGCAGCCTGATCAATGCAGAATTACTTTTTTTTGAATTAGGAGACTACTATGCAAACTCAAGCAAAAGGCATGGCAATAGATATCGGCATTCCAGAAGAAAGCCGTAAAGAAATTGCAGAGGGGCTTTCTCGCCTCCTAGCTGACACGTACTCGCTTTACCTGAAAACTCATAACTTCCATTGGAACGTGACTGGCCCAATGTTTCAGACGTTGCACTTAATGTTTGAGACACAATACAACGAACTTGCCTTAGCCGTTGATTTGATTGCTGAACGCATCCGCGCTTTAGGCTTCCCAGCGCCCGGTACTTACAGCGACTTTGCCAAGCTAAGTTCAATTGAAGAAACTCCAGGTGTTCCCAAAGCAGAGGAGATGATTCGCCTTCTAGTTGAAGGACAGGAATCTGTGGCAAGGACAGCTCGCTCAATCTTCCCCGTCGCAGAAAAAGTAAACGACGAACCTACTGCCGATTTATTAACTCAACGGCTGCAAGTCCATGAAAAGACAGCCTGGATGTTAAGAAGTTTGCTGGAATCTTAATCAGACTTCCCCGTCATACCCTAAGGTTGGCGGGGATCTTAGAGTGTCATGTATTCTCAGGTAAGTGTTGTCAAATCAATGTAGCGATCGCAACCGGCTGATCAAGCTCGAATCATCCTTTTTGTCCAAAGTCCAAAAACAGCCGAAAATATAGAAACCCGTTAACTCCTGCAAACACGGGTTTTAACCAACAAGGCTGATTGGGCTTGTATTGTGACGGATCTACCTCAAATAACTCAGTCATACTCTCAAGATTTCACTCACCAGTTGCAGCAACTCATGCAGCAGGTGGGTGTTTCTAGTTTCAAGGCACTGAGTAGGAAAGCTGGAATTTCAGAATACCAAGTGAAACGGCTGCGGCAAGGACAGATAGGGCAGATGCGAGTAGAAATCTTGCTGAAACTTTCTCAAACTTTGCAAGTTTCGGTAAGTGAGTTGCTAGCAACTTTTTCGTCAGTGTCTATCCTTCCTGTTACCCAAGTTAATCAAGAGGAGGCATCCTCGTTGGAAGCCTTGAGGCAGGAGTATCAACGACTGCAACAGCAAATGGAACATCAGCGAGAAGTATTGATGCAGGAGTTTCAGCAGTCGAGTTTGCAAGTACTTGAACCCTGGCTGGTGCAATGGCCTACGGCAGCTTATGCAGCACAACAGAATCAGCAGTTACCAGCCGTGAGATTGTTGCCATTAGTTCGACCTGTGGAACAACTGCTGCAAGAATGGGGAGTAGAAGCGATCGCCTCCGTTGGCTCAGAACTACCTTATGAACCCCAGTGGCATCAGTTGATGGAAGGAACAGCCCAAGCGGGAGAATTAGTGAGAGTTCGTTACACAGGCTACCGAGTAGGAGAGAAACTCCTATACCGTGCAAAAGTTAGTCCGATTGCCAATCCCAAGCAAGCCTGATGATTTCTTGCTCCATCTCCTCAGCGCTTCATACTATCGACAGAGTTAGCGATCTTCCATTCGATTGAGGATAACTTTGTATAGATTTGTTGCTATTAGATATAGTGCAACACTGTGGAGTAAAAATTATGCGTCCGTTAAATATAGGTTTATCAGAAGAGCAGCGCCAAGGCGTAATTGACTTGTTGAATCGCGACCTGTCAGATTCCTATCTGTTGTTGATTAAAACCAAAAAGTACCACTGGGATGTCGTCGGACCTCAATTCCGTTCTTTGCATACCTTGTGGGAAGAACACTACACCGCATTGACCGAAAACATTGATGCTATTGCAGAGCGAGTTCGCACCTTGGGTGGTTATCCAGTTGGTACTGCTGAAGGTTTCCTGAAATACGCTTCTATCAAAGAAGATGCCGGTAAGCTCCCTAACGCCTATGGGATGGTAGAAAATCTAGTGGCAGACCACGAGCAAATTATCCGCAATCTACGCCAGCACGTAGACCAAAGTTCTGAAAAATTTGGTGATGAAGGCACCGCTGATTTCCTCACAGGTTTGATGGAACAGCACGAGGAAATGGCTTGGATGTTGCGTTCGTTCATTGAAGGTGAAGCAATCCAACCCGATGGTAGGTTATCGGCAGAAGGTCTCAAGGTTCCCGTTGAGATGAAGTAATAAGCTGCTGTTCATTTACGCACAGCGTACATGAGTTACTCGTTTTTTGTTGACGGTTGACGGTTGAGTACTAAATC
>DALYIW010000199.1:935-16293 GCA_031970155.1 Coleofasciculaceae cyanobacterium CTOTU46601 | reverse complement strand
GGCAACTAACTAATACAGCATTATGACAAGGAGATTTCAATGAGTTTACTAGTAATAATCGGGCTTTGGGCTTGTTGTGGATTTGCATGTGCAAGCATTGCCAAAGGGAAAAACAGAAACGAGCAAACCTGGTTTTTTCTAGGTGTTTTACTTGGCATCTTTGCCGTTGCAATAATTTCTGTTTTACCTGCGCTTGGCTAGTTTTGATAATTCGTAGGTTTTAGTAGGTTAGTTTGAGACATGAAACCTAAAGGTAATTAATCATTTTTTCTTCAAACTAACCTGCGATAACTACATAAATTTCCTGACGCGTTGATGATAAATAACAGAAAAAGGAGTCGCTGAAATGTCTGGTTTTGAAGAGCTATTGCATCGTATTTTTTATCCAATTGTTAAAGAGTATCATCCACTGGCTGATTACTGTGGATATGAAGAGTGTGAACAAGGCGTTATTCTCTATTACCAGGGAACGGGTGAACAACAGCACATGGTGATGAATGCTGAAGGGAAAATTATTTATGACAGTACTTTAGGTACAACTCGTTCAGTGGAACTATTTGCTGTAGGTACTGCTATTCTCGGAGCGCTTATATATGGGCAGCAAAAACAATAGTTGCTGTTTTTAGTGCTTCAGTAATTTGCGTCTACCAGTCACAAAAATCTCACCTTACAACTACCTTTACCTGACATATGGCTACTGAATCATTTGAGGTTATGCAAACCTTCGGTCTTGACGGTTCCAGTTACAAAATGATGGTTAAAGACAGGGATGGTAATCGTTACTTTGTCTGGTATTCCTACGGGATTGGAATAAACATAGGAGATGAGGTTCTAATAACTATTGATGATAATCGCTGGAAAACGATAAGTAATCCCCGTAATGGCAGTAGCTCTGACATAACACAAGTAAACCTGATTACTTAATAGAATTAGCGATCGCACTGCTTCCTCCACTTTTCTTCAGGTGCGATCGCTTCTTCATTGTTTCAGCTAGTAAATCATCGGTTGAGCAATGTTCACCCTAGTTGTATACCAGACGATTGTGCCACAGCGCAGGATTAGTCAATATCATGAATCAAATTTGCAGATTGATTCCAGTTCTAGCAATAGCTATTGTTGCTAGTAGCACGGTCACTGGTTGCTCCTCTCAACAAAATCCATCCCCTATCATTACTCCAACTTATCCCACACCAGTTCCTCCTGAGCCTACTCCTACAGCTTATCCCACACCAGTTCCTCCTGAGCCTACTCCTATACCAACAAAGCCTTCCACATTTTCACAAAACCAATGTCCAGTAGATATCAGTGGGATTTTATCAAAGCTTCAAAACACCACTCAGATCATAGACCCTATAATTTTGAGGAATTCATCAATAGGACTTCTAGAAGAAGGAAAGTTAGCTTGGCGACAGATTTCAACAGATCCCAACTGTGGTCGTGAAACAAAAGAGCTTCGTTTTTTACTGCAAACTTGCTGGCAGAGATCTCTAGGCGCTGATTATGATATAGGACAAACTTTCGCCAGCCTAAATCAGGCGAGTTGCACCGCAAACTGCCAACTTTCAGATGGTTCTGAAATCTGTATAGATCAGTGCGATAAATCCTATCAAAATGCGCTTGAACGGCTAGCACGAGAGCGTGATATAGGCGATAAAGAAATGAATGACTTTTTTCGCTAAATCAAAGCTTACTTCATAGGTAGTTCTAGCCATTATCACGCTGCTACTGTCAGCAGTGATGTAAAGCGATCGCTCTGCTTCCCCCAGCTTTCTTCAGATGCGATCGCTCTCCGTAAATTTCGTCATGAGGTCATGTATGCGTCGAGTTGGGTTTTGGGCGATCGCCCTTATTAGTTTGCTGTTCGTTGTCAGTGAATCATTCTTACGAAAAGCGATCGCTGTTTCTCTATGCGGCATCCTCAGCTTCAACTCTTTTGCCTGCACTGTTAGTTTGACTGAATCTAGCCGAGCCAATGCTGCTCTACCTTCCGTTGAAAATATCTCCACAGCTAATGTCGTGTACGGCATAGAACCCTCAAAAACAACAAACTTCAACCCTATCCGTAATCAGTTGAAAACAGTACAATCTGACAGTAATACAACTGGATTTTTTATTCCTGCTTTCAGGGAGTTATCACCTGATAAATTTGAACTCGATCTAGTTACAGTTGAGGGCTGTAAGTTTACCACGACAATTCGTAAAAGAGACGGAAGGATATATCAGGAATCTCTAAGATTTAATCCATCTAGTCTAGAAGTTTGTAAGATAGGAGCTTTTAATGCTCAACTACAACCAGATGGCAATCGAATTGAGATTGAAGTTAATGAGCCTCGAACCTCTCTAATTCTTGAGAAGATAGGCTCTGATTCAATTAAAAGAACCTACAAAAGCTCTACAGGGCAAATACTCACTGATACAGTTCCTATCCCGGAGAGATTTAAAGAAATTCTGGAAGCAAGTAGCAGGGCAAAATCTCTGAGGAATAAGGGAGGAGATGAAACGAAGGTAGTGGAAGGTCTTTGCCGGATAGCAAAATTTGGCTGTGATGCTCTTAGCATAGTCTCTGGTGTAGGAGCGCTAGCTGCATTGAATCCTGCTACTGCTGCCGCCGCTGCTGCTTTTGTAGCCCCAGCAGCAACAGCAGGAGCCTTAACTGCACTGATTGGAAATGCTGTCTGCTTCGCTATGTTCGGAGGAGTTCCGCCTGTATTTTCGGCTGCTGGAAACCTTCCTGGAAACCTTATCAAAGCAGGAACTACACTTGCTGAAGTAGTAGACAGTATTGCCAAAGGACTAGATTTTGCATCTGGAGTAGAATTTCCTGCTCTCAATGCAGCAAATAAAACTGACTTTACATTCGGATTTGACCCCAAGCTCGAACCTTTCAAAACACTTCGAGAAAAGATAGGATGTGAACCGAAACCAAAACAACTCACAAAAGGCACAAGTTATGGCGACCCCCACATGATTACCTTTGATGGCTTCAAATACAGCTTCCAAACCGTAGGAGAATTCACCCTAGTTAAATCCACCAATGGAAACTTTGAAGTTCAATCACGCCAGGGAGCAATCTCAAATTCAGTATCCATGAATACCGCCGTCGCCATGAAAATAGGTAACAGTCGCGTAGCCCTCTATGCCAAAAACCCGCCCGACTCCGATACCAGCACCCCCCTGCGCGTCGATGGCAAACCCACAAAGCTAGAAAATGGCACCCTCGAATTACCTGGAGGAGGCAAGATTCAAGGCAACTCATCCTACTACCTAGTCACAGCACCCACAGGCGAACAAGTAGGAATCAACCTTGGCAATAGACGGATGGACATCAAACCCTATATTTCAGCTCAATCAGCACAGTACATCGGCTTACTGGGTAACGCAAATGGCAACCCCGCCGACGACTTACAAACACGCAACGGCAAAGTAATTCCTACCAAAGAAAACTCCACCTACGGGCAAGTGAGTCAAGCTTTGAGGAATGTGCTACCCGTACCTGCACCCCTGAATCAGGCAGAAAAAATATTCTTTGACGTAGTTTACAAAGAATTTGGAGATAGTTGGCGCATTAGTCAAACCGAATCCTTATTTGACTACCCACCCGGTAAAGATACAGGCACATTTACCAACCGCAGCTTCCCCAATTCCTACCTATCCCTCAACTCATTGCTCCCCCCTCAAATCCGCCAAGCCGAAGAAATTTGTCGCAAAGCCGGAGTAGAATCAGAACTGATGGATGGCTGCATCTTCGATGTAGGTCAAACAGGAGATGCCAGTTTTGCCCAATCTGCCGCGAACGCCCTCCTTGATACAGCAAAAGACAGACTCCTTCAAGAACTCGGTAACAAGATTCCAGTACCACTACCAGTACCAGTGAGAATCCCCAGAATACGGTTTTAGAGTTTAGATGCCCGACTTCTTCTGTGAAGTCGGGCATCTGAGTGCGATCGCCTTCAAGTACCAGCAATCAACAAACGCGATCGCACCGATGTCATGCTTTCTGCTGTGATGCTTCCAATAGTTCATCGACAGGAGCGCCGTGTCGCAATTCCCGCCATTGGGCATTGATTGGCTTATACTGGCAGTAACATACCACAATCCGCTCGTCAGTATCGAAGCTAGCAAACTGGCAAACACGCACGACTACCCAATCGCCATCACGTCCGTGAGTCACTCCATTGCCGGGGTCTTGGACATTAGCATACTCCCTGAAGCGATCGCCCACCTTAGGAATTTCCGGAGTGCTGGAATAATGCCATTCCTCAGAAAGAATACTGGTTAAGCTTCCCGATGGCAGAAGCTGGCGGTCTTCCCACCCAGCGCCATCTGGGTCGTCACTCTTGTAGATAATCCAAGTCTGTCTCATAACGCTCGTCGTCAAAGCTAGTTTGTTTCCCGTAAAAGACGCAATCTACCTTTAAGATACTGTCTCTAGTTTTACGAATGTCTTTAAGTTTCCACCCATACCTGCGTTCCATTTCAAAGCATTTCTTAGGACTGGTCGCAGAATGAATGTTTTCTTGGGTATCATTCCAATCTGTGCCGTTGCTCATTTGTACTAACTTTTGAGAGAGCGATTATCCTATCACCAAATGCGATCGG
Source organism: Coleofasciculaceae cyanobacterium CTOTU46601 (assembly GCA_031970155.1). Classification (GTDB taxonomy): domain Bacteria; phylum Cyanobacteriota; class Cyanobacteriia; order Cyanobacteriales; family Coleofasciculaceae; genus DALYIW01. The sequence goes on along the minus strand of DALYIW010000199.1, from coordinate 11,694 downwards.
CTCTCTTGGAGGTGCGCTGTTGCGATCGCTCTCGTGACTCCTTTCAAGCGCGATCGCTCCTTGTTACAGCGAGTTGAGAGTGCGATCGCCTCTCTAATCCAGAGAAGATTGAGAGCGATAAGCCTAACGGCATACTGACGCTCGAAGACTCACTAACGCTTCGCTATCGCTAGCGCACCACAAACCTCTATGATGCTCTTAAAACGGACAGGGTGTATGGTTGCTGGTCAGCGTTGGATAGGAGAGCGATCGCACCTTGTTGCAATGAGTTGAGGGTGCGATAGCGTTGCGAGTAAAGCTTACAGCAGATCGCCCCCAACTCTTCAGCTAGGATAATTGCCGCACATTCACCCAAATCAAGGTTTGTTGAAGTCTGTAAGGCAGATACTTGCTCTTTGGCACTTACTGACTGAACTTTAATCCAAGTTGCTGAAGGCACAGCGCTTGCTGCTGGGTGCGCTCCGCTAGTCACTTCGTTGTAAACTTCGTAATTTTTCCGACCTTAGCTAATTCACTCAAAGGCGTAGTATCGGATTGAAGAGGTCTCTTCTTTGATCATAGTAGCAAGGTTGAGCGATTCTCTTTGCGGAAGAGAACACTCAACAAATGCATTCGCACCTTGTTGCAGCGAGTTGAGGGTGCGATCGCCTATCAACACCAGTACTTAATAAATGCGATTGCGCTAGCCGCACACGCTTGCGCGATCAGCTCTCTTAAAATCTATAACTCCACCGAGCACCCCTTCCTCGACAGTCTAGATGGGTGAAACCGGAGGCCGATGCAATGCCTCCACGCTCTCCCCACCACGGCTCCAACCGACGATGAACCTCACTCGGGTGTAGCCCTTGCACTACGAAATCAACGGCATCGCCAGATAAGTGACGCGATTGCGTAGCTCCCCCGACTTGCCGATTACTCACCGGGTCACGATACCACGAATTGACAGTGATGGGTCTTCCGCCCAGATAGTCCCTGACTTCCTCCATCGCCTTAGCAACCTTGAGAATCCCGTCTACGATTTCAGCCGATACGGGAATCCGAGTTCCGTTCTTCGTTGCTTCTGCCCAACTAAAGTGTCCGCCTTTGATGATGGGTTCACCCAAGTACACTACCTCTAGCTTGGGAATCTTGATGGGTCTGCCGCGATCGGGTTCACTGATTTTCGTTTCTGGTTTTGTAGGAGGGTCTTGCGGTCTGTTTCGCGGACTGTCCTCTTCTACTGGGTCAGCTAGTTGTAGCAGGACTTTAACGGTAGATTCACCCAATAAGCTTGGATAACCCAAATGAAATTTCTGCTTAAACTGGTCAAACGCTTGTTTCGTTTGCTCAAATGTGAGCTTTCCTGGCTTGAGGAATCCACCCTTGACCAGCAGGGTCTGTATTTCCTGTGCCATTTCTCTGTCCTTAATGCTCTGAAGCTCGACCGAACCTGTAAATGTACTAAGCTTGGGGAATTGCATGATCATCTAGAGTCAAAATTTTTTGAAGTAATTGTTATTTGTCCAAATTCAAAATCATGAGAAAATAATCCATGAGCGAGTATTCTCGACCCTCTCAAGTCTAAATTTAGGCTCGCCAAACTGTTGTGCATCTATCTATTAATTTTTCCCTGAGACTCTCCTGATTCCTACAGAAGGAAATCTTAGTTTCAGCCATTAGATTAGATAACTAGAAGAGTGTATTGAATTGACAATTTTTATGATTCACATTTTATTTATTTTGTCAAGACAATAAATTATATTTCTATCTTTCCTAAAGTTTTTTGTTTTTGTTCGTTCCCTTTAATTAAAACCAACAACTTTTTGGTTCTATGGCGAAAGAGTCTTACACGCAATTCCTCAAGCGCACCCTATCGGAGATGATAGAGCGCCTCGACCTAGACGAGTTTCGTAAGGATGCCATGAAATCCAGATGGCTTGACCAACTGCTGTGGCTGGAGAGTAACGCAAGCAAAGCCAAGCAACGATACTACGCGCTGAGACTGATTACCATTGTCGGCGGGGTGATCACTCCTGCCCTGGTTTCTCTCAATCATGGTCAACTAAAAGTCAGAGAGGTATTTACCTGGACTGCCTTTGGAATGGCTCAAGCTGTTGCCATCTCCGCAGCCGTAGAAGAGCTTTTTGGCTTTAATATTCGCTACCGTACCTTCAGGAACACGGCTGAAGGGATGAAAGTAGAGGGGTGGCAGTACTTCCAGCTCACCGGACACTACAGCTACTATCGCTCTCACTCAGCTGCTTACGTAGACTTCGCCGGTCGCGTAGAGGGGCTAATTCAGCAAGACATTGAGGGATATTTTACTCAGGTGCAGCAAGCCGATCAAGGGATGGAAGCGGCTAAGGAAATGGCGGCTTCGACTACTGCCATTACTCTAGAACGGCTTAATCAGATTCTCGAAGAGAAGGAGAAACAAAGACAGCTTACACCACCTCCACAAGCGAGAGAACCCAGACCAGAGCCTCAGCAAGAACCATCGACGCCAGAAGCGCAACTCGCCTCCGCAACGGCTTCACAGCCACTCGAAGACAGCGACGATCGCAATGGTCAATTAGTCGCTGACCTTTCCGTGTGGGAGAATGTTATCGAACTACCTGAAGTTAAGCCAGAACCAAAGAACGGGTTGATGAATGGCACCAACGGCACCCAGAAGGGGCGACGCATAAATGCTGCTGGTATGGCAATCCTCAAGGAGCGTGAGGGACTTTTTCTCGAAGCCTACAAGTGTCCAGCTGGCGTGTGGACTATCGGTTACGGTTGTACCAAGGGTATCCGGCCTGGCATGAAAATCACCGAAGCCGAGGCGGAAGAGATGCTCAGGAAAGAACTTGCCGAATTTGAGGAGAGAGTAGAGCAAACGCTGAGCCACATTCCCCTGAATGACAATCAGTTCAGCGCCTTAGTCAGTTTGACTTACAATTGCGGTCCGGAGCCGATCGCACCAGGAAAAGTGATTCGACGCTGTCTAGAGAAGAGGGATTATCGAGGTGCCGCTGAAGGATTTCTCTTGTGGAACAAGGTAGGGCAACGGGTGCTGCCAGGGTTGGTGAAGCGCCGGGAGATGGAAAAAAAGCTTTTTCTAAGCGAGGTTTAACAATGGAGCAAGAGTACCCGGAACGCTATTCAGAATCATCTTCAGAACCTTACAAATACGGCCGTTCAGAGTCTGAGATGCTCATTGATCGACTTGACAAACTGACTATTGCCTTGGAGAGGCAGCAAGAAAACAACGAACGGCTGATGAGTATGATTGAGCGGCAGATGTCCGTGATTGAGAGACTACTGCTTCGGTAGGTAATTGTTCTGAGCTTCAGGCTGTAACTCAACGATCGCACCTTGAGCAAGGTTCAGAAGCTCAAACTGTGCCAAAAGTTTCGTCCAGTCATCTAAAAAATTGGTGCGAGACTCGACAAGGTTTTTTAGGCGATCAAACCAGACATTATCGCTAGAACCAGGACTCACGCGCTTGATCCAACCTGCAACGGTTGGATTGGCCGAGTTATCGTAGCGATCGCAAATAATCCTGAACACCCAGAAATATGCCTTGTTAGGCTCCAAAGGGCTTTCACTCCTGGGAAGTTTCAGACTGACGATTCCTGGTTGGTTGGGTAAGGAGAACACAAGTTTTTGATTTTTTAGTACCGGATTGTCGTATTCATCCTGTAACTCAAACTCTACAGAAGTAAGGCTGTAAACCTGACCCTCTTTAGTGGTGAAATTGGGGTTTCGAGCCAAAGGTAAGTAAAAAAAGAGGGTAGGATATTCTTTCGTTGTCAATTCCGGTTGACTGAAAGTACTTTTACCATTCTCAACCAGAGCGATCAGTTGTCTTCCCTCAAAGGCAGCAGCACACCCACCGCGCACTCCACCTGATTTGTTAGTCCCAGGGGGTTGCCCGAAACCTTGTGCCTGTGCCTTTAAGGAGGTTAAAGGAAACCCAATCGCACCAGATAATAATGTAGTTAGAAAGCAAGTCAGTAGTGTCTGACCAAACAGTAATTGCTTAAAATTCATAAATACTGTGCATTTGTAAGTAGTTGTACCTTAACAGGACTTACGCAAATTTCCTGTTGAAGGGCCACTTGTAGGGGTGAACGGCCGTTCACCCCTACTATATGTGGTGTCCATGCGTAAGTCCTGCTTAATTTATGGTGTTCGCAGTCGAAAGGTAAGGTATCTGACACTTGCACCCGTCATGACCAGGGCAATTGCTGGTGGAACTAGAGGAATCCAACAACTCCAGTATCCCAGCATCCCATAACAGACAAGATAGAGCAAAACCATCGCTGATACTGAAGCACCTGTGACAGGGAATGACTGGATATCTCGCCTGACAAGCAGACCAACCGCTAGGGACCAACCAAAGATCCAAAGGGTTTCACCCCAAATCGGCCACCACCAGATCAGCGAACGACCATCCAAGACGGCACTGATCAGTTGACTGGCCATCTGCCCGTGTAGGATTACTCCTGGCATTTCACCATAGGGTGTGTTCCAGATATCAACGGCGGTGTGAGTCTCAGCCGTGTAACCGATTAACACAATGCGATCGCGAATCATTTCAGCAGGAATCCGGTTTTCCAGAACCTCTTTGAGGCTGACAACCTGGGCAAATTTTCGGGCTTTGCCTTTGGGGGCACGGAAGTTAATCAAGGTCTGGTATCCCACCAGTTGGTTGTCTCTATTGCGGTAGCCGCCACTGCCATGTCTGTCTAATCGCCAAATGACCGTATTGTCGAACTTCATCTGGTCGAGTTGCCCTTGCTCATTGAGTGGAGAAGTATAGGACTTCCCGGCTATCTCCAGGTATCTACGTGCCACGACCAAACTAAACGTATCTGTGGTATTGCAGAACTTAGGGTCAGGTGGCTGCATCAGGAGTTGGCGACGCTCAAATTTACCACCATCATCAAGCAAATTTGCGAACCCAACACGCGTCATCGGCACCTCTGGCGGCGGGCTAACACCTCTTCCCTTAGCAAATCGGGGGTTATTGGAACTGCTGGTTTTACAGATAGCAATCAAGTTCTGGGTTTGCTTCAGACGAGCTGCCACCTCTGGTGTAGCCGCATAATCTCGGAAGAAATCTAAGCCAATCAGTCTGGGTTGATGCTGGTTCAGGGCTTTTAGTAAATCATCCAACGCTCTATCTGAAAGCGTGCCTTTTCCTGGTTCATACTTGTCGTTGAGCAGTTGGATACTGTCTTCATCCACGCCAACAATTAGAAACCGCTGGTCTTCGACTTCACTGGGGCGCAACCGTAACAGATGGTCGTAAGCTGCCAGTTCTAACTGCTGTGTTAGTCCAAAGGAACGGGCAATGCAAACTAAGGCGGTGACAGCCAAACTTGTTAGTAGCACGGTACGCTGTTTGACTTTGCGTTTAGGAAGTTCTTGACTGGCCTCTAGGTACTGAAGCTGAAGTTTTGTGGGAGAAGGTTCTTTGTTCGCCGAGAGCTCTAACCACTGCATTGAGGCTTTCAGGTCTTTGCTCCGCAGCAAGAAACTATCGTCTCGTCCTTCTCGTTCCCACTCCATTGCCTTGAGCAAGAGGCGGGTGTGGTTCCGTGTATATTCTGGATCGGCATCGAGTGTCCGGGTCAGTTCTCCAAAGTTGGTCAAAAAGTCGCCGCCGTGGTTGCCGAAATCAATCCATTGCACGCTTGCTAGCACTGGATGTAGCTTAGTTGGGTCAACTTTCTGGTATAATATCGTGACAATTCGCTTGTTCAGCTTTTTGGCATATTCCACCTCACTAGCACAGTAGGGCGACTCAATCGAACTGGGGGAAATAATGAATAGAAAGTTATTAGAGCTTTCAATTCCCTTGAAAATTTCCCGCTGAAAGTCTTCGCCTGAGGCGATACTTTCCTGGTCGAACCAGGTTTTTTTGTTCTGAATTTGTAGCACATCGTTGAGTTTGCGAACAAAGTCAGAATCCTTCCGGGAGTAGGAGATAAAGACGTCTAAAGCAGCGTCTGGGGGTTGTTTTAGACTTTCGGCAATGAATTCTTCATGTAAGGAGGTGGGTGGGTGTTGCGATCGCGTTAGCGTTGCGTTAGCGACGCCAGGAGCGTCAGCGCTCCTACTTACAGCAGATTGCTCTTTTGCCACCTTCAGCCACGCTTCGGCCTGACGCAGATTATAACCTCGCAGCAAAATACTGGGATTGCGCTTCTGCCGCTCCCACTTCAGGGCTTTCACCAACAAAATCTTGCGCTGTTCGTAGTAGGCGGCATCCTGACGTAAGATCCGGATGAGCTTGGCAGCATCGGCACGATATTTCAACTCATCTTGATCGTGCGGGAAGTTGAGAAACTGTAGGGCACGCAGTTCTGAAGAAATCTGCTCCAGGTCAATCTCCGCAATTAATAACGGAATAATGCGTTTGTTGAAAGACCTTGCATAAACCAATTCCTGCTGGCAGTACTCAGATTTGACCGACGCTGGAGACATCAGATAAACAATATTATCTGCCTGTTCAATACCCCGATGAATTACCTCCTCAAACTCATCTCCACTCTTAATATCAGTTTTGTTTGTCCAGATCGTAATCCCCTCTCGCCTCAGGGTTCTAGCAATCTTCTCCATGAAGGCTCGATCTTGGTCTGCATAGCAGAGAAATACCTGAGTCATCAGGTTTTCGGCGTTCTTGATACTTTCGCCAATCAACTCGCAATGCAGATCCGTGGGTTCGCAGGGAGGCTGCTCATTTTGAAACTTGAACTTGAGCCAGGTTTCTGCTTTGAGCCGTTCTTCTCCAATTAGCAGATAGCGAGATTGTTTTTGATGCCGTTCCCACTCTAGTGCTTTTGCTAACAAGTAAGTGTGCTGATGCACGTAGTCTTGATGTCGTTGAAAGATCTCTAGCAATCCTGCAAAAGATGTCTCAAAGTCATCAATACCCTCACGCATATAGACCCAGTTAATTTTAGCGATCGCTGGATGCATATTGGGAAAGCTAGAGTGCAATCCTTTTGTCTGGTAGTCTTCCCACGCACTCAAGGGGCGATGAGGATTGCGCTGTTGCCAGATTTCCTGGGTAATTTGCTCCACATGCAACAGCGGAATAATCCGTTTGTTGCGTCGCAGCGCTAGTTCAATTTCTAGACGGCAGTAGAGCGAGTTCACTGAGTGGGGTGCAATGATGAACAGAAAATTGTGTGACTTCTCCAGGCCATCATCAATCTGCTTCTGATAATCGACACCCAGAGGAATGTCGTTCTGGTCAAACCAAACCTTCAGACCTTGTTTCAGGAGTTGAGCATAGAGTTGGGTTGCAAAGGCTTTGCTATCTGCTCGTCCATAGGAGATAAACGCATCTTGAAAATCGTTCACCTTTTATAAATTCCTGTGAATTGCACTTACCTTTTTTGTATGCTATTTGACTAAGAGGCTGCCAAACGCTTGAATATCCAACATTCTGTGCTACTCAATCAAGTTGATTGAAAAAACCAATCCTATCACGATGATGTTGTTTGAGCTGGAAGCCTTTAACACGAATATTTTGGTTAGATGAGGAGTTTACCGTATGAACAAAATGAGCTACTGGGGCCAGTCTATGGCTCTCTTGGCTTTAGTGTTGAGTTCTGTGGGAGGTATGAAGACTCTTGCCACTGCCGCAACTAGCACTACAACAGCTAACAACATTCAAAAATCAGAATCCACCTCACTTCAGCATTCGAGTAACCTGCAACTAGCGCAGAGCATTGTGGGAGAGTGCCGAGCTGCTGGGCGACGAATCTTTGTCTACTCTCAACGTTCAACCACTAGTCAAACGGTTAGAACCCTAGCTCCCAACGAACAGGTTACGCTTGCAGACGATGGTGCTGCGGGTTGGGTAGCCATCAGTTCTCCGGAAGTGGGGTATGTACGGGCAAATGAACTCATATCATGTCCAGTCGCCGAGCGTCCAACGCCTCGCCCCAGACTAAGAGCTAGACCTAGACCAGCGGCCTCACCAGCACCAGCAGCCTCACCAGCACCAGCACCAGCACCAGCAACAGCAACAGCAACTAACCAAACATCAAGCCGTTGCCGTATCGTTACTTACAACGGGCCTGAAGGGGGTCTAGCTATTCGTAATCAACCTGACCGTAATGCCCCGAGAATTGACGGAGTAAACTTTGGACAGAAAGTCACGCTCAGAACAAGTCCTCCACCGTCGAATGTAGACAAAGACGGGCGCGACTGGGTTGAGGTCGTAGCCCCTAGTCGTGGATGGGTCTCTAACGGGTTTCCTAGTTCACAGTCAGCTAATCTTGGCCTTTGTCCTTAGTTTGGTTGTTGGTTGTTAGTTGTTGGTTGTTAGTTGTTAGTTACTGGTAGTTGGTTGTTAGGAAAAACAATACAAGTAATCAACAACCAGAAAAAAATACACCTGTAGTTCTTAATTAATACAAACAACAAACAACAAACAACAAACAACAAATAACCCACTCTCGCGTCATCCTACGCCCAAAGGACGTAGGATGAGTTAATTCTTAAGTGGTTAACGCGGCGATCGCTTTTTCAATAGTTTCGGTCGCTTGATCAATTTCCTGGGCGGAAACGATGAGCGGCGGCACAAAGCGAATCACCTTGGGGCCGGCTGGTACTAACAGCAATCCATTTTCCATCGCGGCTTTAACGACCTCCACTGAGGTGAGTTCAATGTCGGCTTTGAGTTCCATCCCATTAATTAGACCCCAACCGCGCACATCAGCAATTAGATTAGGGTATTGATGAGCGATCGCTCTCAATCTTTTGCGTAGTTGTTCGCCGCGTTCCTGCACATTTTGCAGAATGTTCTCCTTCTCCAACGTTTGCCCCACAGCCAAACCTGCTGCACAAGCCAATGGATTACCACCAAAGGTGCTGGCATGGTCACCCGGCCCAAAGACATCGCAGAACTTCTTACACATCATCGCGCCAATTGGGACGCCACCGGCTAATCCTTTAGCGCTGGTAAAAATATCCGGCTCAATCCCCAGATTCTCATACCCCCAATACTTGCCAGTGCGACCCATACCGACCTGTACTTCATCCAAAATCAGCAGGATGCCAGTGTCATCGCAGATTTTCCGCAACCGCAGGAAGTAGTCTAACTCTCCGGGACGAACGCCTCCTTCTCCCTGCAAGGGTTCCATCAAAATCGCTGCCACTCGTTGGTTGCCCTCGTCGAGATCGGTGATGGCATTTTCCACCGCCTGAATATCGTTGTAGGGAACGTAGTGGAACCCAGGCATTAAGGGGTCGAAGTTTTTCTGGTACTTTGGCTGCCCTGTAGCAGTAATTGTTGCTAGTGTCCGTCCGTGAAAACTAGCGTGTGCCGTCAAAATTACTGGCTTCTCAATCTCTAACACCGTATGGGCATACTTCCGGGCTAATTTGATTGCTCCTTCGTTTGCCTCTGCCCCAGAGTTGCAGAAAAATACTCGTTCTGCACAGGAATGCTCTATAATCCACTGAGCTAATTTTCCTTGCTCTGGGATGTAGTAAAGATTAGAAACATGGTGCAGCTTTTGAATTTGCTGGGTTACGGCTTCAATTAGAGCCGGGTGGGCGTGACCGAGAGTGCAAGTAGCAATCCCAGCCACAAAGTCGAGATATTCACGTCCCTCGGTATCCCAGACGCGACAACCTTCTCCCCGTTCTAAGGCGATGGGAAAGCGCCCATAGGTGGTCATTACACTAGCGTCAAAGTCAGCTGGGTCATAGGGTGTTGACTCGGCTGGGATGGAGGGATTCTTTACGATTGTTTCTAGACTCACTACACTTAATCCTTATTGAAGTATTGGATATTGACTGACTCTTGCCGTTAAAGACTGCTTATTATAGCGGCAGATTTTTTGGCTGTGAATTAGCCTTGAGAACCCTGCTCACACAAGGGCAGCGCAATCGCGTTTCCTTGTGTCTTTTAGACTCAAGACTAGACGGGACTGGAACGGTTAACCGCTATTAGTTCACTGTTAACAATTAACGTGAAATCCCTCGTCATGCAAGTCTGGAGATGAGCTAAATCTCTTAGGCTTCTACTATTAAGGATTTACGCAAGGACACCACATATAGTAGGGGTGAACGACCGTTCACCCTTACAGATGGCGATTCAAAACTTGGCTCACCATGCCTACAGCGATAACCACAGGGGGGTGAACGACCGTTCACTCTTACAGATGGCGATTCAAAAGGAAATTTGCGTAAGTCCTACTATTTAGACAGTTAAGTGATTATGCAACATATCATCCCCAATCAATAGCTCAGCGAAAATTTTCTCCCTACTAGGCGCGTCAAAACGCCACTATGCGATCGCTTTTTGTAATGTCTGTGCTTATCTGGGTTTTTCCACTTACAAATGTATTTTATTCTATCTAGGGAAAAGCCAACCTGAGGCTCTTCATCTGCCATTTTTGCCACCAAATCTTGACAATATAGATTTCTTGCAAAAATCGTCTCAGAGTCTTCAGCGATACAAGTTACTACCGTTCTAGGTTTGGGAAAAGCTATCCTGCGGTTGTGTATTATCGAAGCTTCTCTCACCTATCGTTAAAAGTGACAACAGGCGGTGTATTCAACGCTTGAACAACAATCTCGACGCCTTCACAAGGAACTCATTGCTGGGGCGATCGCTTTATTTGGAGTTGCCTTAATAGGCACTTTATGGTATAAGTTCGTGGAAGGCTGGGCGTGGTCAGATGCGGTATATATGACCGTGATCACTCTGGCAACAGTTGGCTATGGAGAAACGCATCCTCTAGGCGATCGCGGCCGACTGTTTACT
>DALYIW010000199.1:0-925 GCA_031970155.1 Coleofasciculaceae cyanobacterium CTOTU46601 | reverse complement strand
ATCGCCCTGATTTTAATGGGTGTAATCACTATCGGTTACATCGTAAATCGGTTTACGGAAGCGTTTATTCAGGGCTACTTTCAACAAGGACTTCGACAAAGGCAACGACAGCGCTTGATAGATACTTTAACTGACCACTACATTCTGTGTGGGTTTGGTCGAACTGGGCGTCAGATTGCTCTCGAATTTAAAGCTGAGGGCATTCCTTTTGTATCAATAGACTCCCAAATTGATCAAGTAGAGGCGGCTCAGGAAATGGGCTATGTAGCCGTGCAAGGTGATGCGACGTTGGATGACACGCTGTTCAAAGTGGGGATCGAACGGGCAATCTGTCTGGTAGCGGCGCTACCTTCAGACGCGGAAAATCTTTACACGGTACTGTCGGCAAAAACCCTAAACCCGCAAATCCGTGCGATCGCTCGTGCTAGTTCCGAAGAAGCTGTGCAAAAGCTGCAACGAGCTGGGGCAGATGCGGTGGTTTCGCCCTATATTACGGGTGGCAGGCGCATGGCAGCAGCAGCCCTGAGACCCCAAGTACTCGATTTTATGGATGGTATTCTTTCAGGAAGCGATCGCTCCTTTTATTTGGAAGAGTACTTGGTCGATCCTCAAGCTTGTTCTGTCGTCGGGCAAAGCCTCAGAGAAGCACGGTTGCGATCGCAAACGGGTGCTTTAGTTCTCGCTATTCGTCGCGAGTCAGGCACTCTCATTACAGGACCGACTGGGGACACCCGATTACTTGCCGGAGATTTGCTCATTTGCATGGGTACAGCAGAGCAACTGCGCCTGCTCAACCGCCTCCTTAGCCCTCTTCGTTCCCAATCGCCTCGGACGCCCAGGTTATTTGGCTAGCTTGAAAATAGGGAGTCGGGAGTCGGGAGTCGGGAGTCGGGAGTCGGGGAGGAGGTGAGGAGGTGAGGGGGTG
>DALYIW010000198.1:0-16352 GCA_031970155.1 Coleofasciculaceae cyanobacterium CTOTU46601 | reverse complement strand
TGCTTCCCCTGCTCCCCCTGCTCCCCCTGCTCCCCCTGCTCTTGCTATCTACTACGTTTGAACGCAACTCGGTATTAGTAGGGGCTGGCCGTTGGACGAACAATGATCTCGCTAACATCGACTTCATCAGGCTGCTCAATGGCAAAGAGGATTGCTTTGGCGATCGCGTCTGGCGAAATGGCAATCCTGCGGAATTCTTGCATCTCGGCGCGTCCTGTAGGATCGGAGATAGTGTCTGCGAGTTCTGATTCTGTGACACCCGGACTCACCACAGTTACACGGATCTTATCGGTTTCCTGGCGCAAGCCCTCCGAGATGGCCTGAATGGCGAACTTCGTCGCGCAATAAACCGCAGCGGTTGGTGAGACAGCGTGCCCACCGATCGAGGAAATATTGACGAACTGTCCCGAACCCTGTTGTTGCATCAACGGCAATCCAGCCGCGATGCCATGTAGGACACCACGGATGTTCACGTCGATCATCCGGTTCCATTCCTCAACCTTCAACGCCTCCAACTTGGAGAGCGGCATCACACCAGCGTTGTTGACGAGTACATCAATGCGATCGAAGATTTTATAAGCGAAGCTGACGAAGGCTTGCATATCTTCAAGGCTGGTTACGTCGAGAGCGCAGTAGTCCGCCGAGCCACCCTCAGAGCGAATCACCGTCACTAGCTTTTCCAACCGCTGGGTGCGCCGTGCACCGAGTACGACGTGTACCCCTGATCGTGCAAGTAGACGTGCTGTCGCCTCGCCGATGCCGCTGCTCGCACCGGTAATCAGTACGACTTTCTTTGAGTTTACGCTATTAAAGTTGGTAGTCATAAAACGGTATCTCCAAGCTGTTGTACGTCTGTGTTTGAGGTATCTGATAGTTCCATATGGCGCGGAACCTTGAATTGATTGCATGTCCAGCACACAATCAATCTAAGAGAGTCAGAGCTTGCAGCGGTAATCTGAACCTGCGAAATTCTTGCCTAATCCTGCATTTATTCTTCATTGCCTATGAAAAAAAGATAGGCTTACCTAAGCAGCTGAACGTGTGGCGGCTGCCCTGAGTGTTAGAGTCGTAAGCGACTCCAAACAACATTATGGAAGAGATAGTTAGAAAGCAGCAGTTCGAGCTAGCCGCCCTGATTGCACAGAACAGTAGCGCAGATGGCGTTCATGCTACCGCGATTGAGAGGTTGTTCCTGATTCGCTCCTCAAAACCAACCGCACCTCTCCATGCCCTGCATGAGCCGGCTCTGTGCATCGTCGCTCAGGGCAAGAAGCAGGTGATGTTGGCAGACGCACTATATCTTTATGGTCCCGACCAGTATCTGGTAGTGTCGATTGATCTGCCTGTCGTGGGTCAAGTGATTGAAGCGACGCCAACCGTTCCGTATCTATGCCTCAGGCTCGATTTAGATCCGGGAGAACTCGGCACACTGATGATGGAGGCGAAACTAGACACTCCCGGTAACCAACGACCGGGACTCGGCTTATCTCTAGGTCCTGTCAGCCCCCAACTGCTTGATGCAGCTATACGACTTGTACGGTTGTTGGAAACCCCGCAGGATATTGCCATCCTGGCACCTTTGATTGTGCGAGAAATTCTCTACCGTTTGCTATCAAGCGAACACACTGCACGCTTGCGACAGATTGCCCTGGCCGATAATCGGCTCCAATCGATCAACAGGGCGATCAGCTGGCTCAAATGGAACTACTCACAGCCATTTCGGATCGATGAGCTAGCTCGCGAAGCGTGCATGAGTCCGTCAGCGCTCCATCATCACTTCAAGTCCGTCACGGCTATGAGTCCCTTGCAATATCAAAAGCAACTTAGGCTTCAAGAAGCCCGTCGCTTGATGCTAGGGCAGGGTATGGATGCGGCAACAGCCAGTCATTGCGTGGGTTATGAAAGCCCATCTCAGTTCAGCCGAGAATACCGTCGCTTGTTCGGCGCACCACCCTTGCGTGACATAGCTCGGCTAAAAAGTGGTCAAGAAGCTTGAAGATGAAGCGAAGAACTACTTCAGGACTTACGCATGGACACCACATATGGTAGGGGTGAACGGCCGTTCACCCCTACAAATGGCGGTTTAGCCCGAAATTTGCGTAAGTCCTGTACTTGAGTCGGAAACTCTTGAACCCTTAAAAATCCCGACTCCCGACTCCCGACTCAAGGGCTCCCTCCCCTTCTACTTCCAGCCAGCGCGATCCATTATCTTTAGTGCCTCTGGATTATTCTTACCAAAGATAGCCGCGTTAGTAGCATCAGACTTGAACTTACCAAAGCTGGCGACAACCGGATCGAGAGCAGCACCCTCAATTACTGGGTATTCATAGTTGCCTTTAGCAAAGATTTCTTGAACTTCTGGGCTTACCATGTGTTCTAGAAACTTAATTGCTCCTTCTTTATTCGGAGCATTTTTCACAACGCCAGCGCCGCAAATATTGACATGAGTGCCGCGCTCATTTTGGTTGGGGAAGAACACGCCGACTTTTTGAGCGATCGCTTTATTCTCTGGTTTGTCAGAATTGATCATGCGAGCTAGGTAGTAGGTGTTGGCGATCGTAATATCACCTTGACCAGCAGCCACCGCTTTAATTTGCGATGTATCATTACCTTCTGGCGGCCGTGCGAGGTTAGCGACCACACCACGCACCCAGTCCTCAGTTTTCTGCGGCCCATTAACTTCCAGCATTGACCCGACAAGCGATTGATTATAAACATTGTTCGACGATCGCACCAAGATGCGACCCTTCCACTTCGGGTCAGTTAACGCTTCGTAGGTTGACAACTCTGACGGCTTAACCTTGTCTTTGTTGTATATAATGACCCGTGCTCGTTTTGAGAGACCAAACCACAGACCTTCCGGGTCTCTAAGACTTGCCGGAATAGCCGCTTCCAGCACTTTCGACGAAACCGGTTGTAAAACGCCAGCTTCCTTTGCCCGCGCCAGACGACCAGCATCAACAGTCATCAACACATCAGCTGGACTGTTTGCCCCCTCGCTTTGAATCCGTTCAATTAATTGGTCAGCTTCAGCTTCAACCAAATTGACCTTAATGCCTGTCTTTTTGGTAAAGCTTTCGTACAACTGTTGATCGGTATCGTAGTGACGTGCTGAATAGAGATTGAGTGTCTGTACTTGGCTTTTTTCTGGTGTCGTCTTATTTACACAGCCTGCTGCTACTGCCATCGCTGCTGTTGCTGTGCTAGTAGCAAGAAACCCGCGTCTAGTCATTTTCATCTTGGTCTGAGATTTCCTCCTGTCGTGTCAGACTCAACTAATAGCGTGGATACAGCTATTAGCCCTTGATGATTGTACTATTAATGCCACTGACTCTCAGTAAACTCTCTTGAAGCTTGACAAGATTAACCTGAAGTTAGCAAGGTTAAGCGGTTTAAGGTAGTAGAGAAATTTATCAATTAGTTAGAGCAATATGGGGAAGGGTAACCAATAAGAAGAGACCCATTTAAACTCAGCGGTTAACAGTCAACAGTCAACAGTCAACAAAAAACGAGTAACTCAAGTATGCTGTGCATAAATGAACAGCAGCTTATACCTAAAACTTAATGGGCCTAGCCGAAACTGCTAGACCCAAATAAGCTCAAAATCTTGAATTTTCAACGAATTAAGTCTCTAACTATAAAGCGTAACTTACTAGGGTTTACACACTCACAGCTCTACTTCTATATCCCACATAGTTGGTCTTTCTAAACCGTTAGTTTGGCTATCTCCGTCTTGCATCGGAATTTGCCACTTAAAGCTATGCTTGGTTAGTTTTTGCTGTGGCTGGGTCACAGACCGAAGACATCACATCTATGCCCATCAACTTTGTTTTTCTCCTGTTTTGTCTGGAGCTTGATGTCCAATATCAAACTAACATGACCTCCAAGGATTAGTTAGCAGCATTTACCAAAGTTGATGAGTCTTTACGAACTGCAAATGTTTTAATAAGAAGTGAAAATCAGCTCCGGCTTGGCAACGACTGGACTAGAACAAAGGCAACATCGGTAAACAAATGTAAAAATAGATAGATCACAACTTGACTGTTTATCCCTAGCCCTTTTTAGACGACCATGCCTGACTCTCCCCAGTTCCTGAGCGGTAGCGAAATCCGGCAAACATTCCTCGATTTTTATGCACAACGGGGACATAAGGTGCTGCCGAGTGCCTCTCTGGTGCCGGAAGATCCAACGGTGCTACTGACGATCGCAGGAATGCTGCCTTTCAAACCAATTTTCTTAGGACAGCAGCAATCAGAAGTTCCCCGTGCTACCACTGCTCAAAAATGCATCCGCACCAACGACATCGAGAATGTAGGACGCACAGCGCGGCATCATACCTTTTTTGAGATGCTGGGCAATTTTAGCTTTGGGGACTACTTTAAAGAGCAAGCGATCGCCTGGGCATGGGAACTCTCAACCCAAGTATTCAAATTACCACCAGAATGCCTCGTCGTCAGTGTATTTAAAGAAGATGATGAAGCCTTCGCTATCTGGCGCGACAAAATCGGTATCCCCGCCCATCGTATTCAGCGGATGGGAGAGGATGATAACTTCTGGGCATCTGGCCCCACTGGCCCTTGTGGCCCGTCTTCAGAAATTTACTACGACTTCCACCCAGAGCTCGGTGACGAACATATCGACTTAGAAGACGATAGCCGATTCATCGAGTTCTATAACTTGGTGTTCATGCAGTACAACCGGGACATCGAAGGCAATCTGATACCGCTGAAAAATAAAAATATTGACACGGGACTGGGACTGGAGAGGATGGCACAAATCCTTCAGAAAGTGCCGAATAACTATGAAACTGACCTAATTTTCCCCATCATCAAAACAGCAGCAGACATTGCTGAGATTGACTACACCAAGGGTGATGAGACAACTAAAGTCTCCCTGAAGGTCATTGGTGACCATGTTCGGGCAGTTGTCCACATGATTGCTGATGGAATTACGGCATCAAATACAGGGCGCGGTTATGTGTTGCGTCGATTGATACGGCGAGTGGTGCGTCACGGGCGTTTGATTGGGATTCAAGGTGAATTTACCTCTAAAGTGGCAGAAAGTGCGATCGCTCTTTCCGAATCTGCTTATCCCAATGTCCGACAACGGGCAGATACCATCAAAGCCGAATTGCAACGAGAAGAAGCTCGCTTCCTTAAGACTTTGGAACGTGGCGAGAAACTGCTTGAAGAAATCATCGGGCGAGTCAAGCAAGAAAGCAAGACTCAAATCAATGGTCGCGATGCCTTTATCCTCTACGATACCTATGGATTCCCCTTAGAACTCACTCAGGAAATCGCCGAAGAACAAGGTTTCACAGTAGAGTTAGAAGGCTTTGAAGCGGCAATGGAAGAAGCTACCCGCCTCTCCAAAGAAGCCCATGAAACCATTGACTTGATGGCGCAAGGTTCTCTCAATGAACTGGTGTCAGGCGTTGCTGTTACTGAATTTCTAGGGTATACCTTACCTTCTACTACAGCTCAAGTAACCGTGCTGATTAAGGATGGCAAGGCAGTAGAATCAGCCTCAGCTGGTGCCAAGGTGCAGGTAGTTCTTGATCAGACGCCTTTTTATGCAGAATCTGGGGGACAAATTGGCGATCGCGGTTACTTAAGCGGCGATGATGTTCTGGTACGCATCGACGATGTTAAAAAAGAAGCGAATCTTTTTGTCCACTTCGGTCACATTGAGCGTGGCACATTACAGTTAGGAACAACCGTAACAGCTCAGATTGACCGTGCCTGCCGTCGTCGCCTCCAAGCTAACCATACAGCAACTCACTTGTTGCAAGCTGCACTGAAACAAATTGTTGACTCTTCCATCTCTCAAGCTGGCTCTTTGGTAGCCTTTGATAGATTGCGCTTTGACTTCCATTGCCCTCGTTCCCTAACACCAGAGGAGTTGCAACAAGTTGAGGAACAGGTCAATACTTGGATTGCTGAGGCTCATACAGCTGAAGTGGAAGTGATGCCGATTGATGAGGCAAAACGTCGAGGTGCGATCGCCATGTTTGGTGAAAAGTACGGTGACGAGGTGCGGGTGATTGATTTTCCTGGCGTCTCAATGGAACTGTGCGGCGGCACTCATGTACACAATACGGCTGAGATTGGAGTCTTTAAAATTGTCTCGGAAACGGGTATTGCTGCTGGGATACGGCGGATTGAAGCGGTTGCAGGGCCGGCGGTGCTGGATTACCTGAATGTGCGGGATAAAGTTGTGAGGGAATTAAGCGATCGCTTTAAAGCCAAACCCGAAGAACTGCCCGATCGTATCACCAGTATTCAAAGCGAGCTGAAAACCACCCAAAAACAACTAGAAGCCGTCAAACAAGAACTCGCCTTAGCTAAATCTGACCAGTTGCTAGCTAAAGCTGAGTCAGTTGGTGAGTTTAACATCCTAGTTGCTCAACTCGAAGATGTTGACCCAGATGCCCTAAAAACAGTTGCTGAACGTTTGCAGCAAAAACTGGGCGAGAGTGCTGTAGTGCTAGGTTCGGTTCCTGAAGCAGACAAAGTGAGTCTCGTGGCAGCGTTTAGCAAGGGCGTCAATGCCAAGGGTTTGCAGGCTGGCAAGTTTATTGGTGGAATTGCCAAACTTTGCGGCGGTGGCGGCGGTGGACGCCCCAACTTTGCTCAAGCTGGTGGACGTGACCCCAGTAAATTAGCAGAAGCCCTCAATAGTGCTTCTAGTCAGTTGCGAGCTGAGTTAAGCAAGTAGCGTAGGTGTTGTAGAGGCGTAGAATGCAGTTCAGCAGTAGGGGCGAACGGCCGTTCGCCCTTACAAACGGCGGTTTAAAAGGAAATTTGCGTAAGTCGTGATTGTTTTCACCTCTACAAACAGGGCGAAAATCCCTCTATTATTCAAAATCACCTACCCATCTTTCTTAGATAACAATAACTTATAAAGTTTGATTTAAATTTAATAACTTTGTTTTGAAAAATTAAGCAAATAGATTCAATGATAAAGATTATTACTTATTTTTTAGCATTTTTTGAAAGCCTTTTAATATGAAAACTATAAGGAAGGATCATTAAGGAACCAACTATTAAGAAACTTTTCAGAGATTCCTTAGTTTTTCCTTCTGTTAGTAGTTTGCTTTTTTAAAGCGATTTGCTATGAGTACTTACGTTCAACGTCGTCCTGAACTCAGGGTCTCTAAAGGCTGGGATAGCTTCTGTGATTGGATTACCAGCACCAACAATCGCTTGTATATCGGTTGGTTTGGTCTGCTGATGATTCCTACGCTCCTCGCCGCTACGACCTGTTTCCTGATTGCTTTTATCGTCGCGCCGCCAGTAGATATGGAGGGGATTCGCGAACCCATCATTGGCTCCATCTTGGGGGGTAATAACCTGATTACAGCAGCTGTTGTACCGACTTCGGCGGCAATTGGTCTGCATTTTTACCCGATTTGGGAAGCTGGCTCTGTAGAGGAGTGGCTTTACAATGGTGGCCCCTACCAGTTGATTATTCTTCACTTCCTGCTTGGAATTTGGTGTTACTTGGGACGCCAGTGGGAACTCAGCTACCGCTTGGGGATGCGTCCTTGGATTGCTGTTGCCTTCTCTGCGCCAGTTGCGGCGGCAACTGCTGTCTTACTCATCTATCCCATCGGTCAAGGTAGCTTTTCAGAAGGGTTGCCATTGGGAATCTCCGGCACCTTCCACTTTATGTTTGCCTTCCAGGCTGACCATAACATTCTGATGCACCCCTTGCACCAACTCGGTGTGGCTGGTGTTTTGGGTGGAGCTTTGTTAAGTTCTGTTCACGGTTCTCTCGTGAGTTCGTCCCTGATTCGGGAGACTAGCAATGACGTATCCGTTGACACTGGCTACAAGTTTGGTCAACCGGAAATAACTTACTATCTGGCATCAGGACATTACAGTTACTTAGGCCGTCTGTTCTTTCCCAGTCTAGGTATGGGGAATAGTCGAGCCATACACTTCATGCTAGCGGCACTGCCGACAGTAGGCATCTGGTGTGCAGCCCTAGGTGTCAGTGTTATGGCATTCAACCTCAATGGCTTTAACTTCCAGCACTCTATCCTAGATAGCCAAGGTCATGTAATTAGAACCTCAGCTGATATCCTCAATCGTGCTAATTTGGGGATTCAGGCGATGCACTCTCCCAATGTTCACCACTTCCCCTTAATCATCGCTGGGGGTGAGGCAACGCCAGTCAGTCTAGACAGTGCTGCTGTCTCTACTGCTAGCAGTTAAACAAATCTAGACAATCACAGGATTTATACAAAAAACCCCTTTCCTTGCTAAGGAGAGGGGTTTTCTAGAGCTATAATTCTTCCGTCGCGGAGCGCTGGAGTGTTCACAAGGGCATGAAACAGTTTATCTCCTCTACTCCCTACTCCCTACTCCCTACTCCCTACTCCCTACTCCCTACTCCCTATTTTCTTGATAATGAATTTTTGTCAAAAGGAATACAAAATACAGCTAAAAAAATAACTACCTTGTCTCTTGTTGTTATTTTTAAAAGCTGGGCAATAAAGTGAACAGGCGATCGCGTTTTTTACATTAGACTAATCAACCCTTAGTTTTGGTACGTTACGGTAGATTCTAGCTTGGAATTCTTAAAAAACCTTTTGACTTCAGGAGCATTTATTCCTCAAGGGCGATACTTTGTCTGGGAGACAGAGTTGGTATGGCTCCATGTCTTGTCCGATGCCCTGATTGCGATCGCATATTATTCAATCTCAATCACGCTAGTCTACTTTGTCCGCAAGCGTGATGATTTCCCTTTTAACTGGATAATTCTGTTGTTTGGAGCCTTTTTGATCGCTTGTGGTACTACTCGTCTAATCGAGATTTGGACGCTTTGGCATCCAATTTACTGGTTAAGTGGGTTAATTAAAGCAATAACGGCTTTTGTCTCTCTGTACGCAGCAGTGGCATTGTTGTTGTTAGTTCCCAAAGCCCTAGCTCTCCCCAATCAACAACAACTAGAGAAAGCTAACTTTGAACTAGAACATGAAATTACTGAACGAAAGTTTACAGAAGAAGCCTTACGCAAAAGTGAGGAGCGTTATCGTGCGATCGTTGACGCTCAAACAGAACTAATTGCTCGATTCCAACTCGATGGCACACTTATTTTCGTAAATGAAGCCTACTGTCGCTATTTCGGGCAATCGCGATCGCAACTCATCGGCAACCGCTACCAATCCCTTATTTTCCCTGAAGACCTAGAAAACATCACTCAACACCTCAACGCTCTCAACTTGGAAAACCCTGTAGAAACCATAGAGCATCGAGTAGTAGTTGCCGGAGAGATTTGCTGGATGCAATGGATTAACCGGGCGGTATTTGATGAGCAAGGTTATTTTGTCGAGTTTCAATCAGTAGGGCGAGATATTACTGAACGCAAGCAAATAGATGAAGTACTACGAGAAAGTGAAGAACGCTGGCAGTTAGCTCTGCGCGGTAATAATGATGGCATTTGGGATTGGAATGTCAAAACTAATGAAGCCTTCTTTTCAGGTCGCTGGAAAGAAATGCTAGGGTATGAAGATCATGAAATCTGTAACCACCTTGATGAATGGGCAAAACGAGTTCATCCAGATGATTTAGGTTGCGTAGCTCAATTAATTCAAGACCACTTTTCTAAGAAAACACCATTTTATAATTCCGAGCATCGAATTCTTTGCAAAGACGGAACCTATAAATGGATTTTGGCACGCGGTCAGGCACTTTGGGATGAGAAGGGTAAGCCTGTACGAATCGTGGGTTGCCATACCGATATTACAGAGCGAAAGCTAGCAGAGGAGGCACTACGGTACCACGAAGAGCAAATTAAAGAATCACTTCGAGAAAAGGAAGTGCTGCTGGGAGAAATTCACCATCGAGTGAAAAACAACCTCCATATTATTTCTAACCTGCTCTACCTACAAGCTAATCGCAGTGAGGACACGCGAACCCGTGAAATTCTTCAAGACAGCCGAAACCGCGTTGACTCAATGGCACTGATCCACGAGAGTTTGTATCGTGTGCAAAATTTCTCTCAAATCAACTTAGCTGAATATGTACGGAAGTTATCAGCTAATTTACTTAGCATCTACAAAGTTCAACCGGATGCTATTCCGTTTATGATTAATGCGAAAACTGATATCTTAATTAACCTCGAACAAGCCATTCCTTGTAGCTTGATTATTAACGAACTGATTACGAATGCCTTAAAGCATGGTCTTCAAAATAATCGAGATGGTGAAGTCTTTGTCACGCTTGATCGTAGTCCTGAAAATCAACTGTTCCTGAGCGTCGGTAATAGTGGCAACACAGTTCCGGCAGACTTTGACCTCAAAAACCCCAAATCTATGGGACTTAAGCTAGTTGTGACTTTAGTTAAGCAACTAAAAGGGGTTATTGAAATTGAGAGAGGTGAAAAAACAGTTTTTGTAATTAAATTTACAGCATTAGGGATGAATTAAGTTGTACTGTTTTTGTTTGAGTTTTTTAGAGGCAAGTACATCTTTAAAACCTATAAGTAACCCTTATAAATTTTAAGGAACGAAAGCTGAACAGTATAAATTATTGGGATAAAAATGTAGGTTAATTTTTTTGTAAATACCTTTCTACTCAATAATCACGACTGTCTCTCTCATAGGGTGCTATCTACTATAGCTATGGCAAGAATTTTAGTAGTTGAAGATGAAAGCGTTGCGGCTTGGTATCTTCAAGAAGCTTTAGAAAATTTGGGACATCAGGTTGTAGCTAACGCGATGTCAGGAGAAGAAGCTCTTGAGGAAGTAGATCAAACTCAACCGGATCTGGTGTTAATGGATATTCGGATACAGGGCGATATTGATGGTATAGGGGTAGCTCAACAAATCCGATCGCGTTTTGACATCCCGGTTGTCTATCTAACCGCTCATGCCGATGACTCTACCTTAAAAAGAGCGATCGCCACTAGCCCCTTTGGCTATCTAGTCAAACCCTTTCAAGAACGAGAAGTCCATACAACTATCGAAATTGCTCTGCGCCGACATCAGTTAGAGAAACGTTCAGAGGATACAAAACAGTGGTTTATTAACACATTCGATAGTATCGACAACGCCACAATAGCCACAGATCGCAACGGAAACATTACTTTTATAAATCCAGCAGCTGAAGCTCTCATCGGTTGGTCTCAACAAGAAGTAGTCGGGAAAGCAGCAAATACAGTCGTCAAAATCATCGATGTAGCAACCCTCAAAGAAATCGAGAATCCATTTCTACAGGCGATGCAAGAGGGTATTCCTTTGAATTTGTCTGAGGATTGTCTGTTGCGTACCAAAGACGGCATAGAAATACCAATAGATAGTACCGCGACACCAATTAAAAATAACAACAGCGAGATTATTGGTAGTGTTCTGGTTTTGCAAGATGTCACATTGCATCAGGAGGCACGTTCAGAAATAGAAGAACGAAACTTTACCTTAGAGCTACGCGAAGTAAGTTTAGTCGCCCAACTCCAAGAACGAACCGTTCAACTCCAACAAGCTTTATCCTGTATCCAACTCTTAAAACATGTAGTCGATCGAGTTTCTAACAATTCGACTCAAACTCAGATTCTCCAAATCATTATTTCAGAGTTGGGACGTGTACTTAAAGCGGATTACTGCTGCGTAGCGCTGTACAGTGTTAACCAAATACTTGCCACCATTAGTTGCGAATACATAGCAGACGAAGCGCTGGAAAATTATTCTTCAGGACTCGGCGTTCAGATTGACATGCAGAGCTTCCCAGACTTCTATCGCCCTTTGCTTGAGAGAGATTATTGGCTATCTCCTCCTTGGGAATTTTTACCAACACCCTACCAAAATCTCCTAACCAGAGAAGGTCAAATTCTGAGTTGTCCCCTTTTTGATGGGGAACAAGTGATTGGAGAGGTTACTTTATTGAGTACTCACAATGCCCCTTGGTATGAACTCCAAGCTGAGCTAATTTCTCAGGTGATCAGCCAATGCACAGTTGTCATACGGCAAGCTAATTCTTATCAAAGTGCCCAGGAGGATGTTAGAGACGAAAAAGTATTAAATCGCCTCAAAGATCACTTTGTCAGCGTAGTTTCTCGTGACTTGTTTACTCCCATAGCCAATATGAGAATGGCAGTAGAGTTACTCTCCTCCCTAGTCAGCTCTCTTCAACGTGCCGACCAAGAAACAGAAACACCACTGAATCGACAACCGTTATGGCAACAATTGGAGCATTACCTCCAAGTTTTACGAGAGGAATGGCAGCAGGAATCCAACTTAATCGGTGATTTACTAAACTTTCAAAACTTAAACTTAGAAGCTCTCAGCGAACCTTTACCCTTTTACCCGATTGACTTTCAACAATGGCTGCCCCAGCTTGTTAACCGCTTTTGGGAGCAGTCGGTAAGCCAAAGACAAGTTCTCAGTTGTCAGGTTTCTCTAGAACTGCCGACTATAGTTTCTCACGAACCAAGTTTGGAGCGCATTGTCACTGAACTACTCTCTAATGCCTGTAAATTCTCTCCTCCTGATAGCCGGATTGCTGTAACGGCTCAAGGAGAAGGAGAAAACGTAGTAATTCAAGTTACTAATACGGGTGTAACAATACCGCCTGAAGAATTTGACCGGATTTTTGAACCCTTTTATCAGATTCCTGACCCCAATTTGTGGAACAGTGGAACAGGTTTAGGGTTGGCTTTAATTAAAAAAATAGTGCATCTGTTGGGTGGAGAGATTCAAGTACACAGTGTTGATGGAGAAACTACTTTCATCGTTACCCTAGGGTGCATCCCGTTGCATGTACAGTCGTAGATACTTCGCTTAGGATAAAGACGTTCCGGTGGAACGTCTCTACTACATTTATATCTGTCCTAACCGCCTTGGCGGTTGCTATAAAATTCGTAGTGTGAGCCGGAGAACTCACGTACACCCACAAGGAAGCAATATATTCGCACTACCCAATACTTTTGCAAAATTCGGATGCACCCGTTACTCTGTTTCAAGAGTACAAATTCAACTCTTTTTAGGGACTCAAACCGACCTAAAATACTAGTTTTGGGCAGGGTTATTAAAGTCTGTGAGATCCAGACTAATTCTCCAGAAGCCTTGGAGTGGCTTTCCTATGGGATGCTCACCAGAATCTAAGCCAATACTAAGCAGGCCTCCTAAATCAAACCGTCCCAGTCCTCCAACACCCTGAATATCACTTGGATCGGTGATGACCTGCTGCCTCAGCTTGATAGTTGTTTGAGAGCCATTAACGAAATAAATGGTAGCTCGATTTCGCTTGAACAATACCTGAACATCGTAAACTCCACCCGTCTCAGAAAAGTAAGCTTGACCAGTCAGCTTTTTGCCATCAAGATTCTTTCCCTGATACTCAACAGCAACAGCAGGCGTAGTCAGCAGGATTAGGGCAGATAGAACTAGCCCAAAAACTTTCATAGGTCTTCAAGTTAACGTTTCACTCTCGCTATATTTCCTAGAATACGGTAGCACCGAGAGTTTGGATTAATAGCAAGCCAACTGCTGAACAACAGTGCACTTGATGGCGATCGCTTTCTTCTCAAACCGATTGAACTTAACATTAATCCAGATACAGTACCCAAAGATCTTGAATGCTCAACTGAGGCAATCTGATGGCGACTTATTTGATTACAGGGGCAAATCGCGGTATTGGTTACGAATATTGCCGTCAACTCAAAGAACGGGGAGATACGGTGATTGCAGTCTGTCGCACGGTTGGTACCGAATTGAGGGATTTGGGCGTGCAGGTAGAGGATGGCATTGATATCACCTCAGATGCTTCGGTTGCTGATTTACGCGATCGCCTTGGTGGTAGTGCGATCAATGTCCTGATTAATAATGCTGGAATTCTGAAGCGCGTGACGCTGGAAGACCTTGATTTTGAAAGTATTCGCGAACAGTTTGAGGTCAATGCCCTCGGTGCCCTACGAGTAACCCATGCACTCCTTCCCAACCTCAAAGCGGGTTCCAAGATTGTGCTGATGACCAGTCGGATGGGATCGATCGCAGATAATACCTCTGGCAGTTCCTATGGCTACCGGATGTCTAAAGTAGCGTTATCGATGGCTGGCAAATCCTTGGCTTATGATCTCAAACCGCGTGGCGTTACAGTGGCAATTCTGCATCCAGGGTTAGTTCAAACCCACATGACGAATTTTACATCTGGTGGCATTACGCCGGAAGAGTCTGTGAATGGGTTGTTGAAGCGGATTGATGAGTTGACGCTGGAGAATACGGGTACTTTTTGGCACGCTAATGGAGAGGTGCTGCCGTGGTAAGTATTGGACATAAACAGGACTTACGCATGGATACCACATATAGTAGGGGTGAACGACCGTTCACCCCTACATATGGCGGTTCAAACGAAAATTTGCGTAAGTCCTAATAAATAAACCTCACACCTAGAAGTCGGGTTTCTTGAAGAAACCCGACTTCTCAGCCCCTACTAGTTCTAGGCTTAAATTGAGAGAGGAAATCAGTTTGTAGGTACGCAGTGAGAACTATGCAGAGCATTACACTAAAATCCCATATCGGTAGCGATGGTCTTTTGAAGGTTCATTTACCTGACATGAGAGATACGGATATCGAGGTTGTCATTGTCTATAAAACGACGCTGCCCAAAGGTGTTGAAGCAGCACCTCTTTCACAGTTTTATGGATGCATTCAGGATGACTCATTTATTAGACATCCTCAAAACGAACAACCTGAGCGCGAAAGCTTGGAATGAAATATTTTCTTGATACAAATGTCTGCATCATTTATCTCAAAGGCAGAAATTTGAACTTAAAGCAGAGGCTTGAGGCGGTTCCTATTCAAGAGATAGCTGTATGGCTGAATAACTAGCGATCGCTCCACGCTCAATGTGACGATTGAAGAGCCTGCACTTGTGCCTCTGATAGCCCCAGTATTGTAGCGACCTGTCCAATCTCCATACCCGTTGCTAATAAATTTCGGGTAGCTTGTAGCAACTGCGCCTCGGCTTGTTCCCTTGCCACACGCTCCTGCTGTACCTGTTGTTCAGATTGCTCCGTATCAGTTAAAAACCAATTGCCAGCGCGATCGCACCACCGCAACCAATAACCTGGGACATCTTCAAACGTACCTTCCCAAATTCCTAAACCAATGTCTAAATCAGCTAACCAAGCGATCGGGTTCTCTAAGCTAAGCGACTGCTCCTGATACTGTCCCCCATCCAGTTTGAAATAGCGCAAGCGTTGAGTATAGCGGCTATAGACGAGGTAGTGAGGAATCCGCAAATATCGCTCATACACTTCTAGCTTGGTAGGTGGTTTGGTTACAGTGGGTTCCAGAGTATTTTCCATTGGATTGCCTGCTGGAGTCGCTGATTCTGGATTCACCACTCTAGAGGTTTCATTGTAAAAGCGTCCCAAATCTTCAACCTCAGTGCCAGGAGACAAAAACTCGATCGCTACATAAGGGCTTTTACCTTCTTGCCATATAACATAACTGCGCCGCAGATCTTTGCCATCATATAACCGAGGCACATCTACCGCTAAAAACCAGTCGGGACGCTTATACCAAAGAGGATGGTTGACATCATAGTAAAGGTTGAGGTCAGAGGCAGTAAAACAATTCTCGCGAGTGTAACTACTTAACTGGAGAGTGCGACTGAGTAATTGAGGCTGGAGATCGTGAAACTCGTCAGGCAAACCAGGCTCCTCTGGGTTTTCACTGGGTAGATCATACATTGTGGGCAGTGTTTCTCGTGGCGATCGCGGCGGATCGACTTGTTCGAGTGCTCCTTTGCGAGTGAAGGGAACCATAGCCAACCTCAAAGCTTGCCTTAATCCTTAGTTTTACTTCATGTTAGGAGAAACCGTAGTGCGATCGCACTTTCCCCACAATGCTCTTGAAAGTACTATTTCGACTTTCGTTTCGACTTGGGCGGCGTTCGGTGTGCCCCGAAGTATTTTTCACTGCGGTAACGAAGCCACACTCGCAACTGCTGCGGAATCTGGTCTTTTTGTTCTTTGGTCAGCGTATTGTAAAGAGCTAAGGCGCGTTCGCGTTCTCCCCGACAGGCAGCGTTATTATGAGCATCCCAGTAGCTACGGGCAACCCGAATCCGCCTACAGACTTCCTTAATTAGTGCAACTCCCGTGAGGGGCTTTTCCTGCTTTGCCATACTTCAATGAAAGCTTACTGGTGCGATGCCTTTGGCGGTTCGCGAAGCGACCATTGTAGCCTATTGAATTGGCGATCGCGTAGCGTGCCGTAGACATCTCGCTCCTGCTCAATTGCTACAAAACTTTGCCCCGCCGATAGCAGCAATCTGGCAACTCAAGAATCAGTAAAATAGCTCTAAACAGACATCTTATTGCTTGGAGGCGATCGCCATGTCTTC
>DALYIW010000197.1:0-16370 GCA_031970155.1 Coleofasciculaceae cyanobacterium CTOTU46601 | reverse complement strand
TCATCACTGTTTCCCCGATTGGCTGCGGAGTTCTTTGTGATGGTTCAACAGTAACTACAATTGAATAGTTTCCTGACATAACATCATCCATTGGGAGTTCTATAAATACTTTTCCTTGGGAGTCAGGCTTAAATTCACCACAGTAGATTTTTTTGCCGTTGGCAGCCGCCCACAATCGATAAATTTTCCCTTTGGGCAAGGGAGCCACATTTTGGAGAGTCAGTACTGCAACCTCAGCGCTTGGCACAATTACCATACTTCCAGAGGCTTGAGGGATTGCATTCGTTCCTTTGAGGGATACCAAACGGTTACTAGGCTGACGAAGTAAAGCGATCGCTTCTTTGTAGTGTGATAACTCAGTTTGAATAGAAGCGAGCTGTTGGTTCAAGCGATAACTATATAATCCCAGTCCAACCACAAAAGCAGCCGCAACACTGCCTAAAATACCAAGTTTTGTCTTGGCTGTTCTACTCAGCCGATGCAATGTTGTGTCAGGAGAATAGGCAACAGAAGCGCTTGCCGCCTGCAAAATCTGAGACCCTAGGTTAGGAGGTGGTGAGCTTTCCGGTAGCGCCAAGGGAAATAGGGCTAACGTTTTCTGTAAGCGGCTCACTTCAGCTTCTAATTCTGGATGAGTTTTCAGCAACTGGTTAACAGTCTCGATTTCTTCTGGAGTTAAATCGCCCAGGACATAGCTTGCCAGAAGTTCTTCCCATTGTTCGGATTCTTGGAAGTCTACCATCGCTATTCCACCAACTCTTGTAATAATTGTCTGAGCTTTAACAAACCTTTGCGTTTGTAGGTCTTCACTGTTCCTACTGGCATCTTCAAATTCTCAGAAATGTCTGATTGACTTAATCCCTCGTAGTAAGCCAACTCCAGAACCTGGCGCTGCGAATCGGGCAGTTGAGAGAGCGCATCACGAACCCGTTGGGAGATTTCTTTTAAGGAAGCCTTATCCATTAACGTACCCCAACTCTCAGAGAGATTACTGCGACCCCATTTTTGCAGACGTTGCCATTGTGCCTGCATTTGACGGTGGCGATCGATCGCCTTCGAGCGGGTTAACGTCATGAGAAACACCAGCATAGAACCTCGCTTCGAGTCGTAAGCACCACCGCGACAGAGGGAGAGAAATACTTCTTGTGTCAAGTCTTCAGCGTCTTGGGCATTGCCTAGCATCCTTAGCGCCACGCGGTAAACGACCTCTCCATAGCGTTCGTAAAGAATGCCCAAGGCTAATAGGTTCCCCGATCGCAACGCTTGAAATACCTCGGTATCCGTCTGGTTGGATAGCATCATTTATAACCATTCGTCTTGACATACCAGCAAAACTATAAACCTGTAGGATTCCGTATCACTGAACTACAGCTTTTCAATGAATTAAAATCTCTCCATCTTGGATTCATACATGATACGAAGCTGAAGCCAAAAAGGATTTACTCAGATTAAGACAAAATTCTGGAGTTAGGACTGGAGGAGGAACTGAAGCTTAACTAGAAGAATGGATGTTGAGAGCTTCAGCGCTTCCTTGCCCGACTGATATACTGACCGTGAATGTTAACAAGGTAAGGGACTAAGTAAGTCAAACTGCCAGAAATCCATCGTTCTCGATTCATCTGACCTTTGACTAGCGCTGACCCGTGATTAATTGTAAACAAAATAGAACCAACCACGACAGAAACCTTGAGTGCTGTCGGCATCAACTCTTTATCGAAAAGACACAAACCAAATTTCTTTACAGATTTCATCTCCCAACCCGATAACAACTACCTTGCTTCAAGGTACTCTAGAACACCGATTCAGTAATCGGAAATCCAGGTTTACCCAAGTGGAAGTTCATAGTTCATAGTTCATTGTTCATAGTAAAAAGTGCCATGAACCATGAGCCATGAACCATCCTCACCTAAATTTTTATTACTGAATCGACGCTCTAGAAGTGTGTGTTACTCCTAACTCGTGTCAAAAAAAAACGAGGGCTGATGCCGAATCAGCTTGAGAAACTCTTCGCTAGTTTTGGGATTTCAACTGCACATCTGCTGAAAGAGCCTTCTGAATTGCTTCTGAATACGATTTTTTGGGTTTTAATCCAGCAATCTGTTCTAGGACGGCTGTTCCTTTAAATAAAACAACAGTTGGAGCACTCCGCACACCCAATTCCATTGCTATATCGGGTTCTTCCGTCATATCGATTGTGACCAAATGAATCTTGCCAATATGGTCAGTCACCAACTGTTCTAAGACTGGTGCAAGGGTTTTGCAAGAAGGGCAGTGAGGAGCAACAAATTTAACTACGATCGGTATTTCAATTTCTTGCTGCAACTGTTGAAGAGCGTTTCGTCCATTGTATCCAGCGCCAAAAATCTTGTTTGTGGAATCTGACATTTTTCTGTCTCCTAATTGGTTGATAAATCAATACAATCCTTTGGCAGTTGCCTCCGTGCCAGAGCCAATAATGACCTAATTTTCGACCCTAACTAACTTAGCCTCCCAAGAACCATTGAGTGCCAGTAAACAGGTAATACGCTCCAGTTAAAATCAGAGCCACACTGCCAAAGTGAATAATTGCCTCGGAATGTTTCAATAATTGCTTGCTTTGTTTTGCCAGTCCGGTAAACAAACTCGCCAGGAAAATCAGCATGGTGTAACCCAAAGCGTAGCTAACCATCGTCAGTGTGCCTAAGAGTTGAGAGCTTGTAGCCGCCGCTGCCGCCAGCACGGCAAACAGCACCGGACTAGCACAGGGAGAACTCACCAAGGCAAAGGTTAACCCCACCCCATAAGGTCCGGCTTGAGGGAGATTCACATTCATCTGCGGTAAGGGTAACTTGACTATCCCCATCAACCACAAACCCATCACAGCCATAATTAGTCCCACAACCACATTGATATAGCCTCGGTACTCCACCATGACAGCTCCGGCAAAGGAGGAGACTAAGCCAAACAGACTCAAAATTGTTACAGCCCCCAAAACAAATAACCCAGCTTTGGTAAAAGCATCCCAACGGGATTTAATTTTCAAGGTGCCGATATAACTGAGGTTGACGGGCAACAGCGCCAGAATGCACGGAGATACACTAGCAAGCAGTCCACCAATAAATGCCAAGGGCAATAGCACTAGGGGATTGGCAGTGTCTTGCTGGTCAAACCACTGCTGATAGCGGTTTTCGACGAGAGATATCACCCGTTCGATTGGATGGCTGAGGACGGGGCCTAGAGTGATAACTAGCACTAGGGAGAACAATCCCAATCCCCCGTAAATCAACCATTTTTTTGAAACTTTAAAACGTCGAGAAGCCTTGCGCTCAGATGATGACTGAGGTATTTGTGTCATGAAATTCTCCTTACCTCAGTTAATTTTTTGCTAGGGCAGTGTCGAGGATTTTGGTGTAGTCATCCTGATTGGGATTATTTTTGAACATCGCTAAAATGTTGCCAGTCGCTGGGTCAACAATTGCTACGGTGCTAGTTTTACTCTTAGTGGCTTCTAGGAATTGCCCCAGACCTAATTTTTCTGCCTTGGCTTGTGTTTCTTGGAGTTTGGCTTTATCTGTTACATCTAGCACGACAAAGTTAACGCGATCGCTGTATTGCTGTTTCAATTGGGTCAGAGTAGGCGCAATATTTTTGCAGCCAGCACACCAGGTAGCAAACACATCCACTACCACTGGTTTACCCTGAAGTTCTCTAGCTAGGGGGCCTCCTACAGATTGAGCTTTAGAAGCACAAGGATTGGCTTTAGAAGCACAAGGATTGGCTTTGGATGCACAAGGATTGGCTTTGGATGCACAAGGATTGGCTTTGGATGCACAAGGATTAACTTGGTTGGTAGTACCCGTGTCCGGAGTTTTAGTCTTAGCGGCGCAAGGGTTAGAGCAAGCAGCAACAAGTCCCAGACTCAGCATTGAAGCAGCAGCAAGCGTAGCCAGATACTTAACTCTCATAAAATCCTCATCAGTACGACGGTTCATAGGGGATACGAAGCTAAACTCAAAAAGGATTTACTCAACTTTTCCTAAAGTGCGATCCGCCGCAAGGCGGCAGCGCTTCGCTATCGCAATTTAACCAAGCTACTCTTGAGTGGGCACACCAGCCTGAGACACTTTTCTCAAGA
The DNA here is from genome assembly GCA_031970155.1 of Coleofasciculaceae cyanobacterium CTOTU46601. GTDB lineage: Bacteria > Cyanobacteriota > Cyanobacteriia > Cyanobacteriales > Coleofasciculaceae > DALYIW01. The sequence continues at coordinate 12,256 of DALYIW010000197.1, read as the reverse complement.
ACCCGTCTGCGGTGGTGGGGGCGGTGTTGGACAAGTCTTATTATTGAAATCACAGCTATAGATGTAGGGTTTCTGCCAGCTTAAAGGAATTTCCAACAAGTCCCTTGGTCCTGTCATCCCCTGTCCGATAAACAATAGAACTGCGATCGTGTTTAAAACAACATGAATGGTTCGCCAGCGATTTGAACGGTCTTTGTAAATATCTTGAACAATTGCTAGCGAAAAAACCATCAGTAACGCGGCTGTGATGCCAATATAGTAATGAGACCAATACCACTCATTAGTTCGTCGAAAAACTCCATCTTGGCTGCCAAATTAATGGTGTTAGGAATCGCATAGCGCTGAGTCCCGCTCAATCGCCGCAAGCGCCCCAGATTGAGATATTCTCCCCATTCGTAGCTCTCTGGTTTCTCAGAACGGTGCAGAACCACGAATAAATCTGGAGCATCACTGGTTTGAAAACTCTTGTCTAAAATATCTATCTGCTCGATGACACGCGGCGTCCCCAAATGCGAAAACTAGCAGAAGAATTGGGGTGTGAATATATCACGCGCCCCGATAATCGTCATGCTAAAGCCGGGAATTTGAACTATGCACTGACCAAAACTCAAGGGGAGATATCCCGCGTCAGCTTTTTATTTATGCCATTAGCCTACGCATTTTTAGGGGTGATTCCGATTCGAGCCACTCCTCCAGAATTGTTGTATTTTTTCTTGCCTTACTATATGGTGCAATTAGCAGTATTTTCTTGGTTAAACTACCGCTCTCGTTCGGCGTTACTTTCCGATATTTATTCCTTAGTACTAACGTTTCCTTTAGCACTGACGGTGATTCAAGTGATGCTCAATCCCTTCTCCAAAGGGTTTAAAGTAACACCCAAAGGTACGGTAAGCGATCGCTTTTCGTTTAACTGGGGATTAGCTTTACCTTTAATTATCTTATTTATCCCCACGGCGATTAGCTTTTGGCACAACTTAGGAACCTGTCTAGTACAATTTCACCAGCACGCGACTGCGCCTGAGGTAATACAACATTTTAAAGGATTGGGCTTGGGTTGGATTTGGAGTGCTTACAACAGATGGAACCCAAGTCCAGGGCGTGTCTTCAACTCCTGTGTGAGGAGTATGCGATCGCCAGTTTTTTGATAGAAATAGTTTGAAGTCGTTGTACAGGTACAGTTAGAACGTTTTTTCTCCTTGTATTTTGCAGCAAAAGTTCAATAATTTTGAGAATATGGTAAGTCAAGATTGGATAGTAACACAAGAGGGTCAGTGTGAAGCTTGTGAAAGCGATAGTAACATTGAATTATCAACGAATCCCTACCGCCTCTATCGGTTTCTGACCGATTTGGAAGATATTCTTCAGAAGATTACTGATGAGCGTCAACGACTCCACGCAATTCAACCTCTTGTACGTCGATTACTCACTAGTTCAGAATGGTTGCAAGGTGAATATTTAGAACCCGATCCTGAAACAGGCTGGTCGGTACTCATGCTCTATGATGAGCCAAACTTCCCCTTAACAGTGCAAACCGTAGTCTGGTTGCCTGGAAGAGTTTCACCGATTCATAATCATGCGACTTGGGGAGTTGTGGCGCTAATCAGTGGACAGGAGAAAAATACGTTTTGGAAACGTGCTAAGCAACAAGAATTAAGTGGAGAAATTGAACAAGTAGGTGAGCATATCCTCATACCCGGAGACATTATTAGCTTTTTACCAGATGCAATTCATTCTGTAGAAGCGCTGGGTGATGAACCGACTATTACCTTTAATTTATATGGTGAAACGAATTACGAGCAGCGCTTTGAATTCGATCCAGTGACTGGTACAGCTAAGAATTTTTAAAGACTTAAGACACATTCCTTTCCCCCAATTACTACCAAAGCGTATTTTGACAGCTCGACGTTATCAAAAATGGCATAGCGCTGATGGTATACACCAGCACTTAAATTGCTTAAAACTGGGAAGGTTTTACTACTTAAAAGCTTCTTGCAAGGACTTCAATATTTAGCGACTACCGGATGCTAAGTATTGAAGTTGGAAATCGACAGCTCTCAGATACTCTCGATCTGACAGAATTTCTTGAGGAAGTCGGTTGGCATTAACCGCACTTTGAATGACATCTTTTGCACTAACCTTCCCAGTTTGGTAAGCAGAAATTAGACCTGCGTAGCTGGATCTTAGATGGATTCAGCTAACACTTTGAAATAAATCAGCGTTCGCTGGATTCAAAAGACTCAATATCAGCCTCCTTGTGTCGCTGCCGGATGACCTTGGCAGGCACACCAACTGCAATTGAGTAAGGAGGAATATCTTTGTTAACCACAGCTCCGGCTCCAATTACGCTACCTTTACCAATTCTTACTCCATCTATTACTCTTACTCCCTGTCCCAACCAACAATCATCCTCAATGACAATTCCTTTATTGATACCTCCTTGCTCTCTGATTTTCCGTTTGAAGTCGGCAAAGTTGTGATGGCTAGCAATAATGGTTGATTGAGGACCAATTAGACAGTCTTTACCAATTTTGACCGAGCCAGGACCCGTGATACAGACGTAAGAGTTAATGTATGTATTTTTACCAATCTCGATGGAGGTCTGCTCAGAACAACTGATATCAACACCACGCTCAAGAGCCACTCCAGATTCAATATAAATCTTACTTCCCTGACCGCCGCAATTTAGGCGAACGTTGCGTCGAAAAGAGACATTATCACCAATTTTGATTTTAGAAGCGCCAATAACTTCAGCTCCATCTTGAATGTAAAATGAGTGCCCCAATCCTGCAAAAATAGTACGGTAAAATTCCCTTCGCAACACTACACCAAAGGAAACGGCTGGAATCCATCTTACGACTATATCAACTACAACTTCTTTGATGCGTAACCACTGTGAAAGAAGATATTGGTAGTTTTTAGGGTTGGAGTTCGACAAGGTAGAATTGTTTATGACTTTGGTATCTGGATTGTTCGTTAACATCAACTGTCCCTCAACATAGTTTTCAATGGGAGTCATGGAGTGATACGAAGCTGAAGTAAAAATGGATTCACTTAAAGGAAATCAATATAACTCTGTCCGAGCATATTATTGGGTATTCGTTAATCATCAATAGCCTCAAATAATTCATGATTTAGTCGATGTAAAAGTGTGGTTTTTGGTTGGACAAAAGCGCCTAAAATTTCAATGAGAATAATTACAAGAATAGCTACTATAGCGACAAAAACACACCTAGCAGCAGTGACAATCGTTTCAATCATGGTAGCTGAGTTTTTTTGAAAACCATCGATTGAACTAGCCGATAATTCATTTATTGGAATCATTTTTACCTCTAAATAAGAGAATTTTAAACCCAGTGCATCACATCTGAATTTCATCAATTTTTTATTAAAAATAGTGGATTGGAAAATACTAATTATTCAGGGATTCTCCTTTTTACCTTTTCTCTTCCCAATCTGATCGATGACGGACTAGATATTCACTCGCACTTGATATGATTGATGGACAAGCCCTGATCCTGAAAAACGGACAAATTAGCCTAGCGGGGTGGTTAATCCGTCAGGAAATTAGCTTTTTTCTGCTTTCAGACGACGCAAAAAAGCTAGTAAAATCTGGATCTGGGTAATTAGTGCTTTTGAAATTCCAACCGGCTTCTTGCGTACATCAACAAGCGAATAGTACTGCCAAGTCGGATCGTAGTCATAGAAGTCAAGTAGTACAGTAGCAGTTACCTCATTCGATGCCTCTACCTCCAGCATTCTGACTGATTTCCTATCAATGTTGCTTACAAATACCCCTACCCAGGTAGCCACCGCATCAACTCCTTACGTGGATGTCATGGAGGATACGAAGCTAACGTCAAAATGGATTTACTGGAGCGCCGATTGAGTAGGAAAAGCGAGGGAGCATGTCAGGGCAAGCACGTAGAGTACTCATGTAGGTTGGGTAGAGCGTAAGCGTTACCCAACAGACTTTCCTAGAGTTGGGTTTCGTTCCTCAACCCAACCTACAAAGTTGACATGCTCCCGAAAAGCGAATCCAATATCTCCATTGGAGAGTAGCGGCGGTAATCCTTCAGAATGTAGCCGATTTGACACTTTATGAGAACTTCAAGATTTTAGCTAAATCCTTTTTGGCTTCAGCTTCGTATCGTCTGTGTATCTAAGAAAGTAATAATTTTACTCAACCCCACAAGGAGATAATGATGATGGCAATAATTGGCGTCTCTTTGGTAGTTGTTTATCTGCTCATCGCTGCCTATTGTTTCACAAATTGGTTGAAGTGGTCTGTTTCCGATGTAAGTTCATCACTGAAAGAGCATTGCTTAATTTTGATCAATCTTGCAATTGCAGTCTTATTGTGGCCTATCGTGGTACCGATTGTTGATGTTCACTTTTTTGAATAAAGATGTGCGAAAGCATCAATTTAAGTAATCCCCAGCCCATTGAAGGCTTTTAAGATTACTGGAGCGATGCTCTAGCGAAAAAAACGAAATACTTTTGTTTGGCAGTCAGTCAATGAATTGCGGATACAACTTCAGAGTCATCTACTAAGGGAATTTCCACACATGATTGAAACTTAGAGGTAACTTGAGGTGTACCGAAATCGAATCTTATTTATTCTGGCTCTACTTGTAACGATTGGACTATCGATAGGCTCCCATCACCTGTTCAACTCAGGGAATGGTAAAGCACAGCTCTTTAATAATCTTGGTAACTACCATCATCCAATTTCAACGCAGGTTCCACTTGCCCAACGCTACTTTGATCAGGGACTAACTCTTGCTTATGGGTTCAATCACTTTGAAGCCGAACGCTCATTTCGAGAGGCAGCAAGACTCGATCCCAACTGCGCGATATGTTACTGGGGAGTTGCCCTCGTCCTTGGTCCGAACATCAACGCGTCAATGAAAGCCTACGCCGTACCTAAAGCTTGGGGCGCACTGCAAAAAGCGATCGCATTGAGCGATAAAGCCAATAATCAGGAAAGAGCTTACATCCAGGCATTAGCCAAGCGTTACTCTTTGTTTCCACTTGCGAAGCGCTCTAAGCTTAATATTGCCTATGCTAACGCTATGCGCGAATTGGTTAAGCGTTATCCTGATGACTTGGATGCTGCAACCCTATTTGCAGAAGCGCTGATGGATACAACACCCTGGAAGTATTGGGACGGCTCAGGCAATCCGATGCCAGAGGGGAAGGAAATTATGGCAACCCTAGAGTCTGTCTTGAAACGTAATCCGAATCATCCCGGTGCTAACCATTTTTATATTCATGCAGTGGAAGCAGAGCGTCCTGAACTGGGTATCCCTGCTGCCAATCGTCTGGCTCATCTTATCCCCGGTTCTGGACATCTACTACATATGCCCTCTCATATCTATATCCAGGTTGGACGATATCACGATGCAGTGGTCGCCAACCAACGCGCTGTTGCAGCTGACCAAGACTACGTTACCCAAAGCGAACCCCCAGAATTTTATCGCATGGCTTATATGGCGCACAATACTCAATTCCTATGGGGGGCGGCGATGCTAGCAGGGGAACGTCAAGTGGCAATTGATGCAGCTTATCAAACGATAGGGATGATAGACCGTAAGTCAAGGCAGAAGTTAGAGACATTGCAATATTACAGTTCACTACCCCTCTATACCTTCGTCCAGTTTCAGATGTGGGACAAAATTTTAGCCCAACCGGCTCCCCAGTCCAAGCTGCTTTATGCTACCGGAGTATGGCACTATGCACGCGGAATGGCAATGACTGCCAAAGGGCAACTTGGAAAAGCCGCACGAGAACTCAAATCGTTGCAAGCACTAGCCGCCACTAAGGTTTCGGAAAAAACCCCGTTCAGGGAAAACGACCAAAAGATTATCAACATTGCATCCCAAGTCTTGGCAGGGAAGCTTGAGGCCAAACAAGGAAATTATGAACAAGCGATCGCCCACTTGCAAACCGCCGTTGAACTCGAAGGCAATCCGAAAGGCGAACCCACTCCTTGGTATCTTCCCGTGCGGCAGTCATTAGGAGCTGTCTTGCTAGAAACAGGGTGTCTTGCCGAAGCCGAGCAAGTTTATCGAGAGGAGTTAAAGATTTATCCTGATAATGGTTGGTCATTAAGCGGACTGGCAAAAACCCTACAGGCACAGGGCAAAACGGAGGAAGCTAAGGCGATCCAAAAGCGCATTGAATCAGCTCACTTATTGCAGACTTAACTGGCGATCGAAAAGCCATCAAAAACACAACCCATCTTAGGTTTGTTCATCATTTGCCTCAAGTAAATCCTTTTTGGCTTTAGCTTCGTATCCCTTCACGAACGCCTAAATCAGGGGTCTTGTTCTGAGTGTTAGGCGTATTTCACTCGATAACTCGAAGCGTCAGTTCAGCACCAGAGGTGATTTACACCTATTTACAACTAGTGCAGCATAGCGGAAATAAGTGACCAGTTAACAACAGAGTCAGAAGTAGAAATTATAAGCCTTTCTGCCTTCTGGCACTAGTCTCTCAATCTAGACCCCAAAAATGAGAGAAAATAACGTACCAGTAAAAGATTCAGATGACCTACCTAGAAACAACTGCCAAATTTTACACTGAAGTCGCCCAGACCCCGCAAGTCGGTCTGTGTTGCGTCCAAAGCAGCCCCTTGCAACTACCCGGACTTAAAATTCCACTCCCGATGCAGGAGATGAACTACGGATGCGGCACGACAGTTCATCACAATGAACTGGCTAATGACCCCACTGTATTGTATGTTGGTGTTGGCGGTGGTTTGGAAGCCTTGCAATTTGCTTATTTTTCCCGTCGTCCTGGGGCCGTGATTGCGGTTGATCCCGTAGCCGCAATGCGCGATGCGGCTGCCCGTAACTTAGAACTTGCCGCCAAAGACAATCCTTGGTTTAAGCCAAGTTTTGTGGAAATTCGAGACGGGGATGCCTTTACTCTACCCGTTTCTGATGCGTCTGTGGATGTAGTGGCGCAAAATTGTCTGTTTAATATTTTTGAACCTGCCGATTTGCATCGAGCATTGCAAGAAGCGTTTCGCGTTTTAAAGCCTAATGGACGCTTGTTGATGAGCGATCCGATTGCCACTCGTCCAATTCCAGAGCATCTGCGAAAGGATGAACGGTTGCGGGCGATGTGTCTATCAGGAGCGCTTACCTACGAGCAGTATATCCAGCACCTTGTTCAGGCTGGCTTTGGTCAAGTCGAAATTCGGGCGCGTCGTCCTTACCGCCTTTTAGACTGCCAAACTTATGCTTTGTCAGACCATTTGCTCTTAGAAAGTCTGGATTTGGTTGCGTTTAAAGTCCCAATTCCAGACGATGGGGCTTGCATTTTTACAGGAAAAACAGCGATTTACACCGGAGCAGAACCTTTATTTGATGACCAAGCTGGGCATATTCTCCAGCAGGGTGTACCTGCTGCTGTATGTGATAAAACCGCTCTTAAGCTGGCAACGTCGCATCCACAAATTATTCGGATTACAGATTCAACGTGGCACTACAACGGTGGCGGTTGCTGTTAAATTTTTGCCCTTGGATGAAGATGCAATAGGTCAGCATTAGACAGTGGCAAGTGTGTATAGAATACATCCCACAGGCTTTGACGTTCTACCCGCTATTGAAGAACAATGATTCAGCCAAACATTACCCCTCTCCCTTTGCATCCATCTGTCACACCTTTTCGGAAAAAGCTGGATTCGCCTTTAACAAAAGCGCCAATTACTGTTTTGCAAATTAATCTGGGGAAGCGGTGCAATCTTGCCTGTACACACTGCCACGTAGAAGCAAGTCCTAAACGGACTGAAGAACTTTCTCCTGAAGTTTGCCATCAGTTAATCGAACTCATTCACAGATTTCCTCAGATTCAGGTTGTAGATCTTACAGGTGGCGCACCCGAAATGCTCTACGGTTTTAAGCCAATTGTAGAAGCAGCAAAAGCCAATGGAAAACAAGTAATTGTGCGCTCGAATTTGACCATCTATTTTGAAGAAGGGTTTGGCGATATTCCAGAGTATTGCGCTCGACATCAGCTCAAAATTGTTGCTTCGCTTCCCTGCTATCTCGAAGATAATGTCGATAAAATGCGGGGTGCTGGTGTGTATGATGCGTCGATTCGCGCTCTCCAATGGTTGAATCGCCTCGGCTACGGACAAGACCCGAATTTAATCCTTGATTTGGTGTATAATCCCCCACTTCCTACTTCAGAGACGTTTTCTTTAGCTCCCAACCAAGTTAATCTCGAACGGGATTACAAAGTGTTCTTAAAAGAACATTTTGGAATTCATTTTAATAACCTGTTGACAATTACAAATCTGCCTGTTGGACGAACTAAGTTTTATTTAGATCGTAGAGGATTATACAGCAATTATCTACACTTTTTGGAATCCCATTTCAATGGGAATACAATCGAACATTTGATGTGTCGAAATGAACTTTCGATTGACTATCTGGGCAATGTCTATGACTGCGACTTTAACCAGATGGAAAACCTTCCGGCCAAAACCCGTGATAGTAAGACGCTGACGGTTGCCAAGTTATTGGAAGCTGGCACTTTAGACCAAATTGAGGAGATACGAACTGCCCCCTACTGCTATGGCTGCACTGCTGGATGTGGTTCTAGCTGTGGTGGCGCTTTGATTTGAAGTAAGGAAATTTGGAAGAGTGACTTTAAAGAAAGCAGCAAAAGAACGCTTAATGGATGGCGGTTATTATCTAATCGGTTTGCGTTGTTTCATCCCACAGTTATTTTCTGGCATTAGTTGGGGAACCGCTGAAGTCTTGCAACAGACGGTTGCAATTGCCAAGAAGCTTGACTTATCCATTGGATATCTTCCCCTATTGGCTGATGTTGACCGTCCAGAGGATTTGCCGATTTGGGAACAGATTCAGCGCGAGTCAGGAAGTAATAGCGACGCATTTATGCCCCCAGCAAGCGTTGACCGCAGGAAGGTTCAATCCGAAGACTTCGCCCATACAGGAATCAAGAATCGCAACAGCAGCATTGAAAGAATTTCTATTATTATCCCGGTTCTCAATGAGGTGGGAACGATAAAAGAAGCGCTAGCCAGTACCTATCCTAGTACAAATGTAGAAGCGATCGCAGTCGATGGGGGTTCCACAGATGGTACAGTTGGGCTGGTTCAGTCCTTGGGCGTGAAAGTTTTGTCAGCCCCGGCGGGTCGTGCTTGTCAAATGAATGCGGGTGCAATGGCAGCAACGGGCGAAATTCTGTTGTTTCTCCATGCCGATACTCGCTTACCCCCTGGGTTCGACACGATGGTTCGCGCCGCGCTGCAACTATCAATGCCGGGAGATAGAAAAGCTCCAATTGCTGGTGCGTTCGCATTGCAGATTGACGCGGCACTGAGAAGGTTGCGGTTAATTGAATGGGGAGTAAATTGGCGATCGCATTTTCTTCAAATGCCCTACGGCGACCAAGCCATCTTTCTCAAAGCAAAGACATTTTACCAGATGGGTGGCTTCCCAGAGTTGCCGATTATGGAAGATTTTGAATTGATGCGTCGGTTAAAGCGCACCGGACGCATTGCACTTATCCCCACACCCGTTGTTACCTCAGCACGTCGATGGCTGAAAAAGGGAGTGTGTCAAACAACGCTCATTAATCAGATAGTCATTCTGGCTTACTTACTAAACGTTTCACCCAAGCAACTGGTTCACTGGTATCGCCATCAACCCAAACTAACTCCAAACCACTGGTTTAGGTCAACCCCCAATCCTAAATCCGCTTCAATAACTCCTTTATCAACAGAGGCAGGGGAAGAGATAAGAAGTAGCCAAAGAGAGATAGTCCACCCAGATTGGGTATGAGTTAAAATCCAACAAAATTTTTAGAGGAACCCAATAATCAATGAGAGGAGGTGTAGTTTTAATTCAATCGCAGACGGAGAAACTGAGGGAAGTCCAATGACTCAACTGAGCAAATGCCGCTTTAATTCTAAGCACAAGTTCATAATAATCAGTGGCTTAGTTTTCATCCTGATTGTGGCTGCCCAATCCTTCAACATTCGGGGACTTTTGCAAGCCTCATTACTTTGGGTTGAAAGTCTTGGTGTTTTAGCGCCGATTGTATTTATCGTTATCTACAACGTAGCAACGGTGCTATTTATCCCCGGTTCTCTCCTGACACTAAAAGGAGGTTGCTTGTTTGGCGTGGTTTGGGGTTCAATCTATGTCACAATTGCGGCAACATTTGGAGCTATCTGTGCTTTCCTCATTGGACGTTACCTATCGCGGGATTGGGTTTGCAGGAAGATTGAAAGTAATCCTAAATTCAAAGCGATTAATCAAGCGGTGAAGAAAGAAGGATGGAAAATTGTCCTGCTGACTCGCCTATCTCCTATATTCCCCTTCAACCTACTCAATTACGCCTTTGGTGTTACCCAAGTTTCCTTCAGAGATTATGTTTGGGGTTCCATCGGTATGATTCCTGCGACTGTGGTGTACGTTTACATCGGTTCTCTGGCTACCGATTTAGCCACACTCACTATGTCCAATCAACCCTCCACAAAAGAAACTCAAATCGCCCAGTGGGTAATTCGAGGCATTGGATTAATCGCTACGGTTGCCGTGACTGTCTATATAACCCACCTTGCCAAAAAAGCTTTAGACGAAAGCGTTGTACAGGACTAAATTCCCATGCTAGTACCAGAAATCGCTAATTTAACCATTCCGCGATACCCCAAAAAAACCCTGACTAATACTCATGCTAGAAACTCGAAAAAGCGTTTGAGACGGGTTTTCTTAACACTATTTGTAGCTGGCTTCGCCCTGGCTATTTCGGCTGCACCCGTTTTAGCGCAGAAATCGGCGAATGGCGGAGGGTTCAATCCCCAAGAATGGCTGCGAAATGCTTTGCAGTGGATTGACAGTCTGGGTGCAGTGGGTGCGATGTCTGGCGACAAGCTGCTTCGCATCTACGCATTTATCGCTATTTATATCCTTGCGACTGTCGCTTTTATACCAGGTTCAATCCTCACTTTTGGTTCTGGTGTTCTCTTTGGCGTAGTTTGGGGTTCACTCTACGTCTTCATTAGTGCGACTCTAGGAGCCACTATCGCTTTTCTCGTAGGGCGTTACTTAGCACGGGGTTGGGTTGCCAAGAAAATTGAAGGTAATCACAAATTTCGAGCCATTGACCAAGCTGTCGGCAAAGAAGGACTCAAAATTGTTTTGTTAACGCGACTCTCTCCCATATTCCCCTTCAATTTATTGAACTATGCCTTTGGCATCACGGGAGTTTCTCTCCAAGACTACGTTATCGGTTCTGTGGGCATGATTCCTGGAACGGTTATGTATGTTTATATGGGTTCTCTAGCTAGTAATCTTGCCACGATTGGTACCGCATCTCAACCCACGAATCCAGGTGTGCAGTGGGCGATTCGGATTATTGGTTTTATCGCCACCGTAGCTGTCACGCTTTATGTGACTAAAGTAGCTCGCAAGGCTTTAGAAGAAGAAGTTTTAGAGCCTGAAGACAATCAAACTGAACCCATCAATCTGAATTAGCTAACAATCAAAACAGAACCTTAAAATTGCACGATTTGGCAATAAAGAGGTTAGACATCCATGAGCAGAATCCTCACAACAGGAGTCAATAATGTCAAGTTCAGTATTTCAAAGAGTACATATCCCACCGATGGATGAACATAACAAAAAGCTGATTTCTTACGTTCATCCCCCCGATTGGGTTAATCCTCAACCTGCCGATTGTTACGACTTAGTTGTGATTGGAGCTGGCACGGCTGGATTAGTCGTAGCAGCAGGGGCAGTCGGTTTAGATGTAGGTTTAAAAATCGCTTTGGTTGAAAAGTATCTCATGGGTGGGGACTGCTTAAATGTCGGTTGTGTTCCTTCTAAGTGCATTATCCGCTCTTCTCGCGTCGTTGGCGAAATGCGGAATGCCGGAGCCTTTGGCGTTCATCCTCCAGAAGAGATAGAGGTAGATTTTCCGGCTGTGATGGAACGGATGCGGAAGCTTCGTGCCGGAATTAGCCATCACGATTCTGCTCAACGTTTCCAAAAACTTGGCATTGATGTTTTCTTAGGAGAAGGTCATTTTTTGCGGAACAACAGCCTTGAAGTTGGTGATAAGATTCTGCGATATAAAAAAGCCGTCATTGCGACGGGGGCTAGAGCCGTGCGACCCTCGATTGAGGGAATTGAAGAGGCGGGTTTTCTCACCAATGAAACCGTTTTTTCACTCACCAAACGTCCCAAACGCCTTGCTTTAATTGGGGGTGGTC
>DALYIW010000196.1:0-16672 GCA_031970155.1 Coleofasciculaceae cyanobacterium CTOTU46601 | reverse complement strand
GGAAAAAGCAAGAAGACTTGCAGTTTCTCAATGATGTCAGTTGCGTACCCTTGCAGCAAGGATTGAGAAATCTGCAAAAAGCCTTCACCAACTTTTGGGCAGGTCGCACCAAATACCCCAACTTCAAGAAGAAGCATAGTGGTGGTAGCGCCGAGTTCACCCGCTCTGCATTCAAGTGGAAGAACGGACAATTGTGGTTGGCAAAGTGTTTTGAACCCTTGCCCATTCGGTGGAGTCGTACTCTTCCGAAAAACTGTGAACCGTCCACGGTAACAGTAAGACTGGATGCATCGGGGCGCTGGTTTGTCTGTTTGTTGGTTGAAGACCACACGGTTAAGGCACTGCCCAAAATAGATAAAGCTGTTGGGATTGATGCGGGAATCACCTCCTTGATTGTTACCAGTGACGGGGAGCATATTGCCAATCCTAAGCATTTCAGACGCCTTCGCTATAAGTTGAGACAAGCCCAAAAAGCGCTGTCTCGCAAAGTTAAAGGCTCGAGCAATCGGGAGAAAGCTCGTATTCAAGTAGCTCGAATCCATGCAGCTATTGCCGACTCCCGCACAGATTTCCTTCACAAGCTGACTACTCGACTGGTGCGTGAAAACCAAACGATTGCAGTTGAGGACTTGGCTGTGAAGAATATGCTAAAAAACCATAAGTTGGCACTCGCTATTGCTGATGCCAGTTGGTCTGAAATGGTTCGTCAGTTGGAATACAAATGCCAGTGGTACGGTCGGACGCTGGTTAAAATCGACCGATGGTTTCCCAGTTCTAAACGCTGCGGACACTGCGGTCACGTTGTCGATAAGCTGCCGCTTGATGTTCGAGAGTGGACGTGTCCAGAATGTGGAACGCACCACGACCGAGACATCAATGCCGCAAATAATATTCTCGCCGCAGGGCTTGCGGTGATAGTCTGTGGAGCGAACGTAAGACCTGATGGGCATAAGTCCAAAGGGCAGTTGCGAAATCCCCGTAAGGGAAAGAAACAGAAACTCAAATCGTGAGGTTTGGGAATCCCCGCACTTTTAGGGCGGGGAGGATGTCAAAAGAGTTGAATAACCTCTAAGGCTCATAACTATTGCAACATTTAGTCGTAAATCTTTAACAATAGAGACCTATTTAGATATTGATTAACCGAAAATCTCGTAATAGACTAGTAATAATCAAAAATAATTCATCTAAAGTCAGCCTAATCTAATTTTCTGCATGGCAGATCTTCCGTATAGGAGCAGAAAATAGAGCGGGGGAACCGTGGTATGGGGCAAATCTTCTAATTAATGTTTTCTTAATAAAAATAAAGAAATTTAAGGAGAGGGACATCTCTCAGTCCTAGCCCGTCAGCTAACTCCGTCGGCATTGAGAGGAGACTGAAAGAAGGTCAGCATTATTAACTTAATGTGAGTTTTTTCGTCAGTATCCTGGGCTAATCATTGTTTGATTTGTTGCACTTGCCTTGAACTGTGAGGAGATGAACCTGGCGTTTCACCTTCTGGGTTTGAGGCAGGCAAGTTACTCATGAGGTGTAAATCTACTATGTACGTCAATCAAAAGAATCGAGTGGCATTGATTTCCGTAAGTGGTGATCCAGCAGCGGAAATTGGGAAAGAAGAGGCGGGAGGACAAAATGTATATGTGCGTCAAGTCGGATTAGCATTAGCTCAGCAAGGATGGCTGGTGGATATGTTTGCGAGGCGCATTAGTCCAGAGCAAGCCGCTATTGTTCAACATGCACCTAACTGTAGGACAATCCGACTAACAGCAGGACCCACTGAGTTTGTTGGTCGAGATCAAGTCTTTGAGTATCTGCCAGAATTTGTTGAACAAATCCAAGGGTTCCAGCAAAAAGAAGGATTCCAGTATTCCTTAGTTCATACTAATTATTGGCTGTCGTCTTGGGTAGGGATGGAACTGAAAAAGCGTCAACCGTTGATTCAGGTGCATACTTATCACTCGTTAGGGGCGGTTAAGTATCGGAGTATGAGTGAGATTCCGGCGATCGCATCAACTCGATTAGAGGTAGAAAAAGCTTGTCTGGAAACAGCTAATCGGGTTGTAGCAACCAGTCCTCAAGAAGCAGAACATATGCGGAATCTAGTTTCTGCTCAAGGAGAAATTGACATAATCCCCTGTGGCACCGATATCGAACGGCTGGGTGCAATTGATCGTCTCACGGCACGTAGCCAATTGGATATTTCACCAGAAGCTAAAGTAGTGCTGTATGTTGGTCGTTTTGATCGGCGTAAGGGAATTGAAACACTGGTACGAGCGATCGCTAAATCACGTTGGCAAGGGTCAGCTGATCTACGATTAATTATCGCCGGTGGTTATCGTGTTGGTGAGAGTGACGGGATAGAACGCGATCGCATTCACAGTATTGTGAAAGCCCTTGGCTTAGACGCGATTACAACCTTCCCTGGACGACTTACCGAATCAGATTTACCAATTTACTATGCCGCCGCGAATGTCTGCGTCGTTCCCAGTCACTATGAACCCTTTGGTTTAGTGGCAATTGAAGCCATGGCCTGTCGGACGCCAGTGGTTGCTAGTCAGGTTGGGGGGTTGCAGTTTACTGTAATATCAGAAGTCACTGGATTACTCGCGCCACCTCAAGATGAAGTGGCATTTGCACAAGCAATTGACCGCATTCTCAGCAATCCTGAGTGGGCAGATGAGCTCGGTCAGATGGGACGGCAACGTGTTGAAATTGCCTTGAGCTGGCATAGTGTGGCGTCCAGGCTCGGTTGTCTTTACAATACATTACTGTTGCCAACTACATCAGTATCTGCCCATACCTCTCAGATGGCAGTGTGAGACTTACAAACCAGAAGGTATCTGGACAAAATGCACAGAAAGTCGGTGTTTTAGTTATTTGTTGTTGGTTGTTGGTTGTTTGTTAAAAAATACTCGCTCATCTTTATCGAAAACCTCCTATCCCTTCCTGCCCTTACAGGGCAGGGAGGGATAGGAAGGGAATTAATCCTCGTCCCGACTATCTGCAAACGTTCCTCGATCACCTGGTCAATGGGGATTTTGTTGTCCAGAATTATCGCGCTGCGATGCGGGTAACTGCTTGATTTGCTCTCCCGATGGGTTGATTTTCCAGAGATGCCGCTATCCTAGACTGGGTAGGGCTGATTCATTCTGGTTAGAGAGAAAGTCGAGCATCGGCAATAGCTGATTCAAGTCGTTGCTGTGAGTAGCTCATTGAGCACTTGCAAAAACTTTAGTTATAAAGGTACTTGCCGTTCAAACCGCCGCAAATGGTAGCGCTCAATACAGCTTGACTCACAAAAACTGTTAGAGAGAATTGGACTTAATTAAAAAGGATTAAACCTATTGAATAACAGCTCCATGAGTAACAACCCTTCCACCACTCCTGCACAATGTCCCTTCCGTGGAACCCGCATTGGCGGTGCGCTCGGCTCCAAGCCGCAAGTTGATGATTGGTGGCCGAACCGACTTCAGGTCGAACTGCTTCACCAGAATTTGCCACAAGCTAACCCGCTGCGAGATTTTGATTACAAAGGAGCCTTCGCGAAGATTGACTTTGAACAGTTGAAGAGCGATATCAAAGCGCTGCTGACCGATTCAAAGGACTGGTGGCCAGCCGACTATGGTAATTATGGACCCCAGATGATTCGCATGGCGTGGCACGCCGCAGGCACTTATCGGATTGCAGATGGTCGTGGTGGAGCGAGTCAGGGCCTGCAACGCTTCGCACCCATCAATTCGTGGTGGGATAATGGGAACATAGATAAATCACGACGGCTGCTCTGGCCAATCAAGCAGAAATACGGCGCGGCACTAAGCTGGGCTGATCTGATGACCCTGACTGGCAACTGCGCGCTCGAAATTATGGGTCTGAAGACCTTCGGTTTCGGCGGCGGTCGCCTGGATGCTTGGGAGGCGGATCGCTCTACCTACTGGGGACCGGAGTTCTGGAACGGCAATTCGGTTGACGATGTTAAGCAACATCCTGGTCATCCTGATGAGATGGTCACTCGCAACATTCGATGGGTAGGAAAACCAGACGAGGAATACTACGACCTCGAGAATCCGCTAGCGGCTTCGCACCAAGCGCTCATTTACGTCAATCCAGAAGGTCCGAACGCTGAAGGTGACCCCTATGGCTCGGCGCGAGACATTCGCGAGACTTTTGCGCGTATGGGCATGAATGACGAAGAAACTGTCGCACTCATTGCAGGTGGTCATGCCTTTGGCAAAAGTCACGGCATGGTTTCGCCGGACAAGATCGGTCCTGCACCGGAAGGTGCGCCGATTCAGGCGATGGGTCTGGGGTGGCAGAACCCTGAAGGCACTGGGTTTGCCGAATATACGATGACAAACGGGATTGAAGGATCGTGGACTCCAAACCCGACCCAGTGGGATAACAGTTACCTCACAAATCTTTTTAAGTACGACTGGGAACAGACAAAGAGTCCAGTAGGTGCCATTCAGTGGAAGCCGAGCAATCCTGATGCGCCGAAGACACCGGATGCTCATCTGCCGGGGGTTGAGCACCCGTTAATGATGATGACTTCAGACATTGCGTTGAAGGTCGATCCGGTCTATCGCGAGGCTTGTCAGCGCTTCTTGGATGACTTCGATTACTTCAGCGATGCGTTCGCGCGCGCCTGGTATAAGCTGATCCATCGAGATATGGGACCGAAAACGCGCTATCTAGGTCCGGAAATCCCAGAGGAAGATCTGATCTGGCAAGATCCAATTCCGGCACTTGATCATGATGTCGTTGATGCCGCCGATATCAATTTTCTCAAGGATAAGATTTTAGGGAGTGGACTCTCTGTTTCGGCGCTCGTGTCAGCCGCTTGGGCAGCGGCATCGAGTCACCGCCATTCCGACAAGCGTGGCGGCGCAAATGGGGCACGCGTTCGCCTCAATCCCCAGAAAGACTGGGAAATGAACCGCCCGCAGGAACTCGGCGAGGTTCTATCGACCCTCGATCGCATTCAGGCGGACTTTAACGGCGCTCAGTCGGGCAACAAGAAAATCTCAATGGCGGATTTGATCGTCCTCGGTGGTTGTGCTGCGATCGAGAAGGCTGCCCAAGAGGCTGGACTTTCCGTTGCTGTCCCTTTTACTCCGGGTCGGATGGATACGACTCAGGAGCTGACCGATGTTGCCAGCTTTGACTTTCTAAAGCCCGTGTCGGACGGTTTTAGAAATTATCACAATGAGGCGGTTGGCTATAAGGTGAAGCCAGAGCGTATCTTCCTTGATCGAGCGCAGCTCCTCACGCTGACCGCGCCCGAATGGACGGTTCTAGTCGGCGGACTTCGCTCTCTCGATCAGAATTGGGACTATTCAAAGCACGGTAGCTTCACTGACCGACCCGGTGTCTTGACCAATGACTTTTTCCGTGTCCTGACCAGTATGGACTACGAGTGGAAGCCTGTTGATAGTCGCGAGATGCTTTTTAACATCTGCGATCGCGAAACAGGTGAAGCGAAGTTCACCGCAACACGCTGCGATCTGATCTTCGGCTCGAACGCGGAACTTCGTCAGATTGCTGAAGTCTATGGCGCTGATGACGGTCACGAGAGGATGGTCAAGGATTTCGTCGCCGCCTGGAACAAGGTAATGATGCTCGATCGCTTCGACGTTCGCGCTCAACAGACCAGCTAAAAAGAGGCTATAAAACCCGGATTCGGTATAAAAGATCAGGATGGAAGTAGAGGTTTTCTCTTGCGGAAAATTAGCTCTCTCTCCATCCTGTTTCTTATACGAAAAATTTCTTTCTAATCAGCCATCGCTTTAACGGCTTTTCCGGTGTTAGAAAGCTACGTCAGTGTGGTTGTTAATTAACCAAACCGTCCACTTACATAATCTTTAGTCGCTTCCTCTCTCGGACTTTGGAAGATAATTTCGGTTTGGTCGTACTCCACCAAATAGCCCATTTTCCCACCTTTGTCTGTTGCCTTAGCATTAAAAAAGGCAGTCATATCAGCCACCCGTGTAGCTTGTTGCATGTTGTGAGTAACGATCACAATGCTGTACTGCTCTTTAAGTTGATGCATTAAGTCTTCAACTTTGAGTGTAGAGATGGGGTCAAGGGCGGCGCAAGGTTCATCCATTAGTACCACATCAGGATTGATAGCAATTGTGCGAGCAATGCACAAACGTTGCTGTTGTCCACCGGATAAGGCTAGACCGTTTTGCTTGAGTTTATCTTTGACTTCATCCCAGAGGGCAGCTTTCCGTAAAGAACCTTCTACCAACTCATCTAGATTGCCTTTGTAGCCATTAACTCGCGCACCATAGGCAATATTGTCATAAATCGATTTTGGGAAGGGATTGGGCTTCTGAAAGACCATGCCAATCCGCCGCCGCACTTCTACTGGATCGATGCTGGAATCGTAGAGATCTTGGTTATAGTAATAAGCTTTTCCATTGACGTGAAATCCATTGATTAAATCGTTGAGGCGATTAAAGCACCGAAGCAATGTACTTTTGCCACAACCGGAAGGACCGATAAAAGCTGTAACGCGGTTTTTAGGAATTTGCAGGGAAACCCCTTGAACAGCCAAAAAACTGCCGTAGTAAATATCAAGGTTTTCAGTCCGCAGAACGGTTTCAGTTTGATTAGCCATTTGATGGTTGAAACTAGCCGTTTGTCGATTAGAAGCCATAAAGTATCCAGCCTGGATTTTAAGTTTAAGTTTTGAGGGACTCTTGGTTTTCCTCGCTGTTGTCCAATAAGCTAAAAAAACTGATTACCGACAACAATTATTCAGGAAAATGACCGATAGACTAGCTTTAGGATTGTGGAAGAAAACTAAGTTATTTCTTCTCTTCAGTAGATTAATTAGAGCTTAAAACTTGGGATACAGCTAGTTCTATTTCAAAGATTATTTACTCCAATTTGCTCAACCTGATAACTATTAATATTGATAAATTACTGTAATTACTTCATGAGTTCTAACTCCTTAATACTTCTTGTGCCACAACTTTCTCGCCTAAAGTTTCCTTAATAAGTGATTTTGCTGGTTGCCCACCGAGCGAGTATGCTGGTCAGTAGGATCATGATGACCAAAATTAGGGAGGCTGCCCAAGCTAACTCTTGTAGAGGTTTAAAGGGAACTCCGGCAAAGTTGTAGACTAAAACAGCAAGGCTGGGTGTTGGCTTAAAGAATCCTTGCGGCCAGAAGGGTGAATTGAGAGCCGTGAAAATTAAAGGTGCTGTTTCTCCAGCAGCGCGAGCGATCGCCAAAGTAACACCTGTAATAATGGCAGGTATGGCGGCGGGAAGCACAACCTGTAACACCGTTTGATAATCAGAAGCCCCTAGCCCTACAGATGCCCATCTCATCTCTTGTGGGACTATCCTTAGCGCCTCGTCGGTAGTTCGTACAATCGTTGGCAACATGAGTACAGAAAGCGCTATGCCTCCCGCCACTGCTGAGAAGCCTCCCATTGCTACTACGATTACTCCGTAGGCAAATATCCCAGCAATAATTGAAGGAACGCCAGCGAGTACGTTTGTAGCAAAGCGAACCCAGTAAGCAATTTTGCCAGAACTAAATTCTGATAAATAAACGGCCGCTAAGACACCAAAAGGAACGCTGATCAGAGTTCCGATTCCTACCGTCATTAGTGTGCCGATAATTGCATTAGCGATACCACCTTTGTCTAAACCAGGAGGTGGAGGCAGCTGGGTAAATAAGTCCAAGTTCAGGCGGTTAATGCCTTTACTGATCACATAGAAAATTACGGCAAATAAAGGTATGAGGGCAATAACTAGACAGGCACCCGCTAAGATTGTCATGACAATCTCGAATAGCGATCGCGCATTGGTAGAGCGAGTCATACTGCCTGCGGGGGAGCCAAAAGAATTTCGATCCTGGGTGCTAGTTGACATGGGGTAAGACTTTACACGGCATTACGATAAAAAAACTCAGAACTGATGACGCCTCTAAGTTAAAACTTTCTAATCTGACAATAGGGAGTCGGGAGTCGGGAGTCGGGAGTCGGGGAAGAAAGATTTTCATTTCGCCACGAGTTGTGAGTGCAGATCATGGTGCCTAACTTCAAGACTCAAAAACTTTTCATTTAGAATTTCTTGACTTGGCGAACAATTAACTCGGCAAAGACATTCACAATCAGTGTGATGAAAAACAAGACGAGTCCTGCGTACATCAAAGCGGCGACTTGCAAACCAGAAGCTTCGGCAAATTGATTAGCCAGCAAGGAAGCGATCGTATTGGCTGGTGCTAGTAGTGAAGGACTAAATTGATTGGAATTACCAATGAGCATGGTGACAGCCATTGTTTCTCCCATGGCACGACCGAGTGCAAGCATTACTGCACCTACAATGCCAGAGAAAGCAGCTGGTATGAGCACCCTGAACAGCGTTTCCCAGCGCGTTGCTCCCAAACCCAAAGAGGCTTGCCGAAGCTCAGGAGGAAGGGAAGCTAGGGAATCACGAGAGATTGCCGTGATGATGGGCAATATCATTACTGTTAAGATTATGCCAGCGGGGAACATGCCTGGGCCACTTGGAGGTGTGCTAAAGATTGGTAGCCAACCCAAAGTACTGTTAAGCCACTGCTGTAGTGGCGTGAGGAAGGGAATTAGAACAAAAATGCCCCATATCCCATACACAACACTAGGAATAGCTGCCAAAAGTTCCACCATGAATACTAACGGTGTCCGAACGGATAGTGGCAGAAAATCTTCGCTTAAAAACACAGCCGTCCCGACGCCTAGTGGTACTGCCAGAACTAAAGCAAATGCCGCGCTGACAATTGTGCCATAGATCATGGGGAACGCCCCATAGTCATCTTTAACCGGATTCCAGGCACTGGAAGTGAGAAACCCTATCCCAAATTTCTGGATGGCAGGCATTGCCCTCATGGCAACCGCGATCGCGATGAAGATCAAAAGAGCCGCAACTGCCAATGCCAAGATGCGAGTTAGCCACAAAAAGCCGCTATCCAGCGATTTTTCTGTACTGGATCGAGGTTGAAACCCTACTTGAGCATTTCTCGCTTGTGTAGTCATGATGGATTTTACTGAACAGACCTGTAGAAAAGAAGTTAGGAGCGAACCGTTAGCTCTGCTGGTTTCCACTACTAAGAGCAACAATGCAAGTTACTCTAGCGTCATGTTGCGGATTGTTGTTTCGCTTAACCGTACCGCTTTTGGCAGGAAGGGCTACTAACGGCTTTGTTGGAGTAGGCACCGCTTCACGCGCTGAAAATAGCTCTTGACTATTGCCATTGACCTAGTACCCCACCAATTTAATATCGATATGTGAATAATTTGTGAATTGATCTTCTGTCAGACATTACAGAGATTCAATTAATCATCCCAATAAATGTGGTGGACTACTAGATTCAACGTTTCCTGTTTTGCTACTTAGTGACGTCAATCTTGTAATCTGCGCTGATTTGATCGGCGGCAGCTGCAACTTTCTCTACAACGTTTTTAGGTAGAGGAACGTAACCTAGGGTGGGGGCAACTTTTTGACCCTCAGTTAAACCATACTCAACCATGGCCTCCATGGCTTTGGCTTTGTCCGCATCAGGATAATTTTTATGCAGTAGCATCCACGTGTAAGTAACGATGGGATAAGAATCAGGTCCTTCTGGATCGGTAATAAAAGCCCGGAAATTTTCAGGCAGTTGCACGGCTTCCAGGGTTTTCGAGGCTGACTCATCGTTAGGTGTAATAAACTTGCCTCCTTTGTTTTCTAAAGAGGCAAACTTCAGATTATTGTTCTTAGCGTAACCGTACTCAACATAACCAATTGCTCCTTTGGTCTGTTGAATTTGGGCAGTAACGCCTTCATTTCCCTTGGCACCGACGCCCGTAGGCCACTGCACAGTTTTGCCGTCTCCTACCTTACTCTTCCATTCTGGGCTGATGGCACTGAGATGTTTCGTAAAGACCCCTGTGGTACCACTTCCATCAGAACGGTGTACCACCGTGATATTCTGGTCTGGCAGTTGGACGCCTTCGTTAGCTTTGGCGATCGCGGGGTCATTCCACTTCTTGATTTTTCCGAGGAGGATATCTGTATACACTTGCCGAGGTAGCTTCAGTTCGCCTGTAACCTCTGGAAGGTTGTAGGCTAGTACAATGCTACCTGCTGTCATTGGCAGCATCAGCACTCCTCCTTTGGCATCTCCCACCTTCTGGATTTCTTCATCCTTCATGGCGGTGTCGCTAGCGCCAAAATCTACGGTACCCGCTGTAAATTGCTCGACTCCAGCACCACTACCTACTGACTGATAGTTGATGCGGACTCGGGGAAACTCCTTGGCTAAATCAGCAAACCAGCGCTGATATAGAGGAGCTGGGAACGATGCTCCGGCACCGACTAACCCTACGTCTCCTTTGAGAGCTAGTCTATCTGAGCCAGGAGCAGATGTACCAGCAGGAGAACCCTCTGTGCCAGTACTGCCAGTGTTGTTTGAAGCTTGCTGTCCACCGCAAGCGGCTAAGCTGAGTGTCAAAGCCACGACAGAAACGGAGGCAGCCAGACGAGTAGGACGGGTTAAATTGCTGCGAAAAAGCATCGCTATCTAATGTTTTATTACATGTATTAAGTAAACGTATAAAACGATAGCATTTAGACGTAAAGAGAAGATTAAGAAACCTCGACTTTTCCCCTCTAGCTAAGCTAGTAGGAAAAAGTTAAGCTTCCCTCAGGCTTTATACATAGAAGAAGGGAGTGACTGGCTGAATTTTTGCTGAGACTAGGCTATTTTTTATAATTTTTTCATTTTTACAGAATGTTTTAATGATTTGCTCTTGAGATGTTAGCCAACTATTAGTAACTTAGTGATGTTTCACGGCAAGAAATCTGCTAAACCCAAATTAAATAATGCTTTCAGTTTATTTCACCAAAAATCTTTCGGAAAATCGGACTATGATGCTGGTCAAGAAAAAATCAAAACCAATCGACAATACTCTCAGCCAATCCAATTTGTCAAGTTTTTCCAGCTGCTCCTGGCAGAGCCAACCTTTGGCGATACAATAATTGGCTTCTAGCGTTTACTTTTTGACTCCGACGCTCTAGTTAGCTGTGTCTGTTCCCAATGAACTTCTGTGGGCATTAATTGGCTTACTCCTGACCATCGGTGGCACCTTCGTGGAAGCCTTCGTGACTAATCCACCCTGGGATTGGTCTGTTCAAGGTATTCATACGGTCTCGCTTGGCGTTACCTTTCAAATCGGTGCTGTACTCCTGGTTGGTTGTTTAGGCGGCAAAAATGCTGCTGCTCTTTCTCAAATTGCTTATGTTGTTTTGGGTTTGAATCTTCCCGTTTTTACCCAAGGCGGCGGTATCAGTTATTTGAAAGAGCCTAGTTTTGGCTACTTACTAGGCTTTATCGGCGGTGCCTGGGTTTGCGGTTTTCCGGCATTTCGGATGCCGCCGCGCGTCGAGTCTTTGGCCTTTAGCGGTATTTGTGGTTTGCTCACCATCCATATCTACGGCTTAGGCTATTTGATTATTTTCCACATCCTCAACTGGTCTACCCTCGGTGGCATGAGCTTAATGCAGGCAATTATGAAATACTCGATTTATCCTCTGCCAGGTCAACTGGTCGTTGTCTGTGCTGTTACAGTTTTAGCTTTTGCCCTACGGCAACTGATGTTTTATTAATTTTTTGTCCTTTAGTGAACAAAGGTTGCAAGTTGAAAGTTATCGGAAAACGCCTTATATCCAGGCCTTTATGAGGCCTGGATATAAGGCGGGTCGCCGTAGGGACGGAGGTGACCCGCCTTATTGAACAACGAAGCCGTAAAACTTCAGAGAAACCTTATGTATGGGGTGATAATATAAGATTCCGGGTGGTAAGGTCGAACCCATGATAATCTACGAGTTCAAAGTTAAGGGTAATGTTGCTCAGTATCGAGCAATAGATGAGGCTATTCGCACTTCCCAGTTCATCCAGAATAAATGTTTAAGGTACTGGATGGAGAATATGGGATTGCGACAATATGACCTCAACAAGTATTGCGCCGTACTGGCAGCAGAATTCCCTTTTGCTTGTGAACTTAACTCAATGGCTAGACAGTCTGCGGCTGAACGAACTTGGAGTGCTATCAGTCGGTTCTTTGATAACTGCAGGAAGAAAGTAAAGGGTAAGAAAGGCTTTCCAAAGTTCAAGCGTTCCTGCCGCTCAGTTGAATATAAAACTAGCGGATGGAAGCTTTCACCCAATCGAAAAGCTATCACGTTTAGGGATGGAAAAAATATAGGAACCCTTAAACTTAAAGGAACCTATGACCTTAATTACTACGACATCAAGCAGATTAAGCGAGTCCGATTAGTCCGTAGGGCTGATGGGTACTACGCTCAATTCGCTATTGATGCGAAAGTTAGGGTTGAATCCAATCTGACAGGAAAAATGGTAGGACTGGACTTAGGGTTAAAGTTCTTTATTGCCGACAATGAAGGGAATACAGAGCCTTGTCCTCAGTTTTACAGGAAGTCAGAGAAGCAGCTAAACCGAGCCAACCGCAAGAAATCTAAAAAGTTCAAGCGTGGTGCCCAAGTGCAGTCGAAAAACTACCACAAAGCGAGAAACCGATATGCACGGAAGCATTTAGGAATAAGTCGGCAGCGAAAAGAGTACTGCAAGCGAGTAGCGTACTCCGTCATCCAATCTAACGATTTGGTCGCCTATGAAGACCTAAATGTGAAAGGGCTAGTAAGAAATCGGCGTCTTGCTAAATCCATCAGTGATGCTGGATGGTCAACATTCCGTCAGTGGCTAGAATATTTTGGCTTTAAATATGGGAAGGTGACTATTGCTGTACCTCCCCACAAGACAAGCCAGAATTGCTCTAGCTGTGGGCATATTGTGAAAAAGTCTCTATCAACCAGAACCCATGTTTGTCCGCATTGTGGATTCACTGAAGATAGGGATGTGAATGCAGCTATCAACATCCTGAAATTAGCACTGTGTACCGTGGGGCACACGGGAACCTACGCTTGGGGAGATTTGCCCTCTTGGGCGGTTGGAGTAATCCTGTCGTTTAACGGCGAGTCTACGAACCAAGAATCTCCGCATTTATAGGGTGGAGAGTGTCAACTTCAGAAAACTTAACTCTCCCATCAGGGCATAGCTCTATTTCTTAACTCGCCCAATTTTCAATCTTCTAACTTTCAACTTCTAAGTTTCAACTCCTTGACCAATGACGGATTACCATGCGCCTGAAAAACCGACTCTTCTGGGTTACTGCCGTTGTCAGTTTGATTTTAGATCAGCTGACCAAATATTTAGTTGTGCAAAATTTTGAGTTGAAGGAAACGTTACCTTTATGGCCTGGCGTCTTTCACTTTACCTATGTAACAAATACGGGCGCGGCTTTTAGTTTCTTTCAAGGCCAAGGTTGGTTACGTTGGTTATCTTTGGCAGTTAGCATTGGTTTAATGGCAATGGCTTGGTTTGGTCCGGCACTCAAGACTTTTGAGCAGCTGGGCTATGGCTTTATTTTGGGAGGAGCATTAGGCAATGGTATTGACCGTTTCTTCAACACTTGCATCGTAGACGGTAAGGTTTTAACTTGCGTTGTGGATTTTCTGGATTTTCGCCTGATTAATTTTGCTGTGTTTAATCTGGCTGATGTATTTATTAACGTCGGCATTGTCTGCTTGCTGATTGCTAGCTTTCGACATACGCCAGGTGTGTCAAACTCCCGCCCTCTGTAGGTACAGTGTTGAGTTTCTAATTAAGAATTGTTGAAACTCAACACTCATCACTCTATTTGCTATTAGGCGGATTCTGATTTGAGTAGCCAGGAGGGATGCACCAGCAGTTCAGCCGTGGAGCGTTTCTCTACCATCTCTCGCGTAATCGTGCAACGAGTGATATCTTTGCGGGAGGGCAATTCGTACATTACCTCCAGCATCAGCTCTTCTAGAATGCTTCGCAAGGCTCTTGCTCCAGTTTTCCGTCGAAACGCTTCTTGAGCGATCGCCTTAAGAGCATCGCTATGAAACTCCAGGCGGATATTGTCCATCTTGAGCAACTTTTGATACTGCTTCACTAAAGCATTGCGTGGCTGTGTCAAGATCAGCATCAATGTTTCTTCATCCAGAGCATCCACGGCAGTGATTACAGGCAGCCGCCCAATCATCTCCGGAATTACACCAAATTTTACTAAATCTTCTGGCTCTAGGTGTTTGAGGAGGTCTGTTGTGGGATGTTGTGGCAATGGCAACGCTCCTTCCCTTTGGGAGGATCGCGTCTCACCTGGTTGAACAAAACCTAGCGATCGCTTTCCTACTCGTTGCTCTACAGCTTTATCTAAACCAACAAAAGCCCCGCCACAGATGAAGAGAATATTACTGGTGTCAATTTGAATGCATTCTTGATAAGGGTGCTTACGTCCCCCTTGAGGAGGCACGTTCACCACCGTACCTTCTAATATTTTCAGTAGAGCTTGTTGAACGCCTTCACCGGAAACATCTCGCGTAATTGACGGATTTTCGCTTTTACGAGCAATCTTATCAATTTCGTCAATATAGATAATGCCGCGTTCAGCCGCCTCAACATCGAAGTCAGCAACTTGCAGCAGTCGCAGTAAGATATTTTCTACGTCATCCCCAACATAACCTGCTTCTGTAAGGGTTGTGGCATCAGCGACCGCAAAGGGTACATCCAACTGAGTGGCTAGGCTTTGAGCCAAAAGTGTCTTGCCGCAGCCTGTTGGACCAATCAAAAGGATGTTGGACTTAGAAAGCTTCACGCTCTCATCCAAGCTACTTTTGCTGCTACTAGCATGGTCAACGCTGAGGCGTTTGTAATGATTGTAAACAGCAACGGAGAGGACTTTTTTGGCTTGGTGTTGACCGATGACGTAATTATCCAAAGCTTGCTTGATTTCGGTAGGCTTTAGAATTTGATTCCAAGCACGATAATTGGCAGAGATTGATGGCCGCTGGGGTTGCTCAGAAGGAAGGGGTGGTTGAATTGCCGTGTCATTTGAGGAGGTAAGCAGTTCCTCATCTAAGATCTCGTTGCACAGTTCCACACATTCATCACAGATGTAGACGCCAGGCCCAGCAATCAATTTGCGTACCTGTTCAGAGGACTTACCGCAAAAAGAACATCTCAGATAGGAGTCAGATTTGGACATATAAACGTGTTACTGAATGAGTAGTGACAGCCTGCTGACCTTGAAAACAGTCCTGCTGTATCGATGCCAGCGAAGCTCAGTAGAAGGGTTTGCCGCTTTTTGAATCAAATGCTGTTGCTAGTCATTTGAGGTACGATATTATGCCAAATATGCTGCGGCTTAACTTGGATAACTCGACAATCGTTAATACCATTCTAAGAAGAATCTCTGAGTCATTAAGACCACTGTCAACTTCTCAACACTTCTCAATATCAACATTTCTCAATAAAAGCCTGAGAGTAATTCTCAATTAATATATTTTGTTGCAAATGAGACAGGCAAGTAACTAAGATTGTCAATAACGAGTTTTTTTTGAGAGGGTTACTATGGCTCCTTACACAGCCGCTTCACTCAAAGCCGAACTCAACTCTAGGGGTTGGCGCTTGACGCCGCAGCGGGAAACGATTTTGCACGTCTTTCAAAATCTTCCCAGAGGACACCATTTAAGTGCCGAGGAACTTCACGAGCTTTTGCAGCAGCGTGGGGAACCCATCAGTCTATCTACAATATATCGAAGTGTTAAGTTAATGGCACGGATGGGCATTCTACGAGAACTAGAGTTAGCAGAAGGGCATAAACATTATGAACTCAATCAGCCTTTCCCAAATCATCATCACCATCTAGTTTGCATCCAGTGTAACCGGACGATGGAGTTCAAAAATGACTCCATTTTGAAGCAAGGCATGAAGCAAGTAGAAAAATCTGGATTACAAATGATTGACTGCCAGTTGACAATTCATACTATCTGTCCAGAGGCGGTACGGATGGGATGGCCTTCTGCACTACCTAGTAATTGGTGCTGCACGAGAGCAATTGCCAATGGGTATGACAATTAAAGGGTTGAAGGGTGGCAGGTTGAAGGTTAGAACATTGAAAGTTGGAAGATTTAAAACACTTAGCCTGCCAGCCGATCAACCTGTCACTAGGAAGGATGAAGGATGAATAGCCCCATCAATAAATAATGGTGCTTGAAATAATGAAGATTTCTTTTTTTCTTCATAAATAAATTTGGGAGCTTGTACCCAAAGACTTTTCATCCCTCATCCCTCATCCCTCATCCCTCATCCCTCATCCCTTATCCTTTCTTAGTTACTTGTTTTTCATTTGCGTTTTTGCTTGTTCTAGTGCGATTTCTTTAAATGCCTGAGAAGAACTGAGATTGGCAGCACCCTCGATGGCTTTGACGGCTAAATCCTGTACTTGTTTCAATGCCCCATCTAATTGTTTCGAGAGATTTTGAATTCGTGTTTCCTGATTTTGAATAGTCTGTTCTAGGGACTGAATCCTCAATTCATAGAAACGCTTGTTTCCTTCTAGTTCCTTGCTCTGTAAATCAGCTTTTACTTTTACCTGATAGTTAGCAATACCTTTGCCTTCTTCTTTGGCTTTCTTGATTGCTGCTTCCTTTTCCTTCTCGAAAGCTTCTACTTTGGTTTTCAACTCTTCAAACTGCTTTTCTCGTTGTGCGATCGCTTTTTCACGCTCAGTCCACTGTTTTTCCTGTTCCTGC